>JBDSAJ010000966.1:0-13910 GCA_039922235.1 Umezawaea sp.
CGCCGACGTGGCTGGGGAACGAGTAGCAGCCGAGCAGCGCGAGCACGTCGTCCGCGCACGGGCCGACGACGGCGATGCGGCGCGGGTTCTCCAGCGGCAGCGTGCGCCGGTGGTTGTCCAGCAGCACCACGGACCGCTCGGCCAGGGTGCGGGCGAGGCCGCGCACCGCGGGCGGGTCCAGGTCGATCGACTCGGCGGGCGTGCCAGGCGTCCAGCCCGCGTCGAGCAGGCCGAGTTCGCACTTCTGCCGCAGCACCCTGGTCACGGCGCGGTCGACCAGTTCCTCGGGCACCTCGCCCGAGCGCACCAGGTCGACCAGCGGGTCGCCGAAGCAGCGGACCGTCGGCAGCTCCACGTCGACGCCCGCGGCCAGCGCGAGCGCGGCGGCGTGACCGGGCGAGGAGGCCACGCCGTGCGCGCTCTCCAGGAACGAGACGCCGAAGTAGTCGGACACCAGCACCCCGTCGAAGCCCCACGTGTCGCGCAGCAGCCCGGTCAGCAGCGCCGGGTTCGCGGCGGGTGGCACGCCGTCGACGTCGGCGTAGGACTGCATGACCGACCGGGCGCCGCCGAGCCGCAGCGCCATCTCGAACGGCGCCAGCACCACGTCGGCGAACTCGCGCGGCCCCATCGACACCGGGGCGTGGTTGCGGCCGGAGCGCGAGGCCGAGTAGCCCGCGAAGTGCTTGAGCGTGGCGACGATCCCGGTCGACTCCAGTCCGCGCGTGTAGGCGGCGCCGAGGAGCCCGACCAGGTACGGGTCCTCGCCGATCGTCTCCTCGGTGCGGCCCCACCTCGGGTCGCGGGTCACGTCGACCACGGGCGCGAGGCCCTGGTGCACGCCGATGTCCTTCAGCTGCCGCCCGATCGCGGCGGCCATCTGCTCGACCACCTCGGGGTCGAAGGTGGCGCCCCAGGCCAGCGGGGTCGGGAACACGGTGGCCTGCCAGGCGGTGAACCCGGACAGGCACTCCTCGTGCGCCATCGCGGGGATGCCCAGCCTGCTGCCCTCGACCAGCTTGCGCTGCGTGTCGGCGAGGACCCTGGCGCCGACCGCGGGGTCGATCGGGCGCGTGCCGAACACGCGGGTGAGCTGGCCCAACCCCGGCTTGGTCAGCTCGGACCAGGCGGGCAGCGGCTCGGCGAACTCGTGCTGCGCGGGCGCGACCTCGGCGTCGTCGGAGGACACCCCCACCCAGACTCCGACCAGCTGGGCGAGCTTCTCCTCGACCGTCATGTCGGCGAGCAGCAGGTCAACCCGCTCGTCTACGGGACGGTCCGGATCGGCCCAAGCCGCTCCGGTGGTGCGGGAATCGGCGTGCACTCCAACTCCTCCTTAACGCAAGTTCCTGAATTGTGACCGATACTATCGGAAACACTCCGAAACACCAATGACCTGGGAGAACGGTGCAAATAGACCAAAAAAGTGACTCTTGACACCCTATTGACCTAGCCCTACTGTCTGCGCAAGTCGAACAGGTTTCGAAATGTTTCGAACTCGGCACCGTGGCAGAGAGGAAGGCGGTCGCATGTTCCGCCGGTCTAGAACGCACGCTTTGATCACGATGGTCGCGATGGTCGCTGTGGCGGCCGCGTGCGGCACATCCGGTCCTTCAGCAGGTAGCGGCGGTGGCGGCCCCTTCAAGGTGTGGGCCCTCCAGGACAAAGCGCTCAACCCGGTAGAGAAGACCTCCGCCGAAGGCGCCGGCGGCGCGCTGGAGACCTTCGGCAACGACCCCTACAAGCAGAAGCTGCGGGTCGCGATCGGCTCGCCCAACGCGCCGGACGTCTTCTTCAACTGGGGCGGCGGCAACCTCAAGGAGTACGTCGACGCCGACAAGGTCGTCGACCTGACCCCGGTGCTGGACGAGAACAAGGCGCTCAAGGACGCCTTCCTCCCCAGCGTCCTGGACGGGGCGAAGATCGACGGCAAGTACTACGGCATCCCCATGCGGGGCATGCAGCCGGTCGTCATCTTCTACAACAAGGACGTCTTCACCGCCGCGGGCGCCACTCCGCCGTCCACCTGGGACGAACTGCTCACGGCCGTGGACAAGTTCAAGGCCGCGGGCGTGCAGCCGATCGCGCTGGCGGGCACGCAGTCGTGGACCGAGCTGATGTGGATCGAGTACCTGCTCGACCGCCAGGGCGGCTCCGACATCTTCAAGAACATCAGGGACAAGGGTCCCGCGGGCTGGAAGGACCCGGCGGTCCTCCAGGCAGCGACCAAGGTGAAGGAACTCGTCGACCGCGGCGCCTTCGGCACCAACTACGCCTCCGTCGGCTACGACGCCGGTGGCGCGTCGACCATCTTCTCGCAGGGCAAGGCGGCGATGCACCTGATGGGGTCGTGGGAGTACACGAACCAGCTCAAGGAGAACCCGGACTTCGTCAAGAGCGGCAAGCTCGGCTTCATGCCGTTCCCGACGCTGCCGGGCGGCAAGGGCGACCCCAGCACCGTCGTGGGCAACGTGAGCAACTTCTACTCGATCACGAAGGACTCGAAGTCGGTCGACGCGGCCAAGAAGTTCGTCTCGACCGCGCTGAACGACGAGAAGTACGTGCAGTCGCTGATCGACGCGGGTGACGTGCCCGCGGTGGCCGGGGCGAAGGACAAGCTGTCCAAGGCGGCGAACTCCGAGTACACGACGTGGATCTACGGCCAGGTCGAGAAGGCCAAGACGTTCCAGCTCTCCTGGGACCAGGACCTCACGGCCGACCAGTCGCAGAAGATGCTGACGCAGCTCCAGGAGCTGTTCCTCGGCAAGCAGACGCCGCAGGGCTTCGTCGACGCGCTGGCGGCGGGCTGACCATGCGCCAACGACCGTCGTTCTGGTACGCCGCACCCGCTTTCGCGTTCTTCGCGCTGTTCGCGGCGCTGCCCATGGTCCTCGTCGTGGTTCTCAGCTTCACGTCGTGGAAAGGACTGGGCACACCGCAACCGAACGGGGTGGACAACTGGGTGCGGCTGGCCGACGACGGTCAGGCGCGCGACGCGGTGGGCCGCACCGCGATCCTGATGGTGGTCTCGTGGCTGGTCCAGACGCCGATCGCACTGCTGATCGGCGTCTGGGCCTCGGGCCGCCAGCGCACCCGCGCGGTGCTCAGCTCCGTCTTCTTCCTGCCGCTGCTGCTGTCCACGGCGGCGATCGCCCTGCTGTGGCAGGTGATGCTCGACCCGAACTTCGGCGTGCCGCAGTCGATCGGCGGCTGGCTGGGCGAGGTCCAGTTCCTCGGCAACCCGTCGATCGTGCTGTACACGGTGGCGTTCGTGATCACCTGGCAGTACGTGCCGTTCCACACGCTGCTCTACCAGGGCGCGGCGCGGGCCATCCCCAGGACCCTGTACGAGGCCGCCACCATCGACGGCGCGGGCCGGGTGCGGCAGTTCTTCCACATCACGCTCCCGCAGCTGCGGTACACGGTCATCACGTCGTCGATCCTGATGATCGTCGGCTCGCTGACCACGTTCGACACCGTCCTGATCCTCACCAACGGCGGGCCGGGCACCGCGTCCCGGATCGCGCCGCTGCACATGTACATCACCGGCTTCAGCGGGTTCGAGATGGGCTACGCCAGCACCATGGCCGTGCTGCTCGTCATCGTCGGCACCGGGCTGTCGCTGCTCGTGATGCGGGTGACCGGCTTCCGGTCCATGACCAGTCAGCAGGAGGGCGTGTGAAGCGCAACTGGCCCGCGGGGGCCTCGGCGCTGGTGTGGCTGGTCCTCGTGGTGGGGCCGCTGTACTTCATGATCGCGGCCAGCCTGCGCGGCCGGGCCGACTACCTGACGAGCAGTCCGCTGAAGCCGCCGTCGAACCCGACGCTGGACAACTACCGGACGGTCCTCAGCGGGGGCTTCGGCGGCTACCTGCTCAACAACGTCATCGTCACGGTGGCCACGGTCGCGATCGTGGTGGTGCTCGGCGTTCCCGCGGCGTACGCGGTGGCCCGCAGCACCAGCAAGCTCGTGCAGCGCGGGTTCACCCTGCTGCTCGCCGGACTGGCGATCCCGGCCCAGGCGACGATCATCCCGGTGTTCCTGCTGATCACCCGGATGAACCTGTACGACAGCCTCACCGCGATCATCCTGCCGACAGCGGCCTTCGCGCTGCCGGTGGCGACGCTGGTGCTGACCAACAGCCTCCGCGACGTGCCGAAGGAGTTGTACGAGGCGCAGACGATCGACGGCGCCAGCGCGTTCGGCGTGCTGCGGCACCTCGTGCTGCCGCTGGCCAAACCCGCGATCGTGACCGTGGTCGTCTACACCGCGCTGAACGCGTGGAACGGGTTCCTGTTCCCGCTCGTGCTGACGCAGTCGCAGTCGACCCGCGTGCTCACGCTCGGGCTGTGGACCTTCCAGGACCAGTTCGGCATCGACGTGCCCGCTCTGCTCGCCGCCGTGACGCTGTCGGTGGTGCCGATCTTCGTCGTCTACCTGATCGGCCGAAGGTACCTCCTCAGCGGACTGACCGCCGGATTTGGGAAATAAGTGCCGATAGTTTCGAGCTGGCACCCGGCTACCGTAGACTGCCTGCATGTCAGCGAAAGCCGAGCCCTCCGCCTCAGGCGGGCCCGTGTCGGGAAAGATCACCATTGCCGACATCGCCACAGAAGCTGGGGTTTCGGTACCGACAGTTTCGAAGGTGATGAACGGTCGGACGGATGTCGCCGCCCACACGAGGGAACGAGTCGAGGCGATCATCCGTCGCCACGGCTACCAACGTCGTGGCGACGACCGGTCCCGACGGTCCACCCTGGTCGAGCTGATGTTCCACGAGCTGGAGAGCGCGTGGGCGTTGGAGATCATCCGCGGCGCCGAGCAGGTCGCCCGCGAGCACGGGCTGGCCGTGGTCATGTCCGAGTCGCAGGGCAGGCTCACGCCCGGCCACGGCTGGCTGGAGAGCGTGATCGCGCGCAGGCCGCTCGGCGTGATCGCGGTGTTCTCCGACCTGAGCGCGACGCAGCTCGCGAAGCTGCGCGCCCGCGACATCCCGGTCGTCGTGGTCGACCCGGTCGGCGAGCCGGGCACGGAGACGCCGTCGATCGGCGCGACGAACTGGAACGGCGGCCTCACCGCCACCCGTCACCTGCTGGAGCTGGGCCACCGCCGGATCGCCGTCATCGGCGGCCCGGAACGCGTGCTGTGCAGCCGAGCCAGGGTGGACGGCTACCGCGCCGCGCTGGAGACCGCGGGCCTGACCGTGGACCCGGAACTGGTGCGGTACGGCGACTTCCACGTCGAGGCCGGCTTCAAGCAGGCCAGCGTGCTGCTGTCCCGCCCGGACCGCCCTACCGCGATCTTCGCGGGCAGCGACCTCCAGGCGCTCGGCGTGTACGAGGCCGCGCGCGCGGCGGGTCTGCGCGTGCCACAGGACCTGAGCGTGGTCGGCTTCGACGACCTGCCGCTGGCCGAGTGGGTCGGTCCGCCGCTCACGACCGTGCGGCAGCCGTTGCAGGACATGGCCGCGGCGGGCACGCGGCTGGCGATCACGCTGGCGCGCGGCGAGAAGCCCGAGCACCGGCGGATCGAGCTGGCCACGACGCTGGTCGTCCGGCAGAGCACCGCTCCTCCCGCGCCCTGACCCGTTTCGTCCCGTAATAGATAGTATGGGACGAAACAGTCCGGCCTTGGAGGTAATTTTGGGCAAGATCGTCGTGGTGGTCGGGGCGACCGGCAAGCAGGGCGGCGCGACCGCGGCCCACCTCCTGGCCGCCGGGTGGCACGTCCGCGCCCTGACCAGGAACACGGCGAGCCCCACCGCTCGCGCGCTGGCCGACGCGGGGGCCGAGGTCCTCATCGCGGACATGGACGACCCGTCCTCGCTGGTCCGAGCGATGACCGGCGCGCACGGCGTCTTCAGCGTCCAGCCCGCTCCGCACGACCCCGGCGCCCCGATGGGCTACGGCACCGAGACCGAGGTGCGGTGGGGCCGCGCCGTGGCCGACGCCGCCAAGGCCGCGGGGGTCGCGCACCTGGTCTACGCGTCGCTCGTGGAGGCCGCCGAACGCACCGGCGTGCCGTCGTTCGACAGCAAGTGGGAGGTCGAGCGGCACATCGCGGCCATCGGCCAGCCCGCGACCGTGCTGCGGCCTGCGACGTTCATGGATGGCCTGGTCGTCTCGAAGGACGTGCTGAACGGCTCGTTCACGCACCTGCTCGCACCGGACGCGAAGTGCCAGTTGGTCGCCGTGGACGACATCGGCGCGTGCGCCGCGCTCGTGTTCGCCGAACCGTCCGCCTACCTGGGCCGGTCGCTCGCGATCGCCGGTGACGAGCGCACACCCCGTGAACTGGCGACGGTCCTCGGCCGCGCACTCGGTCACCCGGTGGCCTACCACCAGATCCCGCTCGACCTCATCCGGCAGCACGACCCCGGTCTCGCCGACGTGTTCTCCTCGCCACCGTCGGCTTTCGGCGCCGACATCCCGGTCCTGCGCGCACTGCACCCCGGCCTGATGACGTTCGAGTCGTGGCTCTCCCGGCACGGCCGCGCACAACTGGCGGCGCTGCACCGATGATTTCCGCCCTCTCGCGGGGTCTACCCCTGTGACGAGAGGAGCTTTCCATGAGCTTGCCCGAGGTCGTGTCCCACGAGGAGTGGCTGGTCGCCCGCAAGGCGCTGCTGGCCAAGGAGAAAGCCGCCACGAGGGCCCGCGACGCGCTGAACACCGAGCGCCGCGAACTGCCGATGGTCCTGGTCGAGAAGGACTACGTGTTCGACGGCCCGTCCGGCGACGTGCGACTGCTGGACATGTTCCAGGACCGCCGCCAGCTCATCCTCGGCCACTTCATGTTCGACCCGAGCTGGGACGAGGGCTGTTCGTCGTGCAGCGCGGGCGCCGACGAACTCTCCGACGGCCTGGTGAAGCACCTGGCCGTCCGCGACACGTCGCTGGCGTTCGTCTCCCGCGCACCGCTGGCGAAGATCGAGGCGTACAAAGCGAAGAAGGGCTGGACGTTCCCCTGGTACTCCTCCTTCGACAGCGACTTCAACTACGACTTCCACGTCACCCTCGACCCGGCCGTGCTGCCCGCCGAGTACAACTACCGCCCGGTCGAAGACGCTTCACCGGGGGAAGCTCCGGGTCAGAGCATCTTCCTGCGCGACGGCGACCAGGTGTTCCACACCTACTCCAGCTACGCCCGCGGCGCCGAAGCCACCGGCGGCTCGTACTACTACCTCGACCTGACCCCGTTGGGGCGGCAGGAGGAGTGGGAGGAACCCAAGGGCCGCAGCGACTTCGCCCGCACGGCGACGCCGAACTTCGAGAGTTGACCTCAGTCGTTCCAGTGGAACCAGGCGTCGAAGACCGCGTACGGCGGTCGGTCGGCGAGGAACGTGTCGATCCGGATGTCGCCGCTGATCGGTTGGGCGAGCACTCGCGGCTGGAGCAACGCCAGGTCGTGGCGGTCGAGGACCTGGACAACGGCCGCGCACTCCCGTTCCCAGCCGGGGACGGGAGGCGTGGCCGCCCGGTCGAGATGGGGCAGGTCGTGGCTCGTCGCGGTGCGGACCGTGGGCGTGAGCAGCGCGGCGAACGGGGCCAGGCGGGACAGGCAGAGGGAGAGCACGGTCACCTCGTCGCCGCGGCGGCGGGAGCCGTCGCGGCTGGTGAAGGAGACCTCCACGAACGACGCGGTGCCGGAGCCGTAGTGGCCGAACTCGGCGTGCTCGACCACGACGGCCGACGTGCGGTGCAGGTCGGCTACGACCAGGCGCAGGAACGCCGTGACAGCAACCTCTCCCGCCGACCACGCCCCGCTGGTGCTCGCGATCCGGTCCCGCGCGGCCAGGCGCACGGCCTCCGGATCGGTGGCCTCGGTCACGGCAGCGCGAGCAGGCGGTCCAGCAACGGGGCCTGGGCTTTTACGATCTTGACCCGCGCCTGCTCCACGGTGAACCACTCGACCCGGTCGACTTCCGGGAACTCCTTGAGCTGTCCCGATTTCGGCGGCCACTCCAGCTCGAAGGTGCCGGGCACCACCGCCGCGGGATCGAGGTCGCCCTGGAGCGCCCACGCAATGACGACCTTGCCACCGGACTGCTTGACCTCGCCGAGTTCGACCAGGTCGCCGTCGGGAACGGGCAGGCCGAGTTCTTCCTGGAACTCGCGGCGGGCGGCGTCCTCGGGGGTTTCGTCGTCCAGGTACTCACCCTTCGGCACGGACCAAGCGTGCTCGTCCTTGCGCGCCCAGAACGGGCCGCCCATGTGGCCGAGGAGGACCTCGGTGGTCTCGCCCGTTCCGCGGTACAACAGGATTCCCGCACTGCGCTTGGCCGACATGGCGCTGATTGTGCCCAACCAGGCCACGTTGACAACTCGCGGGCGTCGTTGCCATGCTGGAAGGGAGTCGAGAGGCGCTGCGACGGGCACTGACCCGCCACGCTCGGCTCGCGACTCCACCCCCAAGGGCGCCTCCTGACACAGGAGGCTGGTGGGTTTTGAGTTCCAAACTGCAGAAGGCCAACGGCATCGAGTTCGCGATCGCGGACCTCTCGCTGGCGGAATCCGGTCGGCACCAGATGCGCCTCGCCGAGCAGGAAATGCCTGGTCTGATGGCCACTCGCCGCGAGTTCGCCGCGGCGCAGCCGCTGAAGGGCGCACGGGTCGCCGGGTCGCTGCACATGATGGTGCAGACGGCCGTTCTCATCGAAACGCTGGTCGCGCTCGGCGCGGACGTGCGTTGGGTGTCGTGCAACGTGTTCTCCACGCAGGACGAGGCCGCGGCGGCCGTCGTGGTGGGCCCGGAGGGCACGCCGGAGGAGCCGACCGGCACGCCGGTGTTCGCCTGGAAGGGTGAATCGCTGGAGGACTACTGGTGGTGCACCGACCAGTTGTTCCAGTTCGCCGACGGCCAAGGCCCGAACATGATCGTCGATGACGGCGGCGACGCGACCATGCTCGTGCACCTTGGCGTCGAGTTCGAGGCGGCGGGCGCCGTGCCCGCGCCGACCGAGGACGACTCCGACGAGTACCGGATCGTGCTGGCCACGCTGGCGAAGTCGCTCACCGAGGACGCGGCCAGGTTCACCCGGATCGCCGCCGAGATCAAGGGCGTCACCGAGGAGACCACGAACGGCGTCAAGCGGCTCTACAAGCTGGCCGCCGACGGGACGCTGCTGTTCCCGGCGATCAACGTCAACGACTCGGTCACCAAGTCCAAGTTCGACAACAAGTACGGCATCCGACACTCCCTTGTGGACGGCCTGAACCGCGGCACCGACGTGATGATCGCGGGCAAGCTGGCCGTGATCTGCGGCTACGGCGACGTCGGCAAGGGCGCGGCGGAGTCGTTGCGCGGCCAGGGCGCGCGCGTCGTCGTGACCGAGATCGACCCGATCTGCGCGTTGCAGGCGTCCATGGAAGGTCTCGACGTCGTGGCGCTGGAGGACGTCGTCCACCGCGGCGACATCTTCATCACCACGACCGGCAACCTCGACATCATCATGGCCGCCGACATGGCGAAGATGAAGCACAACGCCATCGTCGGCAACGTGGGCCACTTCGACAACGAGATCGACATGGCCGGACTGGCGAAGGTCCCCGGCATCAAGAAGATCGAGATCAAGCCACAGGTCCACGAGTGGCGCTTCCCGGACGGCCACTCGATCATCGTGCTGTCCGAGGGCAGGCTGATGAACCTGGGCAACGCCACCGGCCACCCCAGCTTCGTCATGTCGAACTCGTTCACCAACCAGACCATGGCGCAGATCGAACTGTTCACCAAGCAGGGCGACTACGACCGCCAGGTCTACGTGCTGCCCAAGCACCTGGACGAGAAGGTGGCCCGCCTGCACCTGGACGCGCTGGGCGTGAAACTCACCAAGCTCACCGAGAAGCAGGCCGACTACATCGGCGTCACCGTCGAGGGCCCGTTCAAGACGGACCAGTACCGCTACTAGACCGCACACCGAGCAGCCACACCGACCACGTCGCACTGCGGGTCGCGGTGAAGAACGGTGCAAACCAAACCTCCACCGCGCCCCGCACCACCGGGTGCTCCTCGACGGAAACGTCCAACGCCACCCGCACGGCAACCTCGCGCTCGATCGGTCAGGTCGTGCCGGAACGTCGTCTACCGGCCCACGACGTTTCGGCACACAAGCCGGCCACCGGCCCCAACCGGACCACGACGCAACAGAAGCCACGAAGTTAGAACCCACTCCCCGGCCTCACCCCGATCCTGAGCGCTTTTCATGCCGTGTGAGCTTTGTCAAGGCATCTTTCCTACCTTGACAAAGCTCACGCGGCATCGAAACAATCGCCGATCGGGGTGAGACCGAACCACCCCAAACCCCACCCGCAGGACCCCACCACCCCGACCAACGTGAAACCCAACCCGAGGACGCTCACGACGGCGCAGAGGTCCCCCACTCGTGAGAACCCCCGACACACACGCTACGACGGGGGTCCGACACTTCCGACACCCAAACCCGCCCATCTCATCACTCGATCGAAGGACTCAAGCCGCCCGACCACAGAACCCACAGCGCCCACGAACCCCACGGCACTCACAAGCTCCGCTTCCAACCCGGTGAACGTGCAGCCGTCACGCTCGTGCAGCACCCCTCGAACGCGCCAAAAGGGGACCACCCGAATCGGATGGCCCCCTTCGCCGTTCACTCAGCCCGTTCACTCAGCCCCAGATGGACGTGACCCACTCCGGGTGGTCGATGAACGGGTTGCGGTTGTGCTGGTAGGTGTCGTAGATGACCTGGTTGCGCCGCTTCTCGAACGCGCTCGGCGGATCCTGGAGGTTCCACTGCTTGAGCACAGACAACTTCCCGATGTACGGGTTGGTGCCGTTGCTGGTGCTCTCGTTGACCTCGAGGTTCGGGTAGCCGTCGGTGCCCTCGTAGCGGATGGCCATGTAGAAGATCATCCGGGCGACGTCGCCCTTGTCGGCGCTGCGCGGCTCCCACGAGTCGGCGTCGGTGAAGTTGCCGGGCGCCTCGGTCGACTGGGTGCCGCCCATGTCGAAGTCCTTGTTGCCGCGGTCGGAGTTGACCGTCACGTCGGTCGGCCGCAGGTGGTGGATGTCGGTGCCGGGACCGGTCGCGGTGCCGAAGTCGCCGTGCGACTTGGCCCAGACGTGCTCGCGGTTCCAGTCGTCCGCGCCGCCGCCGTTGAGGCTCTTGGCCCGCGAGGTGCCCGAGTACAGCAGGATCACGTTGTTGGAGTTGTTCGGGTCCTGGTCGGTCAGCTTCAGCGCGTCCCACACCTGCTCGTAGGTGAGCTTGGTGTTGGTGCGGATGATCTGGTTCAACGACGTGCGCAGCGCGCTGCCGGACTTGCCGATCGCGGGCAGGTAGTACGTGCCGTCGTACTCACCGGGCGTGCCCGTCGGCGGGGTCGACGTCGGCGGGGTGGACGTCGGTGGCGGGGTCGTGCCGCCCGCGAGCGCGAACGCCGTCGGCGAGGTGAGGCCAGGGTGGCTGAAGTACGCGGTGAGCCCACCGGTGACGTCGAGCTGCTTGCCCAGCAGGCTCGGGTTGGACTGCAACCCGTACGCGGCCCGGAACGACGTGGTGATCTGGACGTAGACCATCTTCGACGTGGACGTCTCGCTCGCCGAGTCGGCGAGGGCCAGTGCGTAGTCGGACGGGAAGTTCGAGCGGACGACGGTGGTCGTCGCGGTGGGCTGGCCGACGACGTAGCCGCGGACGGTCGCCGAGGCACCGGTCTGCTGACCGATGGCCTGGGTGACGGTGAGCGGCGTGGCCGCGGCGGCGGGTACGGCCTGAACCGCGACGGCGACTACCGCCGCCACGGCGAACAGGCCTACCGCGTTCCGCCAACTGGCACGGGTCTTCTGCACTGGCGTGTCCTCTCCCGAGGGCGTGCGCCTCCGTGGGCAGGGATCCACGGATCAACGCAGTGTGACCAGACATCACACGATGGGATGAAGACTGCCACGAGAATTGCCACGAGCGGATGAACGATAAGGAGCAATCCGATGTCGGAGTGGCTCAGTCCAGGTGGCGGATGTCCGGCCAGAGCCGGGCCCAGGACTCGTTCATCCCGGTGCACACCCACACCCGTCCGCCCTGCTCCTTGTTGCGGACGCCGTGGTCGTTGCCCGTCGTCGCGACCTGCCGCACTCCCCCGCCGCACGCGCGCACGGCCCAGGCAGGAGGCTCGGTCCGCTTCGCGGGCGCCACGATCACCACCGTGGTCGCGGTCTCCGGCGGGTGCCCCCAGTCGCCGTAGCCCCGGTACCCGCTGTACACGGGCGCGGTGGCATACCGTTCCACGGCGGCGGCCTCGCCGAAGTTGTCCGTCAGGACGACCGCGTGCTCGCGTTCGCCCGCAGGCAGTGCCTCGTAGGTGTTCGACACGGTGGCGGCCAGCTCCGGCCAGCCGAACTGATCGGCCGTGAGGCCGTTGAGCTGGACGACCGGGATGGTGGACAGCTTGTCCAGGGGCACCAGCGGGAGCGCCAGTGGTGCGACGAACGCCGCCGAGGCGGCCAGCAGACCACCGACCGCGACGCGCCTGCCGGTGGCGCCGCGGTCCAGCCAGCCGTCCACGGCGAGGCCGCCCGCGGCCAGCAGCGCGGAGTAGGCGCCGAACAGGTACAGCGCCGAGCCGCCCGCCGCGATGAACGCGGCCGCCAGCAGCAGGTAGGCGACGCCGAGGAAGCGGAACGCCGGTGCGCGGAGCAGCCGGACCAGGCCTGCGATCCACAGCGGGGCCAGGAACGGGCTCACGTAGACCAGTTGCAGGGGGAGGAAGGAGAGCCGTGCGCCGTTGCCGCCGCGTTCGCTGAGCAGTTGGGCCATCTCCAGCTGCGGCCAGCCGTGCTGGGCCTGCCACCACAGGTTCGGGGCCCACATCGCCAGTGCCAGCAGTGCGCCGCCCAGGAACCACGGGCCGCGCAGCAGTTCGCGCGGTCCGGTGATCGCCAGTCCCACGACCAGCGCCACCGCGACCGCCGCGATCTGGTACTTGTTCAGCAGTCCCAGGCCCAGGACCGCTCCTGCTGCCAGGAGCAGTCGTTGATCACCGGTGCGCTGGACGCGGACCACCAGCCAGACGAGTGCGGCGGACAGGCAGATGTCGATCGTGGTGGTGTGCAGCATGTGGCCTGGTACCAGCACCAGGCCGGATACCGCGGCGGCTGACGCGGCGATGAGTTGTGCGCGTGGGGCCCCGCCCAGCTCGCGGGCGGTCAGTGAGACGAGCAGGACTGTCAGGCCTGCTGCTAGTGCTGCCGGGATCCTCAGCACTGTCAGGGAATCGGGTGCTATCAGGTCCATCAGGTGTGCCACGAACGGTGTCAGCGGTGGTTGGTCGGGATAGCCCCACGCCAGGTGGCGGCCTGCGGCCAGGAAGTACAGCTCGTCCCCGTGGTAGCCGTATCCGCCCGCCACGGCTGTCAGAACGGCGACCACCAGGCCTGCTACGCCGTACGACAGGCGTGATGTTGTTGTCCCCCTTGTTTTCACGGGTCTCAAGTTAGGAGTGTTTGTTGCTTTGCACGATGGGGTCGGCACCCTGACCGAGGGTGGGGGCAGCCCCCCGCTCGGAGTGGGAGGATCGGGGGGTGGACGAGGAACGTGGGGACCCGGCTTGCTGGTTGGACGCCGTCTGTCCGGAGTGTGGGCGGATTCGGGAGCGGTCCGGGGGGTGCGGTTGTGTGGAGGGGCTGGTGGCTGGGCCCGCTGCTGCTGTTGTGCGGGATCGGGATTCTTCGGGGCGGGCTCGTAACGCTCGGCCTCGTGATGGGTTGGGTCGGCCGTTGCCGTATGGGGTGCCGGGGGTGGAGAGGCAGCCCGAGGGTGTGCCGCGGACGCCTGGTGAGTCGTTGGTGGAGGCTCAGCGGTTGTTGGACGCCGGGATGCCGTTTCACGCGCATGAGGTGTTGGAGGACGCTTGGAAGGCGTCTGATGGTGGAGAGCGTGG
>JBDSAJ010000967.1:0-3263 GCA_039922235.1 Umezawaea sp.
CCTGGTCATGACCGACGACCTCGGCGCGATGAAGGCCGTGACGAACCTGGTCGACCTGCCCGAGGCCGTGCGCCAGGCCATCGCCGCGGGCGCGGACGTGGCACTGTGGTCCAGCGGCGGCCGGGTCGGCGAGGTGCTGGACGGCCTGGAGGCGGCGCTCGCCAACGGCGGCCTCACCCAGGAGCGGGTCTCCGAGGCGCTGCACCGCGTGCTGAAGGCCAAGGACCTGCTGCCCTACCAGGACATCAAGACCTACGGCCCGGTCGCCGTGATGGTCGGCCACCTCGACGTGCCCGGCCTGACCGACGGCGGCCCCGCGACCCTGAGCCCCGCCGCCTACCGACTGCTGCGCGACGACTACAGGTTCGACGGCCTGGTGATGACCGACGACCTCGGCGCGATGAAGGCCGTCACGAACCTGGTCGACCTGCCCGAGGCCGTGCGGCAGGCGCTCGCCGCGGGCGCGGACGTGGCCCTGTGGTCCAGCGGCGGCCGGGTCGGCGAGGTGCTGGACGGGCTGGAGGCCGCGATGGCCAACGGCGGTCTGACCAAGGAGCGGGTCACCGACGCGCTGCACCGCGTGCTGAAGTCCAAGGGCGCGTGCTGAGCCGGGAGGCCGCCCACCGGGCCGTGTCCACCGCGCTGGCCCGGCTGGACGACCGGGCGCTCGCGGCGCTGCTGGCGGACGCGACCCCGCTGGGCGCGGGGATCGGCGGCACGTCGGCTTCGCTGGACGTCGACGGCGTGCGGGTGTTCGTGAAGGCGGTGCCGCTGACGGACCTGGAGTTGCGGCCGGAGAATCTCCGGTCGACGGCGAACCTGTTCGGGCTGCCCACGTTCTTCCAGTACGGCGTCGGGTCGGTGGGGTTCGGCGCGTGGCGGGAGCTGGCCGTGCACGAGCTGACTACGGAGTGGGTGCTGGCGGGTGAGCACGGCGGGTTCCCGCTGCTGCACCACTGGCGGGTGCTGCCGGGGCCGACGCCCGACGAGGACGACCTGGAAGCGGCCATCGCCTACTGGGGCGGGTCCGGCGAGGTGCGGCACCGCTACGAGGCGCTGCGCCGGTCGTCCGCGAACCTGGTGCTGTTCCTGGAGTTCGTGCCCCGGACGGTGCACCAGTGGCTGCTCGACCGGACCGCCGACGGCACGGCGGAGGCCGCGGTCGAGCTGGTCCACCGTGAACTCCGCGCGGGCGTGGACTTCCTGGTGGCCAAGGGGATGCTGCACTTCGACGCGCACTTCCACAACCTGCTCACCGACGGCGAGCGGCTCTACTTCGCCGACTTCGGGCTGACGATCAGCTCCCGCTTCGCCCTCTCCCCCGCCGAGTCGGAGTTCTTCGCCGCCCACCGGGACTACGACCACTGCTACACCGTCACGCACCTGCTCGGCTGGCTCCGCCGCAACCTCGACCCGCTGCCGGAGTCGGCCGCTGCGCTCACCCGCCGCTACGCACCCGTCGCGGACGTCTTCTCCCCGTTCTACCGGCAGTTGCAGGGGCCCGACCGCGACACCGCCTACCCGGTGGCCGAACTCGATCGCGCGTGGGAGTTGCCCGAGCCCCCGTAGCCGGGGAAGGTGTGGCGATGAGCACCTCGGAGGAGCGGGACGGCGTCGCGCTGACCAACCTGGACCAGCCGCTGTTCGACGGGTCGGAGTCGACGAAGCGCGATCTGGTCGACTACCTGGACGCGGTGTCGGACAAGATCGTCCCGGTGCTGGCGGACCGGGCGCTGTCGGTGATGCGGGTCCGCCCCGGACAGGCGCCGTTCATGCAGAAGAACCTGCCGAAGTACACCCCGGAGTGGGTGCGCAGGCTGCCGGTCTGGGCCGAGGCCTCGAAGCGGGAGATCTCCTACGGCGTGTGCGACGACCGGCGCACGCTGCTGTGGTTCGCGAACCAGCGGGCGGTCGAGTACCACGTGCCGCTCTACCCGCGCGACCAGTGGCACCACCCGACGCACCTCGTGCTGGACCTGGATCCGCCGGAGGAGGACGCGTTCCACCTCGCCGTGGGTGCCGCGCACCTGGTGCGGCGGGCGCTGGCCGACGCCGGGCTCCAGGGGGCGGTGAAGACCAGCGGTGCCAAGGGGATCCACGTGTTCGTGCCGATCGACGGCGTGCCCGCGGACGACGCCGCCGCCGCGTGCCGGGCGCTCGCCGTCCACGCCGAGCGGCTGGACCCGGCGATCGCCACGACGGCGTTCATCGTGGAGGACCGGGGAGGCAAGGTGTTCCTGGACTCCACCCGCTCGGGCGGCGCGACCGTGGCCGCCGCGTACAGCCCGCGGCTGCGGCCGGGCGCCCCGGTGTCGTTCCCGGTGTCCTGGGACGACCTCGACCGCGTCTCCCCCACCGACTTCACCCTGCGCACGGCCGCCGACCTGGTCGGCGACCGCGACCCGTGGGCCGAGTCCATGCCCGCGCCGCAGGAGCTGAGCACCGACCTGATCGCCGAGGGCCACACCATCCCGGTCGCCCGCGTGCAGGCGATGCACGAGGGCAAGCGCCGCGCCAAGGCCCGCCGGGGCGAGTAGCCGTTATGCCGCGCGGCGGTGACCTCGTACGCCTGGGCAGCACCCTGTCGGTGCTGCCGGCAGTTCCGCGCGAGCCGACCGGTTGATTTCGGGTTGGGTTGGCCCGTTGACGGTCGGTCAAGGCATAATAGACGAGTGCCCACTGCCGGAATCCGCGAACTGGACCTCGACGTTCCAGTGGCGAGTCCGCACAAGCAGGAGCCTCGTCTTTTGCAGATCGGCACTGGAACAGGCAAATCGTTGACAACGTTTGTGATCACCCGATCTCTACTCGACTTCGCCCGTTCAGCCTCGGGACTTGGACGTGCGGAGTTCGATCTAGCTGTATTCGACACATGGAAGCACGCGACGCGTGCCTGTCGTATCCCGGTCCACGAGACCGACCGTTATGCGAGCGGCAGAGTCAGCCGACTCAAACTTCCTTGGATTGCGACGAGCCGGCCGATCAATCGCCCCTTGCACAGGGTTCCGGATGCGGTGAGCGGAAACCTTCACTGGGCTCACACCTGCTCGTCCACGCCGGTCCCCGTCACGTCCGACGACGCTGTCCTGAAGTGCGATATTCATTCCTTGGGCTTCCCCGCGTTCGTAACGCGGGAACCCGCTGCGGCATTGTTGTGGCTCTTGAACCAGCTGATCACTTTCGGACGGAGAAGCGACTCGGCCAGGCAGGCAAGAAAAGGATTGCTCGCGCTACGGCTCAGTTCAAGAGCTTCAGACGCAGCC
>JBDSAJ010000968.1:0-9291 GCA_039922235.1 Umezawaea sp.
AGCGCCGGAGTCGCGGCCGCCGACGATCGCGTAGTCGCCGACGGCACCCAGTTCGCCGTAGTACGTGCGCGGCTGCTCCACGCCGAACGGGCCGGGCTGGACCTTGCCGTCCGGCGCGACCTCGCTGGCCTGGAACACCGGGTAGCCACCGTTGCCGCCGTTGTCGGCGGGGGTGTTCACCTTGCTCGCCTCAGCGGCCACGAAACCGTTGCCGTGCGTGTAGATCAGGTGCTGGTTGATCCAGTCGCGCTGCCCCTGCGGGATGCCCGCGGTGTTCAGCTCGCGGACTGCGACGATGTAGTCCTGGAGCTGGTCGTCGATCGTGTAGCGGTCGACGTCCAGCTTCTCCGGGAAGCCGTAGAACGGCCGCAGCTGCTGGAACTGGGTGAAGGTCTTGGCGACCACGGCGGGGTCGAGCAACCGGATGTTGCCCAGCGTCGCCTGGTCCTTCTTCAGCTCCTCCAGGGAGACGTTCTGCTTGCCCTCGTAGGGTTTTGTCTCGACCTTGTCGTCCGTCAGCCCGAACGCCTGCTTCGTCGCGTTGATGTTCCGCTTGATCGACTCGGCTTCACGCTCGATCGCGTTCGGCTTGACCGAGAACTGCTCCAGCACCGCGGGCCACGCGGCGCCGACGAGCACGCTGGACAGGATCAGCAGCACCGTCGCGATCGCGGGCAGCTGGAGGTTGCGCAGCACCGCGCCGACGAAGAACGCGATCGCGCAGAACACCGCGATGCACAACAGGATCAGCTTGGCGGGCAGCACCGCGTTGAGGTCGGTGTACGTCGCGCCGTTGAACTTGTCGTTGCGGTCGGAGAACAGCAGCATGTACCGGTCGAAGAAGTACGCGACCGCCTTGAGCAGCACGAACACGCCTGCCACGATCGACAGGTGCGCGCGCGACGGGCCGGACAGCTGGCCGCCGCGGCCCGCGAGGCGGATGCCGCCGAACAGGTAGTGCGCCACGAGCGCGCCGACGAAGGACACCGCGGTGGCGATGAACAGCCACGACAGCAGCCACGTGTAGAACGGCAGCTTGAAGGCGTAGAAGCCGATGTCGTGACCGAACTGCGGGTCGGTCACGCCGAACGGGGTCGCGTTGAGGAACAGCTGGAGCTGCTGCCAGTCGGCCTGCGCCGACGTCGCCGCGATCAGGCCCACCAGCACGGGGATGCCGATCGCGAAGAGGCGCATCCGGCGCGACACGACCGCGCGGTACCGCGCCACCGGGTCGTCCGGTCCCGTCACGGGCACGAACACCGGCCGGGTGCGGTAGGCGATGATCAGGTTGATCGCGACGAGGCCGCCCATGAGCAGGCCGACGCCGAAGAACAGCCCCAACCGCGTCAGCAGCACGGTGCTGTAGACACCGCGGAAGCCGACCTCGCCGAACCACAGCCAGTTGACGTACGTGCCTAGCAGGCGTGATCCGGTGATCAGCCCGACCAGGATCACGCCGCCGATGATGAGCAGCAGCCTGCTTCGTCGGGACAGTTTGGGCAGTCCGACCGGGGGCCGTGTGGCCACGGTGCACCCTCCAGGTTCGCAGTGTGTCGATAGTCGGCTGGCCGACGTCTTCAATTAGTACGTTCTGTCCAACTCTACGGAGGCCGCGTCGAGTTCCCCGATCGGTTGTCCGATTCGGCCCTGCCGGCGCTCCCCCGTGTCGTGGGATGCGACCATAACGACCGTGTCAGACATTCATTCGACGGAGAACTCGCCCGTGCTCCTCCGCGCCGTCGCGCGCGAGGTGGAGGAGTTCGTGGCCACGGCCGGGTGGGACCAGGGTCTCCAGTTGTTCGCCCTCGTGCCGACGGCCGAACTGATCGCGCAGCAGCCCGAGCTCGCGGGCCAGCTCGACCCGGAGGCGTCGCCGCTGACCCCGATCGCGCAGGACGAACTCCCCGACGCCGACCTGGCCGAGGCGCTGCTCGGCATCGTCTGGCCCGAGGTGGTCGCCGGGTGCGCGCTGGCCCAGGAGATCCTGGTGCTGCCACCGGAAGCCGAGGAGAAGCTGCGCGCCGAGGAACTCGGTGACGAGGAGGCGCGCGCGTTCGCCGCCGCCCACCCGCAGCGCCGCGAGGCCCGGCTGGTCGCGGCCGTGCTGCGGGACGGCACCGCCGCGTGCGTGCTGCACCTGCGCGGGAACACGGAGATGCCCGACGAGGTCGTCGAGCATCCCGAGCTGGCGCCGAACCTGACCAACGCGCTGCTGGACACGTTCAAGCCCTGAGTGCCGTTCGCGCAGGGCGAACTAGCAGCCGGGCGTGTCCTTGCCCGCGACGACGGCCTCGATGGCCTGCACCGCACCCGTCAGGGTCTCGACCTTGACCAGGCGCAGCCCCTCGGGCGCCTGCTGCTTGGCCTCGACGCAGTTGTCGGCGGGGACCAGGAAGGTCGTGGCGCCGCCTTCCTTCGCGGCGATCATCTTGAACGGGATGCCGCCGATGGGGCCGACGTCGCCCTTCTCGTTGATCTCGCCGGTGCCGGCGATGGACTGGCCACCGTTCAGCTCGCCGGGCGTCAGCTTGTCCACGATGGACAGCGCGAACAGCAGGCCCGCCGACGGGCCGCCGACCTCCGGCACGCCGATCTTGATCTCGAACGGCGCGTCGGCGCGGTCGACCGCCAGCACGCCCAGGAAGCCGGTCTCGCGACCCTCCGCGCGACCGAGCGGCACCCGTGAGGTCTGCTGCTTGCCGTCCCGGTCGTAGGTCAGCTCGACCTCGTCGCCGGGCTTGGTCTTCTCCAGCGCGGTCTTGACGTCGTCGGCCACGGTGATCTGCTTGCCGTTGACGACGCGCAGCCGGTCGTTGGGCTGGAGCACGGCGTCGGCCGCGCTGCCCTTGGTGATCTCGGCGGCGAGCACCTTCACCGGGTAGCCGAGGTAGCGCAGGGCGGCGACCTCGGCGCTGGTCTGCGAGTCCTGGAACGCCTTGGTGTTCTGGTCGCGGACCTCGTCCTTGGAGACGCCGGGCTTGAAGAACTCGTCGCGCGGCGCGAGCGCGTACCGGCCGCTCACCCACAGCCCGAGCGCACCGAACAGCGAGAGGTCGTCGATCAGCGACACCGTGGTCATCGTGAGGTGGCCACCGGTGGGGAACGTGTCCTGGCCTTCGATGGACACCACGTTCGTGCCGTTGACCTGGCCCAGCGTGTCGTAGGTCGGGCCGGGGCCGAGCGCCACGTACGGCACCCGCGCGAACCCGCCCGCCAGGCCGAGGCCGATGACGACCAGGAAGCTGAACACGAGGGTCCAGGTCCGGCGGGTCAGGCCTGCCTCGTCCGACGGCGGTGGCACCGGGGGCGAGGCCGGATCGATCTTCGCTCCACCGTCGCCGACGACGGTGTCCGTGGTGCCGCCCTCGCTGTGCTCGCTCACGATCCGACAGAGTACGACCACCGCATGTGGACGACGTGACGTCCTCACGCTCGCAGCGAACCTGAGCCGCGCACTCAGGTGTCCCCGCGTAACGTTAGAGGCATGACTGACCTGCCGTTCGGGTTCGGGCCGTCGGACCCGGACGATGCCAACCGCAAGCCCTCCGACCAGGCCGGGCAGGGCAATCCCTTCGACTTCAACCAGCTCGGCGCGATGTTGAGCCAGCTCGGCGCGATGTTCAGCAACCAGAACGCGTCAGCCGGTCCGGTGAACTACGACCTCGCCAAGCAGATCGCGCTCCAGCAACTCGCGGGCACTGGTGGCACGGGCCTCGGGTTCGCCCCTGACCAGGACAAGGCCGTCACCGACGCCGTGCACTTGGCCGAGATGTGGCTGGACCCGGCGACCACGCTCCCCGCGGGCAGCCGCGTCGTGCAGAGCTGGACGGCGCGCGACTGGGTGGAGCGCACGCTGCCGACGTGGCAGCGCCTGTGTGACCCGGTGGCGCAGCGCGTTTCCGGCGCCTGGGTCGAGGCGATGCCCGCCGAGGCGAAGGAAGCCGCGGGTCCGCTGCTGTCCATGCTGGGCCAGATGGGCGGCATGGCGTTCGGCTCGCAGCTGGGCGGCGCGCTCGCCCAGCTGGGTGCCGAGGTCCTCACGTCGACCGACGTGGGCCTGCCCCTCGGTCCCGAGGGCACCGCCGCGCTGCTCCCGGCGAACATCGAGAAGTTCACCGAGGGCCTGGAACGCCCGGCCAGCGAGGTCATGGTGTTCCTGGCCGCCCGCGAAGCCGCCCACCAGCGCCTGTTCACCCACGTCCCGTGGCTGCGGCAGCGCCTGCTCGACACCGTCGAGGAGTTCGCCAAGGGCATCAAGGTCGACACCAGCGCCTTGGAGCAGATGGCGGGCCAGATCGACCCGTCGAACCCCGAGAGCATCGAAGAGGCCATGAAGTCGGGGATGCTCGAACCCCAGACGACCCCCGAGCAGAAGGCCGCACTGGCCCGCCTGGAAACCCTCCTGGCACTGGTCGAGGGCTGGGTGGACGTCGTCGTCTTCGACGCGGTCGGCGAACGCCTCCCCGGCGCGGCCGCCCTGCGCGAAACCCTCCGCCGCCGCCGCGCCAGCGGGGGCCCCGCGGAACAGACCTTCGCCACCCTCGTCGGCCTGGAACTGCGCCCCCGCCGCCTCCGTGCCGCCTCGGCGCTGTGGAAGCTGGTCGGCGACCAGCACGGCATCGAGGTCCGCGACAGCCTCTGGGACCACCCCGACCTCGTCCCCACCGCGGACGACCTGGACGACCCGCTGGAGTTCGCCGAACGCCTCGGCAAGACCCGCAAGGCACTGGAAGACCCGATGGCCGAACTGGAACGCACCCTCGCCGAGGAGAAGAAGGCAGAGGACGAGAAGCCGGACGACACCCCCGGCACCTGACCAGCACCACCTGAGAAGGCCACCACGGACTCCGTGGTGGCCTTCTCGCTGTTCACGGACCTACCAGTTCTCCGGTCACGGCCTCACCAGTCGCTGCCCACAGGCCCACCAGTTCCCTGCCCAAGGACCCATCAGTCGCCACCCACAGGCTCACCAGCCCTGCAAGCGGCCCCACCAGTCGCTGTTCACAGCCTCACCAGTCCTTGCTACGCGAGCCCACTAGTCGCGCTGTTCACCGACCCACCAGGTCCCTACACACGGGCCCACCAGTTCTCTGCCCACAGACCCACCACAGCCAGGAGCAAGAGCCCCCGGCCCCACTCACAGCTTCGGTCACGCTCGAAATCCCGACCACGACGAAAGCCGCACCCGACCAGGGCACCCACACCCCTCGCCCCACCCCGATCCGAAGCGCCCTTCATGGCCGTTCCGCTTTGTCAAGGAATCTTTCCCGCCTTGACAAGGCGGAACGGCCATCGAGAAAATCGCGCGAGCGGGGTGGGGTGACCCACCTCAAACACCGCCAGAAGCAGTCGCTCAGACCCCACACCGCTCAGTCAGGCCCAATTCCAGCCACCACACCAGAACACCCACCCTCACCCCACAGCCCTAGTCCTCCTCGATCCCCAACCCGGCCGCAGCCGAGATCCCCTCCAAGTACCCCATCGCCCGCTCGGACTTCGGGTACCGGTGCACCAGCTCCCAGAAGTCCTTCCCGTGCCCCGGCACCCTCAGGTGCGCCAACTCGTGCACCAGCACGTAGTCGAGCACCCAGGACGGCACGTCCCGGAGCCGCTCACTGACCCTGATCGTGCCCTCGGTGGGCGTGCACGAAGCCCACCGCGTCCGCATCGGCGGCACCCACCGCACGCTCGTGGGCTCCGCGTCGTTGTCGAGGTACCGCGCCGCCAGCTCCTCACACCGAGCCAGCAGAGCGGCGTCCGACGTCCGCGCGGGCGACCGTCTGCGGGTCTCGCTCCGTTGCAGGCGGCTGAGCATCTCCGCCACCCAGTGCTCCTCCTCGCCCTTGCTCATGCGGGCCGGAAGCAGCACGACAACCTTGTCCCCCTCCCGATACGCGCTGACCATGCGGCGCCGCCGCGCACTGCGGCGGACCTCCACACGGGTTTTGGCTACCTGCGGTTCGGCCATGGCTCCCACGGTAAGGCCACCCACCGACAATTCGGGGCCGCCAAGCGGCCGTGAGGGATGACACGGTCGGGGCAGATTCGTCCGAAAGGCGGCTGGACACGCGCTGGCGGACATGCAGGCATCCGCGCGCATCCGGAGGTAGCGTGCTGCGCAAGCCCCCGAGTGCGGTGCAGAACGCCCCGCTCTCACGACGCTGTCGCCGCCCGGCGGATGCCAGCCAAAACAAGGGAGGAACCCGTGGCTGAGACCTACAACGGCTACTGCGTGAAGTGTCGCGAGAAGCGCGACTTCTCTGGAGAGATCCACGAGAACAACAACCGCAGGATGGCGAAGGGCAAGTGCCCCACGTGCGGCACCACGGTCACCCGAATCCTGGGCAAGGCCAAGGTCTGACGAAACCTGCTGGTGGACGGCTTGCACAGCGTCCACCAGCACGTTCGTCCGTCTCCCGCAAGACCTCACATCGTGTCCTGTGGACAACTCCAGGACCTGTGGACAGCCGTTTTGCCCGTGTCGAATCCGGGAGCACGCTGATCCCTGTGAACACCGAAACCACTGAGCGGGACCTCTCCCGACGACCTCGCGTCCTGCCCGGTCTTCCCGTGCTGCTGCGCCGCAAGGGCGAGGTCCAGATCGGCACCGACCCGCGCCACGCGGTCGTCGTGGACGACCTCCCTCATCCTTTCGTGGATGAGTTGATGGCTCTCGACGGCCGCCACACGGTCGCTGAACTAGGTGAACGTCTGGCCGCGAAGGACACGGATCCGGCCGAGTTCCTGCACCTGCTGGACCAGCTCGCGGAGGTCGGTCTGGTCGACGAGGCGGTGCCCGTCCCCGGCCGCCTGCTGGCGGACACGACGAGCCGGGCGCTGCGCACCGGCAGGCCGGGCACCGGGATCGTCGCGGCCCGCGACCGGCGCGCGGTCGTCGTGCACGGCAACGGGCGCATCGCGGTCGCGATGGCCTCGCTGCTCGCCGCCGCGGGCATCGGTCGGGTGCACGTCGTGGCGAGTGGCCGCGTGGGCCCGGAGGACACCGGGTCCGGCTACCTGGACATCGACGTGGGCCGTCCCCGTCGCGAGGCGGCGGTCGAGGCCGTCGGCCGAGGTTCGGGCGACGTGCGCACGGGGTGGCTGACCAGCACCGGAGCGCCGGACATGGTGGTGCTGACGGACTCGCTGGTGCCGCCTCCCCAACTGCTCAACACGCTCATGGCCGAAGGCACCCAGCACCTCGTCGTCCGGGTCCGGGAGGGCACCGGGGTCGTCGGGCCGCTGGTCGTGCCGGGCCGGACGAGTTGCATCCGGTGCTCCTACCTGCACCGGACCGACCAGGACGGCGTGTGGCCCACGGTCGCGACCCAGCTGGCAGACCGGACGCAGCCCTCGGACGTGGCGTCGGCCTCGGTGTGCGCGGCGCTCGCGGTCGGGCAGGTCCTCGCCGCGCTGGACCCGGTCGTGGTGGGCCTCAGCCCGCCGACGACGTGGAACGCGACCCTGGAGGTGCAGGCCCAGCTCGGCGTGGTCGAACGCCACGCGTGCCCGCCGCACCCGTCGTGCGCCTGCGGCAGCGCCAGAGCGGGCCTGCCGTCTGTGTAGGTTCTGTGGTGGACAGGCATTCCACTGCGACCGACACAACTGGCGGGGGAGAATCACCGGGTGAGCGAGATCCCGCGCAAGGCCGTGCAGCGCACCGCCAAGCTGGCGACCCTCCCGATCGGGGTGGCAGGCCGGGTGGTCGGTGGCTGGGGCAAGCGCTTGACCGGCATGAGTTCCGAGCAGGTCAGTGCCGACATGACCGCGAAGACGGCGGAGCAGGTGTTCGCCGTGCTCGGGCAGCTCAAGGGCGGGGCCATGAAGTTCGGCCAGGCCCTGAGCGTGTTCGAGGCCGCCGTGCCGGAGGAGATGGCCGCGCCGTACCGCGAGGCGCTCACCAAGCTGCAGGCCGGGGCACCGCCGATGCCGACCCGCACCGTCCACCGGGTGCTCGCCGAGCAGCTCGGATCGGCGTGGGCGAAGCGCTTCGTGGAGTTCGACGAGGAGCCCGCGGCGTCGGCGAGCATCGGCCAGGTGCACCGGGCCGTGTGGCACGACGGCCGCGAGGTCGCCGTGAAGGTGCAGTACCCCGGCGCGGACGAGGCGCTGAACGCGGACCTGAAGCAGTTGCTGCGGTTCAGCAGGCTCGTGCAGGCGATCATGCCGGGCGCGGAGGTGAAACCGCTGCTGGAGGAGCTGCGCGACCGGATGGTCGAGGAGCTCGACTACCGGACCGAGGCGGACAACCAGCGGACGTTCGCGAAGGCGTTCGACGGTGACGAGCACGTGCTGGTGCCGAAGGTGGTCGCCAGCGCGCCGAAGGTCATGGTCAGCGAGTGGATCGACGGCACCCCGCTGGCGACCGTCATCCGCGAGGGCACGCGTGAGCAGCGCGACCTGGCGGGCCGGCGCCTGGCCGAGTTCCACTTCTCCGCGCCCAGCCGGTCCGGTCTGCTGCACGCCGACCCGCATCCGGGCAACTTCCTGCTCGGCGAGGACGGCAGGTTGCGCGCGATCGACTTCGGCGCCTGCGCCCGCCTGCCCGACGGCCTCCCGCGGACGCTCGGGCTGATGACCAGGCTGGCTCTCGACAAGCGCTCGGACGACCTGCTCGACCTGCTGCGCAGCGAGCACTTCATCCGCCCCGGCACGGAGTTGGAGGGCGAGGACGTCCTCAACTACCTGGGTCCCTTCGTAGAACCGCTGCGCACCGAAACCTTCAAGTTCACCCGCAAGTGGCTCCAAGGCCAGGCGGAACGAGTGGGCGACCTGCGCAAACCGGACTCCCGCACCGGCCGCTCCCTCAACCTGCCGCCGCAGTACCTGCTGATCCACCGGGTCACGCTCGGCGCCACCGGCATCCTCTGCCAGTTGGACGCCGAAGTCCCCGCCCGCTCCATCGTCGCCCGCTGGCAACCGGGCTTCGACGACTAGCGAGTTGTCCACAGGCGACCAGGTTGTCCACAGATCCGGATTTACCGGTCGCCCACCCCGCCAACGTGCAGCACGATCAAGGCATGACGATCCACGACGGCGTGACCAGCACCGCTGACCTGCTCGAATCCGGTGTGGGCAGGTACACCATCGAGACCAGGTGCCGCCCAGGCGGTCCCTGGCAGCGGCTCCTGCCGGGCGTCCTACTGCTCAGCCCAGGAGCACCGACCAGGCGACAACGCCTGCGGGCCGCGCTCGTCTACGCGGGCCCGCGGGCAGTGATCACCGGCATCGACGCCCTGCACAACCAGGGCCTGCCCACCCTGCCCCTACCCCCGCGCGTCCACGTCCTCC
>JBDSAJ010000969.1:0-5427 GCA_039922235.1 Umezawaea sp.
CACGCCAAAACAGGCGTCCCCCGCTCGTGAGAACCCCCCGACACACACGCTACGACAGGGGTACGACAAAAACCAGAAACCCCAGCTCACAGCCCCGAAAAGGCCAAAACAGACCCAAACGACGGGCTGGTTGCTGGTGGCTAGAGGGGGCCGAGGCTTGAGCGGTCTATGGCTTGAGCGGCCGAGACATCAGCGATCAGCAACCTGAACAGCCGGGCAGCTCAAGCAGGCCGAGACCCGAACTGCCGCCCAGCCAACACCCCAACCCCTCACCCCTCCGCCAACAGCTCCTTCACCACCGGCACCAGGTCCGCAGCCAGCACACCTTCCAAGAAGATCGCCGCAACCCGATGCTGCCGATCCAGCACGATCGTCGAAGGCACCGCATTAGGCGGATACCCCTTGAACGCCAACAACGTCCGCCCAGAATCATCATAAATCGACGGGTACGTCAACTTCCGATCCACCGCAAAATCCCGAGCAGGCTCCGGCGAATGCTCCTTCACATCGATCCCGAGCACCTGCACCCCCGAAGCCCCAGTCTCATCCTGCACCTTCTGCAACTCCGGCGCTTCCGTACGACAAGGCGGACACCAGGAGCCCCAGATGTTCACCACCACGGCCTTGCCGGCAAAGTCGTCCAAGCTGACAGTCTTCCCGTCCTCCAACAGACTGGGCCCGGTCAACCCCTTCACGACCTTGCGCTCATCACCGTTGTACCGAATACGAACCTGCCCATCAGGAGCAACGAACTGGAACTCGCCCCCCGTCACAACAGCGTCCTTACCGGCCGAGCACCCCGCCACAACCAACAACAAAACCAACGCGAAGACTTTCACGCCCCAGTCACCCTGGGATTGGTCGCACCAACCGGTTCGCTGTACGACACACGAACGAGCTGCTCCCCTTCAAAGATCAACGACGTCAAGGACGCCAACGAACACTCACGCTTGCGCGGGTCGTGCCACATCCTCTTACCCTCCAGGAACCGCCGCAACGTCCAGATCGGCAACTGGTGGGACACACAAACAGCCTCATGCCCAACAGCCACCGCCCGAGCCCGCTGAGCCGCCCCGAGCATCCGGTGCGCGATCTTCAGGTACGGCTCACCCCACGACGGCGTGAACGGGTTGACCAGCTTCGGCCAGTGCGCGGGCGAGCGCAGCGCACCATCGCCCACCGCGACCTTCAGCCCCTCGAACTTGTTGTCCGCCTCGATCAACCGGTCATCGGTAGCCAGTTCCAACCGGTGCGAGTCGGCGATCGGCGCGGCGGTCTGCTGCGCCCGCGTCAACGGCGACGCGACGACGTGCACGATGTCGTGGTCCGCCAAGTGCTCGGCGACGGTCAACGCCTGGCGCTGGCCGGTGTCCGACAGCCGGAATCCGGGCAGCCGCCCGTAGAGGATCCCGTCCGGGTTGTGCACCTCGCCGTGCCGGAGGAAGTGCACCACGGTCCGAGTCACTTCTTGGCCTCCTTGGCAGCGGCAGCCGCAGCAGCCGCGTGCGGCAACGCGTCGGCGATGATCGAGAACTCGTCGTCACCCATGGCGGCGTTGACGAACCACGCCTCGAAGGCGCTGGGCGGCGGGTACACACCGCGTTCCAGCAACGCGTGGAAGAACGGCGGGAAGCGCCACGTCTCGGCAGCCTGCGCACCCGCGTAGTCGACGACCTCGTCCTCGGTGAAGAAGACGCTCACCAGGTTGCCCGCGAACTGCACCCGGTGCGCCACACCGGCTTCGGTCAACGCGGCCGTGAACAGCGCACCGAGGCGGGTCGCGTTGGCGTCCAACGCGCGGTACACGGCGTCGTCGGCCGCCCGCAGCGTGGCCAGCCCGGAGGCGACCGCGACGGGGTTCCCCGACAGCGTGCCCGCCTGGTACACGGGGCCCTGCGGGGCCAACTTCGCCATCACGTCAGCCCGACCGCCGAACGCCGCGGCGGGCAGACCACCGGACATGACCTTGCCGAACGTGTAGAGGTCACCCTCGACGGCTTCCAGCCCGTACCAACCCGCACGCGAGACGCGGAAACCGGTCATGACCTCGTCCATCACCAGCAGCGCACCGTCGGCGTGGCACAACTCGCGCAGCGCGGCGTTGAAGCCGGGCAGCGGCGCGACCGCGCCCATGTTGCCCGCAGCTGCTTCGGTGATCACACAGGCGATCTCGCCGGGGTTCTCCGCGAACGCGGCCCGCACGGCCTCGACGTCGTTGTACGGCAGCACGATCGTGTCCGCGGCCTGTGCGCCGGTAACACCTGGGGACGTCGGCAGGCCGAGGGTCGCGACGCCGGAACCCGCCTGGGCGAGCAGCGCGTCGACGTGGCCGTGGTAGCAGCCCGCGAACTTGATGATCTTGCGGCGCTCGGTGAACCCGCGGGCCAGCCGGATCGCGCTCATGGTGGCCTCGGTGCCGGAGTTGACCAGCCGCACCTGCCCGACCGGGGCGACGCGGGCGATGATCTCCTCGGCCAGCTCGATCTCACCCTCGGTGGGGGTGCCGAACGAGAGCCCGTGCACGGCCGCGGAGCGGACCGCGTCGACGACCGCGGGGTGCGCGTGGCCCAGGATCATGGGGCCCCACGACGACACCAGGTCGACGTACCGGTTGCCGTCCGCGTCCCACAGGTGTGGTCCCTCGCCCCGGACCATGAACCTCGGTGTGCCGCCGACCGAGTGGAAGGCCCGCACCGGGGAGTTGACCCCGCCGGGCGTGACGGTCGCCGCTCGCGCGAACAGCTCCTGCGATCGGGTGGTGTCCGTTGCCGTGTTCCTCGCTGTCACGCGCTCCAGTCTCACACGTGCTCGTCAGTGGTCTGCGCCACGTCCTTCGGAGGCTTGCGGTCCCGCGTGCGGACGGCGAGCACGGTCTGCCGGATGGCGTCCAGCAGCAGCACGCCCGCGACCGTGGCCAGCGCGATCGACCCGGCGATCCAGTTGCCGTGGTACCTCGTCGCGACCAGCGGCGGACGCCCCTCCAAGGGGTAGGCGAACCGCTGGATCCCGTGCTGCCAGCACCAGTGCGCGGCGAACCCCAGCAGCACGACCAGTACCACCTCGACCACGGCGATCAGCGCGCGCTTCGGCTGGTGCAGCTTCGGCGCGGGAGCGGGCTCGGCGGCCAACGCGGGAGCGGTCACGGGTGAAGTCTGGCACGCGACGGTTCAGGACGCTGTGAACAGGTTCACGCGCGGGTGAGCAGCCGGTGCAATGCGTCCCGGAGCGCGTCGGCGTCCCGCGCCCAGCCGAGCACGACCGTGCCGTCCGCCATCCGGATCGGCACACAGGTGGTCCCCTTCGGGATGTCCCAACCTCCACCGAGGACGGTCGCGCCCGCGCGGGGTTCGACACCCTCGACGGCCGCGATGTCCGCCATCCGCAGCGTTTCCCGGCCTTCGCGCAGCGCGGCCGGGGTGAGCCGGATCGAGTAGAGCCGCTGCCTGCCCTGCACCCACAGCGCGGTGGGGATAAGGAGTCCGAACGCGACCAGCGACCAGAACAGCACGCTCACCGGGCCGGTGAGCAGTTCGACGCCGACGCCGAGCACAGCGAACACCGGCCCCCACAGCAGCGGCCACCACGAGGCGCCCTGCTCCGCGTAGAGGACCGGGCCGGTGTCGTTGTCCACTAGCCGAGGTTAGCGGCGAAGTACTGGCGCGTTCCGGGCGCCAGGCTGGCCAGGACGGCGAGCGGCGGCAGCACCAGCCGCGCGATCGCGACCAGCCAGCCGATGACCAGCGCCGCCCCGTCCAAGTCGGCGTCGCCCACCGCCACGGCGCTGACCACGCCGAAGACCTCGAGGATCAGCGCTGTCCCGCACAGCGCCAGCCGCGCCTGGTAGCTGCCGCGCAGGAACATGGCCGCGCCCACCACGCCGCCGACGAACAGGCAGATCTGGAGGAACAGCGCCATCACGATGCCGAACCCGCTGATGGCGTTGCCCTCCGCCAGTTGCCGCAGGAGCGTGCCCAGCGGCCACGACAGCGCGACCAGCAGCCACAGCGCGAACCCGATGACCACCACGGTGGGCCGCGCGTAGGTGTTCACGGTCGTGTTCTGGTCGATGCCCCGCATCCCGCCCTGGTAGGGCTGCTGCGGCGTCGGGAAGTTCATCGATGGCTGCTGCCCGGCGGCCGGGTAGTTCACCGGCTGGTACGGCGAACTGTGGGGGTCCGGGGGCTGCGTCACCGCCTGCTCCCCCGCACGTAGTCGTTGGACGGCGGCAGGAACATCAGCAAGATCGCCACGGCTGTGCTCATCATGAACAGCAGGACCCAGAAGATGCCGACCACCGGGTTCAGGTCCTTGGCCCCGCCGATGAACGCGGCCAGCATGATCAGGCCGAACAGCAGGCCGAACGCGCCGAGGATGGCGAGCATGATCCGCGCCCACTCCTTGCCGCCGCGCAGGTTGATGAACGCGACCACGTACGGGGTGGACAGCACCAGGAACCCGATGCTGAACAGGACCGACGTGACGAGCGCGGCGACGCGGGCGGTCGGCACGTCCATCGGCTCACCGGAGGGGTCGGCCCTGAGCACGTCGGCGAACCGCTCGTACTGGAGGGCGAACACGCCGGGCAGGCCGATCACGACGAGGACGGTCGCCGTGAGCCAGCTCCAGAAGGACGCGGTCAGGGTCGCGGGCCTGCGCCGCTCCGCGGTCTCCCACGACGACGACGGCATCGGCATGGCCACCGGCGAGATCCAGCCCGGCGGCGGCTGCTGCTGCTGGCCGGGTAGCTGGACCTGGTGGTAAGGCGATGTGAACGGGTCGTGCTCGGCCATGGTGGTTTTCCCCCCGGGTGTCCCCTACTGCTGCTCTTTCACCCAGTGTGAGGCAGCCGGCCGCCACGTGGACACCAATCCGAGGCCGAGCAGGACGACTGTGATCAGGTTGGCAAGGCTGACACCGGGCAGCACGACCCAGATCAGGTGGAGGAACGCGGTGGCGGTCAGCCCGATCCGGGCCCGGCGCTTGCCGCGCCGCAGCAGCCAGGCGAACAGGCCGTAGAGGGCCGCGAAGAACACCGCGGCGACGGTGAGCGGCACCAGCACGTCCGAGACCACGACGCCCGGCCGCAGCGCCTCGCGCACCTTGTCCTGGTTGAACCAGAGGAACACCACGTTGAACAGGCCGAACACCGCCAGTGCGAGCCACACCCCCACCGCGGCCCGCAGCACGAGGGGTGGGGGTGTGGTCTCGGTCGTCACGCGGCGCGCTGCGCGGCGAGGAAGTCGGACGACGGGCGGAGGTTCATCAGCACGACACCGCCGATGATCAGGACGCCGGTCACGATGCTCAGCGGGGTCAGCCCGAGCACCTGGACGAAGAAGACCACCGCGCCGAGGATCATCAACCAGGTGCGGGCCCAGCTCCTGCCTGCCTTCAGCTTGATCGCGAACAGCACGAACAGCCCGATGA
>JBDSAJ010000970.1:0-2914 GCA_039922235.1 Umezawaea sp.
CCGGCACGATGACCCACGCCTGGCTGTTCACCGGGCCGCCCGGCTCCGGGCGGTCGGTCACCGCCAAGGCGTTCGCCGCGGCGCTGCAGTGCACCACCGTGGACGACCGGCCCGGCTGCGGCGAGTGCCCCGGCTGCCACACCACGGTCGCCGCGACCCACGCCGACGTCCGCTTCGTCGCCCCCGAAGGCCTGTCCATCTCCGTCGCGGAGATGCGCGCGCTGGTGCAGGCCGCCGCCCGCAGGCCGACGGGTGGCCGCTGGCAGGTCGTGATCATCGAGGACGCGGACCGCCTGACCGAGGGCGCGGCCAACGCCCTGCTGAAAGCCGTCGAGGAACCACCCGCGCGCACGGTGTTCCTGCTGTGCGCGCCTTCGGACCACCCGGAGGACGTGTCCGTGACGATCCGCTCGCGGTGCCGGATCATCTCGCTGGGTACGCCGCGGCCGTCGGCCATCGCGGACGTGCTGGAACACCGCGACGGAGTGTCCCCCGAGGTCGCCCAGTGGGCTGCGTCGGTGTGCGCGGGCCACGTCGGCCGCGCCCGCCGCCTGGCGACCGAGGAGCAGGTCCGCAAGCGCCGCGAGTCCGTGCTCCGCATCCCGCTGGCCGTTCGCCGGGCCCAGGACGTGTACACCTGCGCGGACCAGCTGGTCGCCGCCGCCGAAGGCGACGCGACGACTGCCAACGAGACCCGCAACGAGGACGAGCGTTCCGCGCTGGAGACCGCGATGGGCGCGGGTGGCACCGGCAAGGGCACCGCCGCGGCCACCCGTGGCGCCAAGGGGGCGATGAAGGACCTGGAGAAGCGGCAGAAGTCCCGCGCCACCCGCACCCAGCGCGACTCCTACGACACCGCACTCGTCGACCTGGCGGGCTTCTACCGCGACGTGCTGGTGACCGCCACCGGCTCACCCGCCCGCCTGAACCACCCGGACCGAGCGGCCGACGCCCGCACCGCCGCCGAAGCCTGGACCCCCGAGTCGACGCTGCGCAGGCTGGAAGCCGTGCTCGCCTGCCGGGACGCACTGGAGATGAACGTCAAGCCCCGAATCGCCATCGACGCCATGGTCACCGCCCTGCACCGCGGCTGAAACATGGCCGCTGCTCCGCAGACGGCGGCTCGGCCGCCATAAGTCGGCACGTCGAGCCTCGATTTTTTCGAGCAGGGCAGAGACTTCGTCCCCGCCCTGCTCGAAAAAATGGTGACCCGACCTACCGACGCGGCCTCGCGTGGTGGGCCTTCACGTCTCGTCCTTGGCCTGGGCTTCGGGTTCTGGCTTGGTGTTGGTTTCGGGGGTTGTGTTGGGCTCGGCACCGATTTCGGGTGATGTCTCGAGGTCGGTTTCGGCCTCTGGTTCGGGGCTGAGTCCAGGGGCCGGTTCGGCGTCGGTTTCAGTCCAGCTGTCTGGTTCCGGCCTGTCTGCGGTTTCATTGCCGGTGGCTAGGGCGAGTTCGGACTCGCGGCGACGGTTGCCTGGCATGGCGGACACGACGACCACGCCCGCCAGCAGCAGCGCGGTGCCCAGCCAGAAGATCGGGATCGTCTTGTAGGCGGCGGTCGTGTACGCCAGTGGGATGGGCGGTCGGGCCTGGCCCGGAGGTGGCTGTCCGCCCGCGGGCGGTGTCGCGGTGGTGCCGCACTCCACGCCGCCCTCGGGCGCGGCGGCGCGCACGATCTGCTCGCCCAGCGACACCTGCGCCAGCGCGGACGGCAGGTTCGGCAGGCCGAGCGCGTCCGTGGGCAGCAGCTGCAGGTCCAGCAACCGGGCCGTGGCGCCGAGCATGAACCCCTTGATCGTCGGACCGCCCTGCGTCAACGGGCCGTTCAGCGGCAGCTTCTTCTCGTTGAGCTGGGCGATCTGCAGCCTCAGCACCCCGATGTCGAGCTTCTTCAGCTCGGCGGGCACGTCGCCGCCGGACGGCAGGATCCCGCCGACGACAGGCAGCTTCGGCAGTTCGGGCAGCCCCGCGATCGGGATGCCGATCGGGATCTCCAGCTTCTGGTTCGCCGCGTCCAGCGTGCCGAGCACCTTCCCGCCCTGCGACACCCGCAGCACCGGCGCCGTGTAGGTGATCGACGAGGTCGCCTCGGCACCGGTCGCGAGCGCCACCAGCGTCGGCTGGCCAACGACGTCGATCCGGATCTCCATCGGCGTGCCCGCGAGCAGCCGCACGCTCGCGGCCTGGAGCGTCGACGTGGTCCGCACGGCCTTGTTCGCCGAACCCGGCAGGTCGACCAGTTCCACGGTCGACTGCGCCGACAACGTCTCCGGCAGGCTGAGCAGAGACCCCTTCTCACCCGTGTCCGGCGTGCCCGACAGCAGCCCGCCGAGCTGGCTGAGCGGCGCCGTCATCCCCTTGAGCGCGTCGATCAGCGACTGCTTGGCCGCCGCGTCCAGCTTCGGCGTGTCCTGCGTCAGCATCCCCGTCAGGTCCGGCGACGACGGCAGCGTCGGGATCGCGTTCAGCACGGACAGGCTCGCCAGCGACGTCTTCGCCTCGCTCAGCGGCTGCACGCACGGCCCGAGCCGGTCGTCCCACCGCGCGTGCACCGACCCGTTGAGCCCGCTCACCTTGAGCAGCGTGTCCAACGGCGTCTTCGGCAACGCCAGCCCGCCGCTCAACCCCTCGGCATTGTCCGGCCCGGCCGTCTGCGCCAGCGAACCGGGCGTCTGCGGCGCCCGCCCCTGCACCGCGAACCCGAGCGGCGAGGCCTGCGCGACCGACCGCTCGAACGCCAGGTAGGCCTCGGTGTTCACCTGCGCACTGGCCAGCCCGACCCCCAGCTCAGCCGCCGCCTGCTTGGGCAGTTCCTCCCCGAACCCCGGCAGGATCGTGTTGGTCGGCGTCGAATCCGGCGCCAACCGCACCACCGCCAACCCCGTCCCCGCATCACCCACCGCGTGCGCCA
>JBDSAJ010000971.1:0-5620 GCA_039922235.1 Umezawaea sp.
CGCGAGTGGTGGTCGTGCTTGTGCGTCCTGAGGTGCCCGGTCAGGTCGCTGATGCGCTTGCTCAGCAGCGCGATCTGGGCCTCGGCGGAGCCGGTGTCCGTGTCGTGGACGCCGTACTCGGTCAGGATGGTCTTCTTCTGGTCAGTGGTCAGTGCCACTAGGTGGTTCTCCTTGTGCGTGTTCGGTTCCGTGCGGCCCCACCAGAGATCCGGATGGGGTTAGTCGGTACTGGCCGCCACGGAACGCAGCCAGACCCAACTGTCGAGGTTACCAGGCGTGTGACGGACTGGACGCCCGGCGTGCTCGACCGCACTACGGCGACTCACGGCACGAGGAGATTGTGGAACAGGGGGTGACGACCAGTCCACCCGATTTAGCGAACCTTGCCCGCCCGCCGGAGCAGGTCGGCCAGCGCGGGGAAGTCCTCGCCGAGCACGTCGGCAGCCTGCGACAGCTCACGGCGGTCCGCGATGCGGCGGAGGCCCGACAGCACGACGGCCTCGGTGTCGACGCCGTTGACCGGCAGCGAGTCGCGGCTCACCGTCGGCTTCGAGAGCCGCACGTCCTCCAGCGCGCGCTGGAGCGCCTCGGGAGCGCCGGTCGCCACGTCGGGCGTGAGGACCTTCCGCTCCAGCATGATCATCCGTGCCAGCACGGACGGGTTGCCGATCTTCGCCCGGCGACCGGACATGACCTGGCTCAACATCGGCGCGCTGATCCCCAGCACGTCGGCCAACTGCGCCTGGGACACGCGGAAGGCGACCACCAGGCGGCGCACCCGGTCACCCAGGGGCTCCCCGTACCACTCGCGCTGCAACGCCAGGTTGCGCTGGACGATCTTGTGGTCCTCCACCCGCCGGCCTCTCCCCGTCCTTTTTGTCGTTCCTGGAGGCATCTTGCCAGGCCCTGCCGCGCCGCATGGGCGCTTTCACCCTTGCGCCGGGTCCTGGTCGAGCATTGCCCTGACCTTCTCGACGTCGCGGCGCATCTCGACGACGAGCGCGTCACCGCTGTCGAACTTGAGCTGCCCCCGGACGCGCGTCACGAAGTCCAGCGCCACGCGCTGCCCGTAGAAGTCCTCGTTCGCGTCGAGCACGAACGCCTCCACCCGGCGTTCCCGCCCGGAGAAGGTCGGGTTCGTGCCCACGGACACGGCGGCGGGCAGCTTGCGGCCGTCCGAGTGGACGAACCAGCAGGCGTAGACGCCGTCCGCCGGAACGGCGGCGAACCGGGCCATCGAGAGGTTCGCGGTGGGGAAGCCGAGCTCCCGGCCCCTGCCGTCGCCCCGCACGACGATGCCCTCCAGCCGGTGCGGACGCCCCAGCGCCGCCGCTGCGGCCGTCACGTCGCCCGCGTCGATGCACGCGCGGATGTAGGTGGAGGAGAACGTCACCGCGTTGTCGCCCGACTCGGTGTCCGTCACCAGATCTGCTCCTTCGGTCACGAAGCCGAACCTCTGGCCGAGGTGGCGCAGGAGGTCGACGTTGCCCGCGGCCTTCTGGCCGAAGGTGAAGTTCTCGCCGACGACCACGGCCGCCGCGTGCAGCCGCTCCACCAGGACCTCGTGGACGAACTCGTCGGCGGGCATCCGGGACAGCTCCACCGTGAAGGGCAGGACGCAGAAGACGTCCACGCCCAGCAGTTCGACCAGTTCCGACCGGCGGCGGAGGGTGGTGAGCTGGGCCGGGTGGCTGCCGGGGCGGACCACCTCGGAGGGGTGGGGGTCGAAGGTCATGAGGACGCTCGGGACGCCCCTCTGCCCGGCCAGTTCCACGGCGCGGTTGATGAGCGCCTGGTGGCCCATGTGGACTCCGTCGAAAACACCTATGGTGACGACGCAGCGGCCCCAGCCGCCTGGTAGGTGATCAAGTCCTCGCCAGCGTTGCACGGGTGGGAGCCTACGGCGGTCCACCGCGTGCGGCGGATTTCGGGTCTCAGGTGGCCGAGGAGCAGGTGCGCGCTCCCGCTCGGGTCCCTACGGAGAGCCGTCGAACCGGATGTCGCGACCGGCCTGGTGGATCGTGCCGTTGTCACGGGCGACGGCCCGCTGGTTCACCGAGTGGTCGTTGTACGCCCCGAGGGCACCCGTCTGGATCACCAACCCCGCCTGCCCGTGCTGGTGGTTGTGCACCCCGTGGCGCGGCACGGGGGGTATCCGGGTCGGCGGCGCCCCTGCGGGCGGGGTGGCCTGGACCTTCATCGCGGCCACCACCCCCAGGCCGGTGAGCACGGCGACGCACACCCATGCCCACGGGTTGAGCTTCCACTCCGTCGCCAGGTTGATGACGATCCCGATCAACGAGGTCATCACGCCTGTCGCTGCCGGCCACACCCATCTCGCCATAACAGAAAACGGTAGCTACCCGGCGGGGGTGAGCACTACCACCGACCTGGCGACACCGTCCTCGTCTTTCGCCAGCGCCACGACGTGCCCGTCGGGGCCGAACACACCGTAGGTGCCGTCGAAACCGCCCGCGGAGAGGCGCTGGCCGTGCGACAGCGCGACCACCTCGGCCGGTTCGACCTCGCGGCGGGGGAACGCGGTGGCGACCGCCGAGTCCAGGTCGAGCGACAGGCCCGGATCGGCCTCCAGCTTCTCCAGCGTCCGGGCCACGCGCAGGTCGAACGGGCCGACGCGGGTGCGCCGGAGCGCGGCCAGGTGGCCGCCGACGCCGAGGTCGGCGCCGAGGTCCCTGGCCAGTGCCCGCACGTAGGTGCCGGAGGAGCACTCGACCATGACGTCCAGCTCGGTCGTGGCGCCCTCGCGGCGGATGGACAGGACGTCGAAGCGGTGCACGGTGACGGGCCGCGGCGGCAGGTCGACCTGCTCGCCGTCGCGGACGCGGGCGTAGGCGCGCTTACCGTCGATCTTGACGGCGCTGACGGCGCTCGGCACCTGCTGGATCGGGCCGGTCAGCTTCGCGACGCCCGCGCGGATGGCGTCCTCCGGCACGGCCGAGGCGTCCGCGGTGGACAGGACCTCGCCCTCGGCGTCGTCGGTGGTGGTCGACGAGCCGAGGCTGATCGTGGACAGGTAGGCCTTGCTGTCCAGCGCCAGGTGGCCGAGGAGCTTGGTGGCCCGCTCGATGCCCAGCACGAGGACACCGGTGGCCATCGGGTCGAGCGTGCCCGCGTGGCCGACCTTGCGGGTGCCGAGGATCCGGCGGACGCGGGCGACCACGTCGTGCGAGGTCATGCCGTCCGGCTTGTCGATGACGACCAGACCGGGCGGGACGGAGGGGCGGGGCTGGCGAGGAGTTGCGGACACGAGCGAGGATCTTAGGCTGCGGTGTAAGCGTCCCAGCGCCTGAGCCGCAACTGGACCGGTACGTCCTCTCCCCTGGCCTCCGCTTCGAAGACCGCCGTGCGGGCGCGGCGCCACCAGACGGCCGTGCGCCAAGTGCCGACCACGAGCATCGCGGCGAGCGCGAGGAACGCGATCCGGTACGCCTGGGCTGCCGGCAGGCCGTCGAGCAGGTCGAGCAGCACGCCGACGGCGAGCGCCGATCCGGTGACCGCGGCGAACCCGCCGACGTTGACCACGCCGGTGGCCGTGCTGACCCGGTGCATCGGGTTGTAGTCGCGGGCCAGCGCGAAGGCGATGCCGGAGATCGGACCGCCGAGCGAGAGCACCAGGAACGCGGCCAGCACGACCGGCATCGGCACGACACCGCCGGGCCAGGTGAGCAGCACCGCCCACACGACCAGTGCGGCGGCGAGGAACCAGCCCGCGATCGGCATCCGCAGCTCCGGCTTGCGGGAGATGACCGCGCCGAGCACGGGACCCGCCGCGATGGCGCCGACGACCAGCAGGCTGAGGATCGTGCTGGCCGCGGAGCGCGACAGGCCCTGCGCCTCGACGAGGTACGGGAAGCCCCACAGCAGGCCGAGGACGGCGGGCGTGGACATCGTGGAGAAGTGCGTCCAGAACCCGAGCCGGGTGCCGGGCACGCGCCAAGCCGTCACGACCTTGCGCGCGACCGTCCGCAGCGGTTCCGGTTGCAGCACCGGCACGACGACACCCGCGGGCACGTCCCGCAGCCGCCAGAGCGCCACCAGGGCGTACAGCGCCGTCACCAGACCCGCGACCAGGAACGTCCACGTCCAGCCCGCGCTGCCGAGCAGCAGCGTCAGCGGGACGGTGGCGACCAGGTTCCCCGCGCCGCCCAGCGCGGCGGAGATCGACACGATCACCGGGAACCGGCGGGCCGGGAAGTGCGCGGCGGCCAGGCGCAGCACGCTGACCCACGTCATGGCGTCGCCGATGCCGAGCACGGCACGGGCGGCGAGGCCGAGCGGGTACGAGTCGGCGACGGCGAACAGGACTTGGCCGGTGCCCATGAGGAGGGCGGCGACGGTGAGGACGCGGCGCGGGCCGAAGCGGTCCACCAGTAGTCCGGTGGGGATCTGCATCAGGGCGTAGAGCCCGATCTGGAGCACCGTGAAGGTGCCCAGTGCGGCGGGGCCGACCCCGAACCGCTCGCTCGCTTCCAGCCCCGCGACGCCGAGTGACGTGCGGTGGAACAGTGCGGCGACGTAGACGACGATTGCGGTGGTCCAGATCAGCCACGCTTGCTTCGTGGCGCGATCGACCGGCAAGACAACGCTCCTCGAGTAGTGGGTTCACCCAATACATCGAGAACACTTGCCAAGTGGTAACGAATTCCGGTGGTGCTCCTGAACACATCCCACCTATCGGGTGGCGCCCACCACCGACCAGTGCTCGGAACGGGTGCGCAGGACGAGCGTGACCAGCCGCAGCAGCATGAACAGCGTCAGGCCGGTCCAGATGCCCACCAGGCCCCAGCCGAACGCCAGCGACAGCCAGATCATCGGCAGGAAGCCCACGCCCGCGGACAGCAGCGTCGCCGTGCGCAGGAACGCGGCGTCGCCCGCGCCGAGCAGGACGCCGTCCAGGGCGAACACGACCCCCGCGACGGGTTGCAGCGCGACGAAGAACCACCAGGCGTGCGGGATCTCGGCGAGGACGCCGGGATCGGTGGTGAAGACCTTCGGCAGGACACCGGCGACCGCGGCGAACACGAGCCCGAGCCCCACGCCGAAGACGAGGCCGTACCCGGTGATCTGCCAGGCGAACCGGCGCGCCTTGGCCTGCTCCCCCGCGCCCAGCGCGGCGCCGACGATGGCCTGTGCGGCGATGGCCAGCGAGTCCAGCACCAGTGCGAGGAACGTCCACAGCTGCAGGACGACCTGGTGCGCGCCCACGGCGGCGATCGACGTGCGCGCGGCCACCGAGGCGGCGGAGACGAAGCAGGCCTGGAAGGCGAGGCTGCGGACGATCAGGTCGCGGCCGAGGCCGAGTTGGGCGCGCAGGAGTGCGGGCACCGGGCGCAGCGCCACGTCCTCGGCGAACAGGGCGCGGAAGAACAGGCTCGCGGACACGACCTGGGCGACGACGTTCGCGATCGCCGAGCCCTCCAGTCCGAGGCCCGCGGGGTAGACCAGCAGCGGGCACAGGACGGCGGACAGGCCGTTGCCCAGCAGCACGTACCGCAGCGGGCGGGCGGTTTCCTGGACACCGCGCATCCACCCGTTGCCCGCCAGCGTGACGAGGATGAACGGGGCGCCGAAGAGGGCGATCCTGATCCAGCTCACGGCC
>JBDSAJ010000972.1:0-3756 GCA_039922235.1 Umezawaea sp.
GCGTGCTCGGGTACGGCGCCTTCACGCGGGTGAGCACGCTCGACGGCAGGTCGGCCGCCGCGGCGGCCCGCAGCAGCGACTTCTCCCGGCCGCCGGCGGTGTGCCGCGACCACGGGGTGTTGAACGCGTACTCCACCAGCCGGTGGTCGCAGAACGGGACGCGCACCTCCAGCCCGACGGCCATGCTCAGCCGGTCCTTGCGGTCCAGCAGGTCGGGCAGCCAGCGCGTCAGGTGCAGGTACGACACCTCGCGCATCCGCCGCTGCAGCACCGATTCCCCGGCCAGCACGGGGACTTCCGCCAGCGCCTGCCGGTAGTGCTCGGCGCGGTGCGCGGTGATGTCCAGCTCCGCCGCCACGTCCTGGCGCAGCAGCGCGCGGTAGGTCCCGCTGCGGCCCGCGAAGTAGCGCCACGGGTAGTCCGCGGCGGCCAGCGCGGCGGAGTCGTGGAACCACGGGTAGCCGCCGAACACCTCGTCCGCGCTCTCCCCGGACAGCACTACGGTGGCGTGCTCGCGGACCGCGCGGAACAGCAGGTGCAGCGAGGCGTCCATGTCGCCGGACGACGGCGCGTCCCGTGCCGCGACGACGGTCCGCCGCAGTTCCGGGTCGCTCAGCGCGGCCGGGTCCAGCACGAGGTCGCGGTGGTCGACGCCGCAGTGGGCGACCACGTCCCGCACGAACGGCGCGTCGGGCGTCGCCCGGAGCCGGTCGGGGGTGAAGTCGCCGGTGAAGTCCACCGAGAAGGTCCGCAAGGCGGTGCCGCCCAAGGCCTGCTGGCCCAGCGCGACGAGCACGCTGGAGTCCAGCCCGCCCGACAGCAGCGCGCCTAGCGGCACGTCGGCGCGCACGTGGCGCGCGGTGATGTCGGCCAGCAGCTCGCGGGTCCGGTCCACGGTGGCCGGGCCGTCGTCCTGGTGCGGTCGGGCCGCCAGCGTCCAGTAGCGGTGTTCGCGCACACCGGTGCCGTCCACGACCAGCACGTGCCCCGGCGGCAGCTCGCGCACGTCGCGGTAGAGGCTGCCGCCGGGTGTTCGGACCGACGCGAAGAAGTCGCGCAGGCCGTGCCGGTCCACCGCTGGCTCGACCAGCCCGCTCGCGAACAGCGCCTTCGGCTCGGAAGCGAACGCCACGCCGGCACCGATCCGGCTGTAGAACAGCGGTTTCACGCCCAGCCGGTCGCGGACCAGCAGCAGCCTGCGCCGCACCACGTCCCACACCGCGAACGCGTACATCCCGTTGAGCCGCTCGGCGACCCCGGTCCCCCACTCCTGGCAGGCGTGCAGCACGACCTCGGTGTCCGTGCCGGTGTGGAACTTGTGCCCGAGCAGCTCCAGCTCGGCCCGCAGTTCGACGTGGTTGAACACCTCGCCGCTGTAGGACAGCACGACCAGCGGGTCGTCGCCGTCGTCGGTGATCACCATCGGCTGGTGGCCGTGCGCCGGGTCCACCACCGCGAGCCTGCGGTGGCCGAGTACCGCGTGCGCCCCGGCCCACAAGCCCTCGCCGTCCGGACCGCGCGCGGCCAGCGCGTCCGTCATCCGCCGCACCCGCCGACCAGCACCGGTCAGTGAATCGGCCGGGTCAGCCCAGCCAGCGATACCGCACATGGGTTGACTCCTCGGGGAACAGCCGCCTGCCCCGCAGTCACCCTGGGAACTCGATCGACTACTCGCAGTGTATGGTCTCGGATCGCGCGCCCACCACACCGATCACTCCATTGTGGCCGTCCACAGTGGATCTGCCTCCGGGACCACTGATGAGCCAACCGATCGCTATCGTCGGAATGGGCTGCCGGTTCCCCGGCGCCCGGACACCGGACCAGCTGTGGGACCTGCTGGTCGACCGCCGTGACGCCGTCACGGCGCACCCGCCTGCCGACCGGCCATGGATCACGGGTCCGGGCGGCTACCTGGACCACGAGGACTTCGACCCCGACCTCTACCACCTCACGGCCCGCGAGGCCGAGGCGCTGGACCCCCAGCACCAGGTCCTCCTGACCACGGCGTGGGACGCCCTGCGGGACGCGGGCCACACCGCCGAGTCGCTCGCGGGCCGGGACGTCGGCGTGTTCACCGGCCAGAGCACCGGCGAGCACTGGGACGGGCGGCGCGGTGACGTGGACATGTACGCCATCGCGGGCGCCGCCGCCCGCAGCATGGCGTCGGGGCGCATCAGCCACGCCTGGGACCTGCGCGGGCCGTGCGCGACGGTCGACGCCGCCTGCTCGTCCGGCACGCTGGCCGTCCACCTGGCGTGCCAGAGCATCCGCACCGGCGAGTGCGACACCGCGCTGGCGGGCGGCGTCAGCCTCGTGCTCGGCGGGGACCACACCGACGGCTACGCCGCGGCCCGCCTGCTCTCCCCCACCGGCCGCTGCCACTTCGCCGACGACGCGGCCGACGGCTTCGTCCGCTCGGACGGCGCCGCCGTGCTGGTGCTCAAGCGCCTGGACCAGGCACTGGCCGACGGCGACCGGGTCCACGGCGTGATCCGGGGCAGCGCCCAGGCCAGCAAGGGCCGCACCGCAAAAGCGATCATCGCCCCGTCCGTCGAGGGCTACCTCCAGGTCATCACCCGCGCCTGCGCCACCGCAGGCATCACCCCGGCGCAGGTCGGCTACGTCGAGGCGCACGGCAACGCCGCCCCCGCGGGCGACGCGCTCGAACTCCAGGCGATCGGCACGGCCATCGGCACCCACCGCCCGCCGGGCGAACCGTGCCTGGTGGGCTCGGTCAAGTCGACCATCGGCCACCCCGAGGCGGCGGGCGGCCTGGCGGGCCTGATCAGGGCCACGCTGACCCTCCGCCACCGCAGGCTCCTCGCGGGCCCGCGACCGGTCGCCCCGACCAGTGCGGTCGACTGGGCGGGCCTCGGCATCGCGCTGGTGCACGACCACACCGACTGGCCGTACGACGGCGAGGCCTACGCGGGCGTCAGCACCTACGGCCTGTCCGGCACCTTCGTGCACGTCGTGCTGAGTGAGCCACCGGCGCCTACCTCATGACCATGAAGTCCCGCACGACGTTTCACCTCACCACGAACTCTCCGGGAGCACCTCCGCCAGGTTGAGCACATCGCGGTCGGTCAGAGGCCGATGATGCGCCAACGCGTTCCGAATGTCGCGCAGGCAGTGAAGCAAGATCGAGTCCGGGCGCGGGAGACGCACTCGTCCAGTCCTGACCGCCCAGGACATCGAACTGAGTTCCAGCAACGTCCGACTGTCCTGGTCAAGGCCCGGACGACCCTCGACCTTCACCTCACGATCGAGTTCCGCCAACACAGCCATGCTCGCCCGTGCAACGACTTTTCGTTCCAGCAGCGCACGATAACCATCGATGATCGGCATCAAAGCCCTGTACTGACCGCGCCACACGAGCACGTCCAGATCGACTTCGTACGGGAGCGCCCCGTTGACCACCGGACTCACTCGGATCTGCCCGTCCCAGACGTCGACCAGCCCGCAGGCCCACGCGGATCGCAGTTCACCAACTGGCCGCTCGCCGCTCCGCGGCCATTCCCTCGGTCCAGCGGGCAGGACGTCGTCACCGTCATAGACAAGGTCGGCTATTCGGTCGGGAAGCGTGCCGACACGACCGTCCCAGGACGACGCGAGGTAGTCGGCGAGGGCCAGGTCCGGCCCGGCGACCTCGACCATGACTTCGCACGCGACCAGTTCACCAACTACGTCCGCGGGTCCCCTCGGCACCCGATCACGTCGTGGCGGCCGAGCAGCGGCGATGACGACAGCGGTATC
>JBDSAJ010000973.1:0-7738 GCA_039922235.1 Umezawaea sp.
ATGCCGATTGACCACTCAACCTTCACGCGCCCGACACGAAGTGGCCGATTTTACTTGGGGGATTTGACCCTTGAACTTGTCGATCGGGCAGGCTCTAGGGGCCCCAAGTCAAGCCGGACACCCACCCACCACCTACAGCGCTACCGGTTTCCACCCGCACCACCTCAACGCCGAGGAGCCGGCTGCGACGGCCTCCCACGCCGCGACCGCCCCGGAGGGCGGAGCGTGTCGAACTTGCCGCGTGCGCTTGACCCCTTGTCCATGCCAGATCACCTACCCGACCCAACAAACGATCAAACCAACATCACCGAGGCAGCTTCACCACAGTCACGAAGAAATCGTCGATCTGCCGCACCACCTCGATGAACCGGTCAAAATCCACCGGCTTCGTCACGTACGCGTTCGCGTGCAGGTTGTAGCTCCGGAGGATGTCCTCCTCCGCCTCCGACGTCGTCAGCACGACCACCGGGATCGACCGGAAGCGCTCGTCGGCCTTGACCTCGGCCAGCACCTCGCGGCCGTCCATCCGCGGCAGGTTCAGGTCCAGCAGGATCAGGCCGGGTCTGGGGGCGTTGGCGTGCTCACCCTCGCGGCGCAGGAACTGGAGCGCCTCGACGCCATCGCGGACGATGTGCAGCGAGTTGCGGATCTTGTGGTGCTCGAAGGCTTCCTGCGTCATCAACGCGTCGCCGGGATCGTCCTCGACCAGCAGGACGTCGATCACGCTCAGTGAGTCACTCATCAGATGTCTCGGATTCCTCGACGACGGGCAGGGTGAACTTGAAGGTGGTGCCGGTGTCCTGGTCGGTGTCCAGCCAGATGGTCCCACCGTGGTACTCGATGATCTTGCGACACATCGCCAGCCCGATACCAGTACCGGGATATGCGTCCTTGTGGTGCAACCGCTGGAAGATCACGAAGATCCGTTCGGCGTACTCGGAGTCGATCCCGATGCCGTTGTCGCTGCACGTGAACGTCCAGAACTCGTCCGTCCGCTCCACGGTCAGCTTCACGACCGGGGGCTCGTCGCCGTGGAACTTGAGCGCGTTGCCGACGAGGTTCTGGAACACGCCGCTGAGCAGGGACGCTTCACCGCGCACCGTCGGCAGGTCGTCCGGCAGGTCGATCACCGCGCCGTACTCCTGGATTGCGGGCGACAGCGTGCCCACGACCTGCTTCACCACCTCGTCCAGGTGCACCAGGGTGTGCTCGCGCGCCATGCGACCGACCCGCGAGAACGCCAGCAGGTCGTTGATCAGGATCTGCATCCGCTTGGCGCCGTCCACGGCGAAGCCGATGTACTGGTCGGCTCGCTCGTCGAGCTGGCCGCCGTAGCGGCGTTCCAACAGTTGGCAGAAGCTCGCCACCTTGCGCAGCGGCTCCTGGAGGTCGTGCGAGGCGACGTAGGCGAACTGCTCCAGCTCGGAATTGGAGCGCTGCAGTTCTTTCGACTGCTCGTCGAGCTGCTCGTGGGCGTGCCGGACCGAGTCGAGGTCGGTCACGATCCGCACGCGCATCCCGTCGATGTCGTGGCCGAGCATCACGATCTCGCGGGGACCGGTCACGTCGACCTGCCGGGCGAAGTCGCCGGAGGCGACCAGGCGCACCTGTTCGGCCAAGCCTGCCAGCGGCGCGATGAGGATCCGGTACAGCACCAGTGCCACTACCCCGATGAGCAGGACCATCAGGGTGCCGACGACCAGCGACACCCACAGCACGACGGACGCGGTCCGGTCCAGCTTGTTCCGCGCAGCGTCCACGACGACGGCGAGCCTGGCCTCCAGGTCGTCGGTGGCGCGGCGGAGCCGGTCGAACAGGTCCTTGCCCTGCTGGGTCGTCGCGACCGACGAGGTGGCCCCCTGCGCGCGCACCTGGGCGATCACCGGCTCGGCGTAAGCCGCGCGCCACTCGACCGCGTACTGGGCGATCCTGTCGAGTTCGGCGGTGAACTCGGGCTGGGTCGCCCCGAGTCGCCTCTTGGCGTTGTTCATCGCGGTCCGCTCGTCGGACTGGCCGGACAGGTAGGGCTCGAGGAAGTCGTCGCGGCCGCTGAGCGCGAAGCCGCGCACCCCCGTCTCCTGGTTGACGAACGCGTTCGTCAGCTCCTGCACGTGCCGCCTGGCCGGTCCGACCTGCTCCAGCACGAGCAGCCGCGCGTCGGTCAGCTGGGACAGCGACAGCGCGACGGCGCCTATGCCCCCACCCGACACGAGGATGAGGATCGCCACAGCGGCGAACAGCAGCCGCTTGGCAGGCCACCGGGTGGTGTAGTCCGGCGAGGTCATCGGGTCCTCTCCGAGAGCAGCAGGACGGCCATGTCGTCGTCCAGCTCTCCTCCGTTGAGTTCTTCGACGCGGGAGATGAGGGTGTCGAGGAGCACGGACTGCCTGCGCGGCCAGTCCGGCTCGTTGCCCGCCATGCCCTGGATGAGCGAGATCAGCCGCTCGGAGCCGAGCCGCTCGGTGTCCCCGACGACCCTGCCCTCGACCAGGCCGTCGGTGTAGAGCATCAGCGTCCACCCCGACGGCAGCGGCACGTCCAGGCCGCTCCACGTGCTGTCGGGGAGCACGCCCAGCGGCAGCCCCGCGCGGTCGCGCGGCAGCTCCACGACCCGGTCGCCGACCAGCAGCATCGGCTCGGGGTGGCCCGCCAGGTAGATGCGGGCCCAGCGGCGGTCCGGCGAGATCGTCACCATGCACGCGGTGGTGAACAGGCCGGGCTGGTGACGTTCGTGCACCAGGATCTGGTGCAGCGTGCGCAGCACCTTCCACGGCTCCTGCTCGGCGAGCACCAGCGCGCGCCACGCGATGCGCAGACACACGCCGAGCGCGGCCTCGTCCGGCCCGTGGCCGCACACGTCGCCGATGATCAGCTGGAGGGTGCCGTCGGCCATCCGGACCGCGTCGTAGAAGTCGCCGCCGAGCAGCATCCGGCTCCCGCCGGGCCGGTAGCGGGCCTCCAGCGCCAGGTCGTCGCCGTGCATGATCGGCGACGGCAGCAGGCCGCGTTCGAGCCGGGTCTTCTCCGCCGCGTGCAGCTTCTCGTCGCGCAGCTGACGGGTGGTCTCCTCGGCCCGCTTGCGCTCGACGGCGTAGCGGATCCCCCGGATGAGCAGCGCGCCGTCGACCTGGTCCTTCACCAGGTAGTCCTGCGCGCCCGCGGCGACGGCCATGGTGCCCTGCCGCTCGTCGGTCAGACCCGTGAGCACGAGGATCGCGGCGGGCGAGGCGTGCGCGAGCAGCCTGCGCAGGCCGTCGAGGCCGGTGGTGTCCGGCAGCCCGAGGTCGAGCAGCACGCAGTCGGCCACCGGGAGGAGCTTCTCGGCCTCCTGGAGGCTGCGGGCACGGGTCAGCTGGACCGGCGCGTCGACCTCCTCCAGGAGCGCTTCGACGAGGACGGCGTCCCCCTCGTCGTCCTCGACGAGCAGCACGCGCACCGGCCGCGTGGAGACGACGACCTGGTCTGCTTCGATGAAGCTGGGCACGAGCGGGGAGAGTAGTCGACCGAGATCAGCTACCCCTGTCCGGCGAACCGTTTCGACCTGATTCGATACCCGTCGGTAACGCCTCCGCCGGTCACGGCGGCCACCCGACTGGAACCGCGCCCACACCGCGGCCGAAGATCCTGGTATGAACGAGTCCTCGAAGGCGCTGACCGTGCGCCAGATGGCGGCGCTGACCAGGCGGCTGCCCCGACGTGAACGCGGCTTCTGGTTCGGGCTCGCCATCGACCTCCTGTGGCCGATCGTGGTGCTGTTCATCCCGATGCGGATGACCGGCCACGAGCACGTGCCGAAGACCGGCGGCGTGCTGCTGGCGTTCAACCACATCTCGTTCGCCGACCCGGTCAGCTCCACGGTCTTCGCGCTGGTGTCGGGCCGGGTGCCGCGCTACCTGGCGAAGGCGAGCCTGTGGCGGCTGCCGCTGGTCGGGTCGATCATGCGGTCCGGCAGGCACGTCCCTGTCGACCGCGGCACGACCCGCGCGGGCGAGGCGCTGAGCGGCGCGCAGGGCGCGGTGTCCCGCGGCGAGTGCGTGGCCGTGTACCCCGAGGGCACGTTCACCAGCGATCCCGACGGCTGGCCGATGGCGGGCAAGTCGGGAGTGGCGCGGGCCGCGCTGATCAGCCGCAAGCCGGTGATCCCGGTCGCGCAGTGGGGCACCCAGCGCCTCCTGCCGAGGGGCTCCTTCGTGCCCCGGCCGCTGCCCCGCAAACGGGTGGACGTCACCGCCGGGCCGGAGGTCGACCTGTCGGACCTCTACGACCTGCCGATGTCCAAGGAGGTGCTGGACAAGGCGACCGCCCGGATCATGGCCGCGATCACCGACCTGCTGGTGGACCTGCGCGAGTGAGCGGCGGACCCGACCTGGAGACCCCCCGCCCGAACAGTCGCCCCAGGTCGGGCCCGCCGGTGATCGACCCGCCCGGCCGGAGCGCCCCGATCACCGGTACCTGTTCTAGCGCACGTTCGTTGTTCAGTGTCGGGAGCCGATGGATGAACGACAATCGCTGAACAATCGGGGAGCTGCTGGTGGCGCGTGCCGAACGACCTCTGGACGAGGGCGACGGGCCGCTGCTGCGGCTGGCGTCCGACCTGCGCGGACTGCGGGAGAAGGCGGGCGGGCTCGCCTACCGGGAGCTGAGCGCGCGAGCCCACTTCTCCATCGGCGCGCTGTCCGACGCGGCGGGCGGGCGGCGGCTGCCGAGCCTCGCGATGACCCTGGCGTACGTGGCCGCCTGCGATGGCGACGTGACCGAGTGGGAGCGGCGCTGGCACGAGGTGGCGGCCGAACTCGCCGCCGAACGGGCTCCGGCCGCGGACCCGGCCGACCCGCCGTACCTCGGGTTGACCGCGTTCGGCGCCGGGGACAGCGCGCGGTTCTTCGGCCGCGACCGGCTGGTCGCCGAACTCGTCGCCGCCGTCGCGGCCCGCCGGTTCGTCGCGGTCCTCGGCCCGTCCGGGTCGGGCAAGTCGTCGGTGCTGCGGGCGGGACTGCTGCCCACCCGTCCGCCGGGCGCCCCGACCGCCGTGCTCACGCCGGGACCGCACCCGTCGCGGGCGCTGGCCGCGGCCCTGCCGGGGAGCGAGTCGTCGGCGCACACCGACACGCTGCACCTGGCGGCGTTGCGAGCGGTGGCGGACCGGGCGGCGGGCGAGGACCTCTTGGTCGTGGTCGACCAGTTCGAGGAGGTCTTCACCCTCTGCCACGACGCCGAGGAGCGCGAGCGGTTCCTCGCCGTGCTGTTCGCCGCTACGCGGGTCGAGGACAGCCGCACCAGGGTGGTGATCGGGGTCCGGGCGGATTTCTACGCCCACTGCGCCCAGCACCCGGACCTGGCGGAGGTGCTGCGGTCGGCGCAGGTGCTGGTCGGCCCGATGACCACCGACGAGCTGCGGGACGCGATCACCCGGCCGGCGCTGCTCGCGGGGTGCCAGGTCGAGTCCGCGCTGGTGACGAAGGTGGTCGCCGACGCGACGGGCGAGCCTGGCGTGCTGCCGCTGGTGTCGCACGCGCTGCTGGAGACGTGGGGCCGCCGCCGGGGCGTGCTGCTGACCGCCGCGGGGTACGAGGCGGTCGGCGGGGTCGACCAGGCCGTCGCCCGCACCGCCGAGGCCGTGTTCGCCGAGTTCAGCGAGGCGCGGCGGCAGTGGACGCGGCGGCTGTTCCTGCGGCTGGTCGCGCTGGGGGAGGGCACGGAGGACACCAAGCGCAGGCTCGACCGCGCCGAACTGGACCTCGACGAGCCCGACGCGGTCGCCGTGGTGGAGCGGCTGGCAGCGGCCCGACTGGTCACGCTGGACCGCGACAGCGTGCAGTTGGGCCACGAGGCCCTGATCCGCCGCTGGCAGCGGCTGCGCGACTGGCTCGCCGACGACCGCGAGGGGCTGCGGCGGCACCGACAGCTCACCGACGCCACCGGCGGGTGGGAGTCGCTGGACCGCGATCCCGGCGCGCTCTACCGCGGCACGCGGCTCGCACTCGCCCGTGAACTCGACCCGGCCACCCTCAGCAGGCGGGAAAGCGCGTTCCTGGACGCCTCCGTTGCCGCCGAGGCGGCCGAACAGCAGGCGGACCGCCGCCAGTCCCGGCGGCTGCGCGTGCTGGTCGGGGTGCTGGTGGTGCTGCTGGCCGCGACGACCGCCACGACCGGGTACGCCGTTCGAGCCCGCTCCGAGATCACCGCGCAGCGCAACGCCGCGCTGGCGAAGTCGGTCGTGGCCGAGGCGGTGGGGCTGCGCGCCGCGGACCCGGTGCTCGCGGCCCGGCTCGCACTGGCCGCCCACCGTCTCAGCCCCTCGTCGGAGACGCGCGACGGACTGGTCAGCGCACTGGCGGTCAGCCTGTCGAGCCACGCCGAGGCCGTCACCGGGACGGCGTTCACCCCGGACGGCAAGACGCTGGTCACGGTGAGCCGCGACGGCGTGCTGAAGGTGTGGGACGTCGTGACCCGCACCGAGATCGGGTCCGTCGGCGACGGCGGCAGGTTGGCGGCCGTCGCGGTCAGCCCGGACGGGCGGACGCTCGCCACCGCGGGCTTCGACCGGACCGTCCGGCTGTGGAGCATCGCCGATCCGCGCCACCCGGTGGGGACGGCCGTGCTGATCGGCCACACCGACGCCGTGTTCTCGGTCGTGTTCAGCCCGGACGGCCGCACGGTCGCGACCGGCAGCTACGACCACACCGTGCGCTTGTGGGCCGTCGACCCACCGCGGGAACTGGCCACGCTGACCGGCCACGCGCTCAACGTGAAGCCGGTGGCGTTCAGCCCCGACGGCCGCCTGCTCGCGTCGGGCAGCGACGACCAGACCGTGCGGCTCTGGAACGTGGCCGACCCGAGCCACCCGTCCGAGGCGGCCGTGCTGACCGGGCACACCGGGTTCGTGGTCGCACTCGCCTTCGCACCCGACGGCCGGACCCTGGCGTCCGGCGGCGACGACCGGACCGTGCGGCTGTGGGACGTGGCCGGGCGCGCGGTGCGCGGGGTCCTCAAGGGGCACACCGACGTGGTGTCCGCGCTGGCGTTCAGCCCGGACGGCCACACGCTGGCGTCCGGGAGCTACGACCACGCGGTGCGGCTCTGGGACACCGACCGCGCCGCCGGGACCGCGGTCCTCACCGGGCACGTGAGTTCCGTGGAGGCGGTGGCGTTCAGCCGCGACGGCCTGCTGGCCAGCGCGAGCGAGGACCGCACGGCCGAGCTGTGGGACACCGACGTCGCACGGGCGGAGGCGCGGGCCTGCGCGCTGTCCGGTCCGGCGATCACGCGGGAGCAGTGGGCGAGCTACTTGCCCGACGTGCCGTACCAGAACCCGTGTTAGCGCGTCGGCCGAGCAGCCGGAACCAGCCCCGCGAGTAGCTCTGGTGCGACGCGACTATCCGACCGACGCGCTAACTCGCGAGTCTTCGCATCTCGTTGCGCAGTGGCCTGCGCTGCGGATCGATGAATGCCGGCGGATGGAAGTACGGAAATCCACCGGTCATCCGGACTTCCCATTCACTGCGGTGAATCAACACGTGGTGCCGACGGCACAGCAGCACCAGATTATCCAGCGCGGTCTCCCCACCATGCTGCCATTCCCGAATATGGTGCGCGTCGGTCCAGTTCGGCGGCCGATCGCACATCGGGAACGCACACCCACCATCCCGCTGCCGCAACACCCGCCGCAGGTTCGGGGTCAACCGGCGAGACATCCGGCCGATGTCCAGGACCTCGCTGCGCTCACCCAACACCACCG
>JBDSAJ010000974.1:0-6295 GCA_039922235.1 Umezawaea sp.
GCCCTCTCCCACGGTTGTCCGCCGACAGCCCCGAAATCCCGTAGGCGGTATGGGGCTCGGTCCGGTCAGTCGCTGGCGTGGGCGGTGTTGTCGAGCCAGTGCTGGGCGAGGTCGGTGTCGCCGTCGATGCTGATGGTGGTGGTTTCGCTGTCGGTGAGGGGGAGTCGTCGGGTCAAGATCAGCAGCAGCGATCGTGCCGGGCCGGTCACCGTCACCTCGGCCTGCCGGGTTCCGGGCTGCCAGGTCGCCCCGTCCGGCTGCCGTTCGACGAACCAGGCACCCGCGCCTTCCGTGGTGTCGGTGGCTCGCCATTGCAGGGTCTGCCCGGTGCCCCGGATGGCGTGGGCGGACTCGGGCCGTTGCATCGTCCACGTGGGGGAGGTGAGCATCGTGAGGTGGTTGTCGATGAGGGCGGCTGCGATGTCGGCGTCCACGTCGGCAGGCCGGTCCGCCGCGTTGGCGGCGTCGAAGCCGTGGAGGACCGCCTCGTTGAGCATGCTGGACATCCAGAATCGCGTCCCGGATCGCTGATCACCTGCGGCGTTGAACACCGGCGCGTCGAGCGCGTCATCGGAGCACGCGCTCGCGACCCGCTGCGCGGACTGCGACAGCCACGCTTGCCACTCGCGGGGATCCGTGGGGAGCGCGGCCATCTCCGTGGGCAGCTGTGCGGGGTCGGTGATGCGCCGTTCGATGATCTCCGCGACCCAGTTCTGGGTCTGGCCCACGTGTGCGACCAGGTCGGTGATGGTCCACTTCGGGGCGGTCGGCACGGCGGCGTCAGGTCCGGCTGCGGCGGCTGACTCCGCCAGGCGCCGGGTGTGTTCGACGATCGCGCGTCGGGCGGTTTCCGCGTTCAGCTCAGTCATGGGAGTGTCCTTGGTGTCGTAGTAGCCGGTGATCGTTCACTGTGCGCCCGCCCCCTGCGGGCGCCTTCGACTACGCGTCGAACGACGATAGCCAGGATCGACACACCCACCAGTGCAATTTTCGATCTTTCAGGCCGCGCAGGCCGGCGGGGCGGCATGCCCTGTCGCGCCGACGGCCGGGCCACGCGTCCGAGTCATCGCTGGGGGTCACGCGCAGTGGCGTGTCGGCGTTCGCCGGAACCGATGTGCCCGCTCATCGGCAGTAGCGGACGTTGCACACCCTGGATCAGCGGCACGAGCAGGCACTCGCGCTTGCTGCCACCTGGCGTGACCTCGCTCGGCGCTTGTCGATCACTTTTACGACTGCACTTCCAGTGCATCACAGGAAACGCGGCGTTCCCAAGCGAAGCAGGTACCTCGGGACGAGGTGGCCCGTCACCCGCTCCACCCGAGAGCCCTCTACGTGAGGGTTTTCGTCGTTTCCAGGTCAGCCAGGCATGCACCGGGTTAGCTTTGGCGCATGGGGACCACTACTTTCCGCAGGCCATCGGCCCGCGTCACCGTCGTGATCATCTCGGTGGTCGTGTACGTCGTCCTGGCGTTCCGGATAGGCGAGTTCGCGGACGGGCTGACCGAGGACGTTCTCTTCGGGTTGCTCGGCGGTCTGCTGGGGGCGCTGGTGTTCCAGGCCTGGCGGCTGGCGGTGGTCCTGAGGTCGGATGGGGTGCTCGTGCGCAACTCGTGGCGTGACCGGTTCCTGCCGTGGGACGAGATCAGGGGCATCGACCGTGAGCCGGGCCGCATCCAGCGCGTGTCGTTCCTGATGGCCGACGGCCGGGTTGTGCCGTGCGACGCGATGCGTGGGTGGGCCTCCCGTGACGAGCCGCACGCGAAGGCGCTCGTTCAGGCCGTCACCGCTCGCCTTGCGGCGCAGGAACAACAGGCCGACTAGCCGACAGGCAGGCCCCACGGGCGGCGGTCCAGCTCCGCCCAGCCGCGGCGTCGTGCCAGGACCGCTCGCACACCGGCCCCGGTCGACGAGGCAGAGCGCTATGTCCGCCCCCACCGGCGCAGAGGAGAAATGAGTCAGGCGTTCTCGGCCGGGTCGATCTTGCCTTCGATGTTCTTGCGCGGGACGCCGTCCACGTCCACGCAGAGTCCGAAGACGCGGTCCCTGGTGGTCCAGCCGTTGATTCGGCCTCGGTTGTTCCCGATCTGCACCCGCTGCCCAGCGATCGCGGTTACCCGGTGCAGGTAGAGCGTTCCGGCGACCCGCACCAGCACGATGTCGTCCACGTCGAGCTTGGCCGTGTCAACGGGAGCGACTGTCACCAACTGGCGGCTGCGGATCAACGGCACCATTGACGAGCCGGTCGGGCGGAACTGCACCTTTTCGCCATGCGCGACCCTAGCCGCAACGGCGTCCAACATCCCCACGCGCTGAAGCTTCGACGGCAGGCCGGACCTGCGCAATGCATTTTCGATCGCTCCGGACAGCGGAGGGGGGTGGTTCAGCACGCGGTCTGCGGCATGAGCGTGCGTCTGGGTTGGAGTGCTCGGCGGCAGGAGAGGACGTGTGGTCCAACGCCGGCCCTCAACGCAGACGCCTGCGTACTCCCGGATTCGGCTGACGAGCCGTGGCGTGCGTGCGGACGGCGCGCAGTAGGTCGATCTCCCGGAACCCTGGCCAGTTCGCCTCGACGAAGCACAGGTCGGCCGCGGTCGCCTGCCACTGGAGGAAACCGGAGATCCGCTGCTCGCCGCTGGTCCGGATCATCAGGTCAGGGGCGGGGAGGTCGCTGGTGGAGAAGTGCGCGGCAATGCTGTCCACGGAAACCCGTTCGGCGGCTTCCAGCAGGGAACAGCCGTTCAGGATCTCGTCGTCGAGCAGTGCGCGGACGGCGTCGGTGATGTCCTCGCGACCGTCGTAGCCCACGGCCAGGGTGAGGCACCGCGGGCCGCAGTCGCGGGTGTCCTCGCGGGCTTGCTTCATGACCGTCGCGGTGTGGGCGGGGAGGAGGTCCACCCGGCCGACGATCTCGATGCGCCACTGCCGGGTCGATGCGAGCGCCGGGGTGACCTCCTCGATCACCCGCATCAGGTTGGCCGCCTCCTGCGCGTCCCGTTTGGCCAGGTTGTCCGCGGAGATCCAGAACAGGGTGACGTTGTCGATGCCGAGCCCGGAGCACCAACGCAGCACCTCGGCGACATGGGTGAAGCCGCGCCGGTGACCTTCGCTGACGTCGGCGAGGCCCGCTTCCCGTGCCCACCGGCGATTGCCGTCCATGACCATCGCGACATGCGCCGGAATCGGCCCACTGGCGACCTGGGCTCGCAGGCGGCGCAGGTACAACTCGTCCAGCACCTTCATGGGCCTCACGATACCGAGCCACTCCAGGGACGTCGGTTCGTCGGAACTGGCGCACAGGTCGCCGGCCGGCGTGCAGGCCAACGTTCAACCTGCTTGACGACTGAGCAGGTTGTCAACGAGAAGCACGGTCATCGGCAGTAGCGGAGGTCGACGCGCACGGTCGGCGGCAGAAGCGGACGTTCGCGGGCACGACCAGCTGCATGTCGGTCCGGTCCTGTCGGTGCTCGTTGGTTGTCTCGAGACCTGAACTATCGTTCAGGTCTCACCCTTCAACTGTCCAATTCAGCAAGGATGCCGCGTTGAGCAGCACACCGGATCTCGGTCCCTTGCCCCAGCGCGTCACCGTCGACGCGGAGCAGGTGCGCCGGTTGATCGGCGACCAGTTCCCGTGGTGGGCCGATCTTCCGGTTCGGCCGGTGGCCAAGAGCGGTTGGGACAACGTCACCTTCCACGTTGGCGACGGTATGGTGGCGCGGCTGCCGAGCGCGTCCGAGTACGCCCTGGCGGTCGAGAAGGAACAGCGGTGGCTTCCGGCTCTCGCGCCCGGACTGCCGCTACCCATCCCTGTCCCGCTGGCGAAAGGGCACCCCGGCGCGGGCTACCCCTTCCCATGGTCGATCTACCGGTGGCTCCACGGCGAACCCGCGAGCGCGGACCGTATTTCCGACCCCGCCCGCTTCGCCCTCGACCTGGCCGGGTTCCTCGAGGCCTTGCAGAGCGTTGATGCAGCCGACGGTCCTCAGCCGGGTAAGCACAACTGGTTCCGGGGCGCCACCCTGCGCACCTACGACCCGCAGGCCCAGCGTGCGCTCACAACGCTGGACGGCCACATCGATCTCGACTTGGCCCGCGAGATCTGGAAGACCGCGCTGGACACCCCCTGGGACGGAGTGGACGTCTGGTTCCACGGCGACATCGCACCGGGAAACCTCCTGCTCGACAGCGGGGAGCTGGCGGCCGTCATCGACTTCGGGACCTGCGGCGTCGGCGACCCGTCGTGCGACATGGCCATCGCCTGGACGCTGCTGACCGCCGACGGCAGGCAGGCGTTCCGCGAGCGCCTGTCCGTCGACGAAGCGACCTGGGCGCGCGGGCGTGGTTGGGCTCTGTGGAAGACGCTGGTCGCCTGCGCTCAGGCCGTGGGTCGGGCCGACGAGGAAGCCGAGAACGCACGTCGCGTCCTCGCCGAGATCTTCTCCGAATACTCAACCGGCCACCACAGAGCTTGAAAGGTCAAGAGTCTGCTACGGCGGCTTGCTCTCAGAAGAAAAGTCCCAGGTTCGTGGTGGCCCGGCGAGCTCTCGAATGCAACGAGGTTGACGGCTTCGCTGATCACGCACGCTTTTCGGCATGACGGGACGTCAACGCGTGCGGTCGGTGGTAGAAGCGCCTTCGCATCGACCTGGTGCCCAGCGGTGCCGTGGGCTTGTTGTGGTGTGTCAGTTTTCCGGTGGTGTGCGGACATGTCGGTGTCCGGTGTCCGGTGTCCGGGAAGGCGGGTGGTGCGGCCGGTAGCAGGTCGTGCAGGAGGTAGCCGCACAGAGTTCCAGCAGGGCGAGCACGGAGGTCTCATCCTTGCCGCGGACCTGGTCGAGACTCTTCAGAACCACGACAACGAGCGGATTCTCCGCGGTGAGCAGGCAGTCCATCAAGCCGTCGTTGAAACCCGGCCAACTGCCACGTCCGTAGTCGCTCGGCCAGGCATCGATCGCGGCGATCAGCGCATCGCGCAAGCTGTCGGCACCGTCGTATGACGCCGCGTCCACCTCGACGACCTCGCACCCCAACTCGGCGAGAGCAGTCACGAGCCGAGACAGCGCCCACAGGTGTCGGAACAGATGCTCGCATGCGGCACGCGCGGTCGGAGCTGAGTCGACCATGGGCTGCTGTGATAGTCGGTGGACGGGCACGCGCGGAGCGCCTAGCCTTCCGCCGAACCACGCAGCCTTCCGCCTGAGGGGGAATTTCATGCCGGTCCGAGCAGCCCTGTCGATGACGGCCGATACCGAGCAGACCCCCTTGGACGTAAGGAACTCCGAAAGTGGACCTTCCTCGTAGCTTCACCATCCGCGAGAGCAACCACCGCATCCACAACCCGCTCACCAGCGAAAAACTGGCAGCTCTCGGCCAGGCGCTGAACCCACCGCCCGGTACTCGAATGCTCGACCTGGCCTGCGGCTCGGGCGAGATGCTGTGCACCTGGGCTCGCGATCACCGCATCACCGGAACCGGCGTCGACATCAGCACCGTGTTCCTGGCCGGCACCCGAGCACGAGCAATCGAGCTGGACGTCGCCGAGCAGGTCGTCTTCACCCACGCAGACGCGTCCAACCACGTCGCTGACGAGCCGGTGGACATCGGGGCCTGCATCGGCGCGACCTGGATCGGTGGCGGCGCCGCCGGCACGGTGAACCTGCTCCGGCGCAGCCTGCGTCCCGGCGGCATGATGTTGGTCGGCGAACCGTACTGGCGCAGGCAACCTCCGGACCAGACCACGGTCGAAGCCTGTCACGCCACCGGTGAAGACGACTTCCGCCCACTTCCGGACCTGCTGGAACAGTTCGGAGATCTCGGTTGTGACGTTGTGGAGATGGTCCTCGCCGACCAGGACAGCTGGGACCGCTACGCCGCGGCTCAATGGCTCAACACCCGCCGCTGGCTGGACGCGCATCCCGACGACGAACTGGCCGAGAAGATGCGCGCGGAACTGGTCTCCGCGCCCGCTCGCTACGCCAGATACCAACGCGAATACCTCGGCTGGGGCGTCTTCGCGCTGATGGACCGCTGACAGCAGTGGCTGAGTGAGTCCCGATGGCGGACACCGGGACTCACTCACATCGCCCATGACAGTGCGCTGAATGGCGGGAACGTCCGGGTGCGACTTTCGAGATAGGTGACACCGGAGCCATGGGCCGGCCTGGGAGTTGCGGTGGATCTGGTCGGGTTGCTTGACACCAGAAGGTCGGCTTTGTTGGCACCTGTTAGGAGTTTTCGGCCCGGATGACACGCGCCGAGGCGTGCTGCGGTAGTTGGGCGGTCAGCCAACGGCGAGCTG
>JBDSAJ010000975.1:0-4074 GCA_039922235.1 Umezawaea sp.
GCGCACAGGACTACCTGAACAGGTCGCCGAGCGCGCGGGCGGCGACGAAGCTGTCGCGGCAGAGCGACGTGCTCGGCAGCCGCGAGGAACGCGATGTCGCCGTGGCCGAGGCGACCGAGGAGATCCTGCGGAACCCGGACTTCGTCGCTCCGGAGTGGACGGTGTACGGCGTGCGGGCCGACGAAGTCGAGTTCTGGCAGGGCGACGAGAAGCGCAACCACACCCGGTTGCGCTACACCGCGACCGGCGACGGGTGGTCGACGGATCTGCTGTGGCCCTGACCTACCGGGTGAAGGACTGTTCGTAGGGCTCCCGCAGGAGATCGGTGCTCGAGGTTTCCGGTCACGGCGGCCACGAAGTCACTGATAGGTCGCGCAGCAGTTGTCGGCCCCCGCCGAAGGGTTCAGGGCGCCCGCCGAACATCCGCCGCACCTCGCATGTTGGTCGCCCCTCCGAAGCGTGGTTCTCGACAGCTGGACCGCCCCACTCCACGAGACCTCCATTCAGTCAACACTGAAGCTATAGAGACAGTCAGGTTTAAGGTGTCCCGAAGCAGGGGACCTCATGGCGGTGATCCTTGATCAGGCGGATCTGCTCGCCGGCCGGTACGAACTCCTCGACCACATCGGGTCCGGGGGGATGGGTGTCGTGTGGGCGGCCGAGGACCACCTGCTGCGCAGACAGGTGGCCATCAAGGAGGTCCTCCCCGGTCAGGAGGACCGGATGCGGCGCGAGGCGCAGGTGGGCGCGATGGTGTGCCACCCGAACGTCGTGACCGTGTACGACCTGGTCTACGAGGACGGCAAGCCGTGGCTGGTGATGCGCCTGGTGCGGTCGCGGTCGCTGGCCGCCGTGCTGGCCGACGACGGTCCCCTGCGCCCGAGCGAAGCCGCCGCGATCGGGCGGCAACTGCTGGCCGGTCTGACGGCGGTGCACGCGCAGGGCGTCTTGCACTGCGACGTGAAGCCCGGCAACGTCCTGCTGGACGACCGCGACGACGCCCACCTGACCGACTTCGGCATCGCCACCGACACCGGGACGCGCATGGTGGGCACGCTCTTCGGCGCCCCCTCCTACATCGCCCCCGAACGGGCGCGCGGCCTGCCCATGGGTCCGCAGTCGGACCTCTGGTCGCTGGGCGCCACCCTCTACGCCGCGGTGGAGGGCAGGCCACCGATCGACCGGGGCGACCCGCTCGCCACCGTGACCGCGATCGTCACCGAACGCCCTGAACCGCCCGCCCACGCGGGTGGCCTGCGGGAGGTGATCGACGGCCTGCTCGCACCGGACCCCGCCGACCGGCCCGGCGTCGCCGAACTGGACCGGATGCTCCGACACGTCGTCGACACCTCGGCGGAACCCACGCAGAGCCGCCCGAAACCGCTGGTCGTGCTGGGCGACACCTCCAGGTCGATCCCCATCCCGGCCCCCCAGGCGCTGTCCATACCCCGCCACCGCGCACCCGGCAGCGCCACCGCGACCACCTCCGCCACGTCCCCGCGGCACAGCGCGCCACCCGTCCCCGCGCCCCGCGACAACCCCACCGCGGCGATCCCCCGCGGCCGTCCGCCAGCCGTGTTCCGCACCCCGCTGGTGCTGTTGGGGCTCACGGCGGGCGTCGCCGCGGGCCTGCTGTGGTTCGGCGGCCACACCCCGGTGCGCAGCACCTCCGACTCCCCCGCGATCACCCGGTCCGAGACCCCCGCGCCGAACCCGGAAGCGGTGGCCGTAGAGCCCTCTGGCAAGCCCACTGCCAAACCGGTGGCACAAGCACCTGCACAGGCACCTGCACGAGCACCCGAGGCGTTCAGCGGCCAAACGAGCGCCTCGGAGCCCACGACCACCGCCGTGACCACCACCGAAGCGCCGCAGGAACCCACCACGACCGAAGCGCCCCCGACGACCGAGACGCCCTCGGCACCAGCGGAGACCACGGAACCCGAAGCTTCGACTCCCCCGCCGAACGGACCGTCGGAGGTCGAACCACTAGGGTGACCCGCCGTGGAAGCGCCCCCGTCATCCCCAGACCCCACCGACGCCCTGTCCGCGGTTCCGGTAGCCGGTTCACGCCGCTCCGCGCCCGTGGTCGGCCACCTGAAGTTCTACTTCGGGCCGATGGACTGCGGGAAGTCGACACTGGCGCTGCAGATCGACCACAACAACTCCCGGCAGGGCCGCCGCGGCCTCCTGCTGGTGCGCCACGACCGCTCCGGCAAGCCGCAGATCTCCAGCCGCATCGGGATCGCCCACGAGGCGGTGGAGGTCTCCGACGGCGACCTCCGGCTGCTGGTGCGGGAGCGGTGGGCCCTCGGGCAGAGGGTGGATTACCTCATCGTGGACGAGGCCCAGTTCCTGTCACCCGTTCAGGTGGAACAATTGGCGGAGTTGGCGGACGACGTCCAAGTCGACATCTACTGCTTCGGGCTCGCCACGGACTTCCGCGGTGAGATGTTCCCCGGCTCGCGGCGGCTGTTCGAACTGGCCGACGACCTGCACGCCATCCAGGTCGAGGTCCTCTGCTGGTGCGGTCTACCAGGGCGGTTCAACGCTCGGGTGCGGGCCGGACGGGTGATCCGCGCTGGGGACACCGTGATGGTGGCGGACACGGAGCAGATGCGACCTGACACGGAGCGTGGCACTGTGCCGGAACACACTGAAACTACTGTCCGCTACCAGGTGTTGTGCCGACGTCACTTCCGACTAGGCGACCTGGGACCGAATGTAGCCCAAAGTGGTCAGCTTAGGCTGGCGTAGGCGCACGCTGCTGGGGGGTACTGCTCCATTCGTGTGACGAACTCACACGGTAGCTTGATAACGCGTCACGATCCTGGCGCGATTGCATCCCTTAGTAGGAAGCCTTCGTTGACGGGTGAAAGACGTCACTGTGGGCGACCATGACCGTATACCGGGGAACGAACGGACCAATCCGTACGTTGCACTCGGTGAGCAAGATGCCTGGGCCCCGGCCCTTAGGCCGAGCGAAAGGACAGCGCCATGGCCGACCGCGTTCTACGTGGCAGCCGGCTCGGAGCAGTCAGCTACGAGACGGACCGCAACCACGACCTAGCCCCGCGCCGTGTCGCGCGGTTCGCCTGCCCCAAGGGGCATGACTTCGAGGTTCCGTTCTCCGACGACGCCGAACTGCCTCCGACCTGGGAATGCCGTCTCCACGGCACCGAGTCGAAGATCATCGACGGCGTCGAGCCCGAAGCCAAGAAGGTCAAGCCCCCGCGCACGCACTGGGACATGCTCCTGGAGCGTCGGACCATCCCCGAGCTCGAGGAGCTGCTCGACGAGCGCCTCGAAGAGCTGCGCGGACGGCGTACCCGCACCGCCTGACCCAGGCGTGCCGAGACCACAAGGGCCCGCCCACCGGATTCCGGTGGGCGGGCCCTTGTCGTGCGTCCGGGAGGGCGGTCAGCTCCCCGCGGGGGTCTTGGCCTTGGGCGCGAAGACGTTCTTGAGCTGCGTGCCACGGCGGCGCAGGCCCCACTTGGTGACCCTGATCAGTGCCTCGCGGACGACGTTGCCGCTCATCTTCGACTCGCCGATGATCCGGTCGGTGAAGGTGATCGGCACCTCGACGATGCGGAAGCCCAGCTCGTGGGTGCGCCACGACAGGTCGATCTGGAAGCAGTAGCCCGAGGACGCCACGTTGTGCAGCTTGAGCCTGCGCAGCACCTCGGCGCGGTACACGCGGAAGCCGGCCGTGATGTCCTTGATGGGTGCCCCGAGCGCGATCCGGGAGTACAGGTTCGCGCCGCGGGAGAACACCTCGCGGGACTTCGGCCAGTTCACGACGCTGCCGCCGGTCACGTAGCGCGAGCCGATGACGAGGTCGGCGTTCGCCGCCGCGTCGAGCATCCTGGGCAGGTCCTCGGGCGCGTGGGAGCCGTCCGCGTCCATCTCGACCAGGAACTCGTAGCCGCGCTCCAGGCCCCAGCCGAAGCCCGCGACGTACGCCGCGCCGAGCCCGGCCTTCTCCGTGCGGTGCAGCACGTGGACGCGCTCGTCCGCGGCCGCCATCTCGTCGGCGATCTGGCCGGTGCCGTCGGGGCTGCCGTCGTCGACCAC
>JBDSAJ010000976.1:0-30402 GCA_039922235.1 Umezawaea sp.
CGGGAGTACATGGTCGGCACGCCGAACATCACCCCGCCGCCGCTCAGCGCCTCCGAGGCGGCGGCGACGGAGAACTTCCCCAGGTGCCGGACGGTCCCGCCGCGCCGCAGCGGCCCGAGCACGCCGACACCGAGGCCGTGCACGTGGAACAGCGGCAGCGCGTGCACGACCACGTCGTCGGCGGTCCACTCCCACGCGACGGCGAGCGCGTCCAGGTTGCCGGCCAGTGCCCGGTGCGGCAGCACGACGCCCTTGGGCGGACCCGTGGTCCCGGACGTGTAGATGATCAGCGCGGGCGTCTCCGGGTCCAGCTCCCGCACCTCGACCGGCGGCCCGGACGGCAGCGTCCCGTTCACCACCAGGTCCGGCGAGCTGTCGGACATGATGTGCGCCAGCTCGCGCTCGCCGATCTTGGGGTTGATCGGCACCACGGGCACCCCGGCGAGCAGCGCCCCGACGATCGCCACCACGGTGTCGGCCGTCGAGTGCGCCCACACCGCGACCCGCGAGACCCCGGCGAGGCCGCCAGCCACCGACCTGGCTTCTTCCGCCAGCTCCCGGTAGGTCAGTGACCTCTCGGGGAATCGGAGCGCGACGGCGTCGTCCGACGGTGAGGCGAGCGCGGGGATCAACATCTGCTGAACGATGCCGGCCCCCGCGCCTGCCGTGCATCACAAGTGTGGTTCGAGCCACGCCATCAGGTGCGACTTCGGCTTGGCCCCGACCGCCTGGGCCACCAGTTGGCCGCCCTTGTACAGGTGCAGCGTCGGCGCGGCCATCACCGCGAGGTCCCGCGCGGTGCGCGGGTTGGCGTCGATGTCGAGCTTCGCGACGGTCAGCGCGCCGCCCTGCTCCTCGGCGATCTGCTCCAGCACCGGTTCGAGCATCCGGCACGGCCCGCACCACACGGCGCTGAACTCGACCAGCACCGTCCCGTCGCCCACCGCGTCGGCGAACGTGTCATCGGTCAGCGTCCGCAAGGTCGTCGTCTTCAAGGTCTCTCCCAGCGCTCGTCGCACACACAGGCGTGGAGAAGGGCAGCTCGGCCAGCGCCAGCTGGTCGCGCACCCGGTCGCGCACCGCGGTCATCCGGTCGATCAGCTCGTCCATCTCGGCGAGCTTCCGCCGATACACCGCGACCGACGCCGGGCACGAGTCCCCGGACGGGTGACCCGTCCGCAGGCACTCCAGGAACGGCCGGGTCTCCTCCAGCGCGAACCCGATGCCGGTCAGTGACCGGATCTCGGTGACCAGCCGCAGGTCGGACTGGTCGTACGCCCGGTACCCCTTGGCGTCCCGCCGAGCGGGCAGCAGGCCCTGCGCCTCGTAGTAGCGCAGTGCCCTGGTCGTCGTCCCGGCCAGCTCGGCCAGTTCCCCGATGCGCATCCCGACCTCCTCCACGAAGCGATGCTCCACCTTGACGCCGACGTCAAGGCAAGTGCGATTCGAGAACACCCGTACCCTTGACAACCGTGCTCGTCCTCGCCATCGATACCGCCACACCCGCGGTCACCGCCGGTGTCGTCGACCTGACGGCTGATTCGCCGCCCCGACTGCTCGCGCAACGCGTGACCCTCAACGCGAAGGCCCACGGCGAACTGCTCACGCCGCACCTCCAGGATGCGCTCACCGAGGCGGGCAAGACGTTCGCCGACGTGGACGCGATCGTCGTCGGCGCGGGCCCCGGCCCGTTCACCGGGCTGCGGGTCGGCCTCGTCACGGCCGCCGCGCTGGGCCAGGCGCTGGACCGGCCGGTGTACCCGGTGCCGACCCCGGACGCCGTCGCGCTCGCGGCCGGGACCGGGGAGCCCCTGCTGGTCGCCACCGACGCGCGCCGCAAGGAGGTCTACTGGGCCGTCTACGACGCCGAGGGCCGCCGCGTCGACGGCCCAGGCGTCGACCGCCCCGCGGACCTGGCTGAACGCGGCTTCGACGTGCGCGCGGCCGTGGGGGAGGGCGCGGTGCTGTACGCCGACGTGCTCGGCCTGCCGGTCGTCGAGCCACACCACCCGACCCCGCTCGCGCTGGTCCAGGCCGCCGCGGCCGAGCTGCTCGCGGGCGCCGAACCCGGCCCGCTGACCCCGCTGTACCTGCGCAGGCCCGACGCCGTCGAGCCCGTCGGCCGCAAGAGGGTGACGCGCGCATGAGCCGCGCCGGCACGGTGACGATCTCGCCGCTGCGCCGCGAGGACGTGCCGCGCTGCGTGGACATCGAGCACGAGCTGTTCCCCGGCGACGACCCGTGGAGCGCGACCTCGTTCCTGTCCGAGATGGCGATGGGCAACCACTACCTCGGCGCGTACCTGGCCGACGGCAAGCTGGTCGGGTACGGCGGCCTTGCGGTGACCGGCCGCACCCCGGACTTCGAGGCGAGCGTGCACACCCTCGCCGTCGACCTCGGCTACCAGCACGCGGGCATCGGCAAGCGCCTGCTCCGCGCGCTGCTGGAGCGCGCGGACGAGGTGAGCGCCCCGGTGTTCCTCGAGGTGCGCACGGACAACGTGCCCGCGATCAGCCTCTACGTCGCGCACGGCTTCGAGAAGATCGGCCTGCGCCGCCGCTACTACATGCCATCCGGCGCCGACGCGTACACGATGGCCCGCCCCGCTGTTGTGAGGGAAAACCCGTGACCGACAGGCTCATCCTCGGTATCGAGAGCTCGTGCGACGAGACCGGCGTCGGCATCGTCCGACTAGGCCCCGACGGGTCGTTGGAGCTGCTGTCCGACGAGGTCGCGTCGAGCGTCGAGCAGCACGCCAGGTTCGGCGGCGTCGTCCCCGAGGTCGCCAGCCGCGCCCACCTGGAGGCCATGGTCCCGACCATGCGCCGCTCGCTGGAGACGGCGGGCGTAGGGCTCGCCGACATCGACTCCATCGCCGTCACCGCTGGTCCCGGCCTCGCGGGCGCCCTGCTGGTCGGCGTCTCGGCCGCGAAGGCGTATGCCGCCGCGCTCGGCAAGCCCCTCTACGGCGTCAACCACCTGGCGGGCCACGTCGCCGCGGACACCCTGGAACACGGCCCGCTGCCTTCGCGCTGCCTGGCGCTGCTGGTCTCCGGCGGCCACTCCCAGCTCCTGCTGATCGAGGGCCTGGCCCACAAGATCACCGAGTTGGGCTCCACCGTCGACGACGCGGCGGGCGAGGCGTACGACAAGGTCGCCAGGCTCCTCGACCTCCCGTACCCCGGCGGCCCGCCCATCGACAAGCTGGCCAAGACCGGCAACGGCTGCGCCATCGCGTTCCCGCGCGGCCTCACCGGCCCCCGCGACGCCAAGTACGACTTCTCCTTCTCCGGCCTGAAGACCTCCGTCGCCCGCTGGGTCGAGAAGGCCGAACGCGCAGGCGAGGAGATCCCGCTCGCCGACGTCGCCGCCTCGTTCCAGGAGGCCGTCGCCGACGTCCTCACCATGAAGGCCATCAGGGCCTGCAAGGACCTCGCCATCGACACCCTCGTGATCGCCGGCGGTGTGGCCGCGAACTCCCGCATCTCCGGCCTCGCCGCCGAGCGCTGCGCGGAGGCGGGCATCGAGTTGCGCGTGCCCCGCCCGAAGCTCTGCGGCGACAACGGGGCCATGATCGCCGCCATCGGCGCCCACCTGGTGGCCGCAGGTGCCAAGCCGTCGCCGATCGACCTGTCCACCACACCAGGCCTGCCCGTGAGCACGATCCAGGTGTTCTGAGGCCGGTGTCGCACGAGCGCGGTCCGGGGGTTTCCGCCTCCACCGAACAGTCCATCCCGCCCCTCCGTTGAAGCATTGGCACTCAAGTGGGTAGAGTGCTAATCACACGGCGCCAGCACCGCCCCGACCCCCGCGACGGCGGGGTGGCAGGTGCCGTACCACCTGCCAATGCTTTGAATGACCGTGGAGGTCAGCCCGGTGAGCGTGAACATCAAGCCGCTCGAGGACAAGATCGTCGTCCAGGCCAGTGAGGCCGAGACCACGACCGCTTCCGGCCTCGTGATCCCGGACACCGCGAAGGAGAAGCCCCAGGAGGGCAAGGTCATCGCGGTCGGCCTGGGCCGAATCGACGACAAGGGCAACCGCGTCCCCGTGGACGTGGCTGTCGGCGACGTCGTCATCTACTCGAAGTACGGCGGCACCGAGGTCAAGTACAACGGCGAGGAGTACCTCATCCTCTCCGCCCGCGACGTGCTGGCCGTCATCAACTAGTTGTTCGGCTGACACGCAAGGCGCCCCGGCGACCCCAATCCGGGGCTACCGGGGCGTTTCGCACAAGAGAGGCTAGGCAATGCCCAAGCAGATCAGCTTCGACGAGGACGCTCGTCGGGCACTCGAGCGCGGCGTGAACAAGCTGGCCGACACGGTCAAGGTCACCCTTGGACCGGCAGGCCGCCACGTCGTCCTCGACAAGAAGTTCGGTGGCCCGACGGTCACCAACGACGGTGTCACCATCGCTCGCGAGATCGAGCTGGACGACCCGTTCGAGAACCTCGGCGCGCAGTTGGCGAAGGCCGTCGCGACGAAGACCAACGACGTCGCCGGTGACGGCACGACCACCGCCACGGTGCTCGCGCAGGCCATGGTGCGCGTCGGTCTCCGCAACGTCGCCGCCGGCGCGAACCCGACCGCACTCGGCCTCGGCATCCAGGCCGCCGCCGATGCCGTCGTGGACGCGCTCAAGGCGAAGGCCACCCCGGTGAAGGGCCGCGAGAACATCGCGCAGGTCGGCACCGTGTCCTCGCGCGACGAGTCCATCGGCGCCCTCCTCGGTGAAGCCATCGAGAAGGTCGGCGAGGACGGCGTGATCACCGTCGAGGAGTCCTCGACGATGCTCACCGAGCTGCAGATCACCGAGGGTGTCCAGTTCGACAAGGGCTACATCTCGGCGCACTTCGCCACGGACCTCGAAGCGCAGGAAGCGATCTTCGAGGACGCCCTCATCCTGCTGCACCGCGAGAAGATCTCGGCGCTGGCCGACTTCCTGCCGCTGCTGGAGAAGGTCGCCGAGTCCGGCAAGTCGCTCGTCGTGATCGCCGAGGACGTCGAGGGCGAGGCGCTGTCCACCCTGGTGGTCAACGCCCTCCGCAAGACCCTCCGCGTCGTCGCCGTGAAGGCCCCGTTCTTCGGTGACCGCCGCAAGGCGTTCCTCGACGACCTCGCGGTCGTCACCGGCGGCCAGGTCATCGCCGCCGAGGTCGGCCTGAAGCTGTCCGACGTCGGCCTCGACGTGATGGGCTCCGCCCGCCGCGTCGTGGTCTCCAAGGACAACACGACCATCGTCGACGGCGGCGGCGCCAAGGCCGACATCGCCGGTCGCGCGGAGCTGCTGCGCCGCGAGATCGAGTCGACCGACTCCGACTGGGACCGCGAGAAGCTCCAGGAGCGCCTCGCGAAGCTCTCCGGCGGCATCGCCGTGATCAAGGTCGGCGCCGCTACCGAGACCGAGCTGAAGGAGCGCAAGCACCGCATCGAAGACGCGGTCGCCGCTACCAAGGCAGCGGTCGAAGAAGGCATCGTCCCCGGCGGCGGCTCGGCCCTCGTCCACGCGGCGAAGGTCCTCGACGGCGGCCTCGGCTTCTCCGGTGACGAGGCGACCGGTGTCGCCATCGTCCGCGAGGCCCTGTCTTCTGCGCTGTTCTGGATCGCCACGAACGCCGGGCTCGAAGGCGCCGTCGTCGTGAACTCGGTCCGCGAAGGCGAGTGGGGCTACGGCTTCAACGCGGCCAAGCTGGTCTACGAAGACCTGCTCGACGCGGGCATCATCGACCCGGTCAAGGTGACCCGCTCCGCGGTGACCAACGCTGCTTCGATCGCCCGCATGGTGCTCACCACCGAGAGCGCCATCGTGGAGAAGAAGGAGCACGACCACGCGCCTTCTGGCGGCCACGGCCACGGACACGGCCACTAGGTTTTTGCATCACAAACGAAAGAGGCGGCACCAGCTCTTGGTGCCGCCTCTTTCGTTTGTGGGGTTCTGGCGGGCGACCCACCACGGGCTTGCACGAACGGGCGACCCAGCACCGACCTGCCCCAACCTGGCGACCCACCACCTCCCCGAGCACGCCCGACTCGCGGTGTGGCCGATTTACTCGGGGGATTTGACCCTTAGACTCAATGCCAGTCGGTTAGATGCCCGGAACCCGACTTATTGATCTTGATCGTGCCCGTTTCGGCTGGTCGCCGATCCTGAAGTTGATCTTACATCGGCTTAACCGACCGGCATTGCCCTTGAACTTGTCGATCGGCAGGCTCTGCGACCTGCCCTTTTTGGCCCGATCAAGGGTCAAATCAAGGGGTCCCCAAGTCAAATCGGCCACGACTCCCGGTGCTGTGGCGCTACCTGGGGCAGCCGAGTTCCAGGCACGACCCCCATCCCCCAGAAACGCCAAAGGGGCAGTCCTCCCGTCAGGCGGAAGGACCTACCCCTTCAAGCGTCAGCCTCAGGCCAGTGCCAGCTGGCGTTTCCGCGACTTGATGATGTTGTCGCGTTCCGACTCGGACAGTCCTCCCCAGATCCCGTACGGCTCCTGCACCGCCAGCGCGTGGCGCCTACACATCTCCAGCACCGGGCAGGCCAGGCAGACGGCCTTGGCCCGTGCTTCCCTGCGGGCCCGTGCGGGCCCTCGTTCTCCGTCCGGGTGGAAGAAGAACGCGCTGTCCATTCCGCGACAAGACCCGGTCATCTGCCAGTCCCACACGTCGGCGTTGGGTCCGGGGAGCCTTCGGGTGTCCGCCATGTCGAGACCGCCTCCTTGGCCCACTGCTGTGGACTGCTCCATTTGGCTTAATCTTGATCCACCGTAGAACCGCGCCAAAACTTGTTCAAGAGGTCTGGCACGAGAAAGCCGATTGTTCAACCGATGGGTGATCGCGCACTCACCCGCCGGAGTTGCCGCGCGGGCTCCGCAACCGGACGATGACGGCGTGATGACGCATCCGGAACGCCCCGCCGCCTCGACCGGCGGTGGGCGGGAAACCGGCGCGGTAGAAGAAGATCCGGTCGCGCAACTGGTGTTGTCGGTGGCCGCTGTGGCACGTCGGCTCGGGGTCGCGCCCGCCACTCTGCGCACGTGGGACCGCCGTTACGGCCTCGGACCCAGTGATCACACGACTGGGCGACACCGCAGGTACGCGCCGGGTGACATCGCCCGCTTGGAGTTGATGCAGCGGGCGTTGCTGCGCGGCGCGTCGTCGGCTGAGGCCGCGAAGTACGCGCTGGCGTCGGGGGTGCCCGCGCCGCGTTCGCTGCCGTCGGTGGCACCCGTGCCGGTGCCGGTGCCGGTGCTCACCGGTGGTGAGGTGCGGGCGAGCACGGGTGGGCGCGGGTTGAAGATGCCTGGTGCCGGCCGTCGGGCGAGGGGGCTGGGGCGGGCGGTGCTGGCGATGGACTCGGCCGCCGCGCAGCAGATCCTGGCCGACTCGCTGGGCGAGGACGGTGTGGTCGCGACGTGGGACTCGGTGGTCCGGCCGCTGATCAGCGCGATGGCCGCTCGGTGGGAGCACTCGGGCGCCGGCGTGGAGGTGTCGCACCTCCTGAACGAGTGCGTGCTGGCCTCGATGATCCGCGTGACACCCGTGGTGACCACTCCGCGCAACCACCGCCCGGTGCTGCTGGCGTGCATGCCGGACGAGCGCCACAACATCCCGCTGTACCCGTTGGCGGCGATCTTGGCGCAGCGCGGGGTGGGGATTCGTCAGCTCGGCGCGGCCCTCCCGGCGGAGGCACTGCGGGCCGCTGTCCGACGCGTCGCGCCCGCCGCCGTGGTGCTCTGGGCGCAGCTCCCGCGCTACGCCGATCCGGGGGCGCTCGCGGCGCTGCCGCGCACGAGGCAGCGGGCTCGCCTGTTCGTCGGCGGTCCCGGTTGGGAACGCGGTGTCGTCCCCTCCACCGCGGAGCGGATCGATGACCTGGGCTCGGCCGCCGAGGCGGTCGAGCGGGCCGTCTGCTGACACTGTCGTCCGCGCGCGGCACGATGTGACCGTGGAAGACCAACTGAGACGCGCGGCGTTCGGGGACTGCCCCGAGACACCCGTCTGGCGCACTGCCGCCAACGGGTCGGCGCGGGAGCGCTGGCTCGCCGCCGTGGTGCTCGGCGGGCAGGGCCACTACGCGGCCGCGGCCACGCTCCTGTGCTCGCTGCTGCACGACCGGGACCGGGTGGTCGCCTCGTTGGCCGCTTCCACGTTCGCGTCGCACCGGCGCCAACTGGGCGGGCATGCGGCCGCTCGTGGGCTCGACGCCCGAGCCTTGACGGCCGTTCCTGCAGGTGGACGTATCGACCCGGACGGGATCGACGCCGCCGGTGCTCGGGCGGACGCCCTGCTCGGGTTGGCCGCCGACGCCATCGGCGCCGGCCGGACGGGCGAGGCGCGGCGGCTGCACGGACGGGTCGAACCACGCGGTTGGCGTGCGGAGGTGCGCCACGGGTGGCTGGCCGCGGAGATCGAACTGGCGGAGGGGAACGCCGAGGGCGCGATCGGCCCTGCTGAGGCTGCCGCGGTTACGGCGCGTGCTGCGGGAGCAATGCGACACACCCTCAAGTCCGAGGTCCTCCTGGGGACCTCGTTGGTCGTGTGGGGGACCGCCGACGGGGTGGTTCGCGGGGTTGAGCTACTCGAGTGTGACATAACTCACATTACCAAACGAGACCTGTGGTCGTTGATCTGGCCGACGGCACTTGTGCTGCTCGACCATGACCCATCTGCGGCGGGTAATCCTCTCGTACGGGCTACCGAGGCTCTGAGCTGCGTGTTACGCAGAGCTGACCCGATCGGTCGACGACTGGCTCGGGATTCGCCGTGGGTTCCGACGGCGCTGCTCCGTTCCGGGGAACCCCCGAACGCAGACCCCCAGTCGAAGTTCTTGACGGATTAAGCACCGGATCGTGTCAAGGTTGAGCCCCAAGCGTCCGATAGGGGAGATGAAACGTCACTCGGCTGCAGGAAGGAGTCCCCGTGACTACGGTCCTTATTTGCGACGACCGGCGCAGCGTGCGGGAGGGCCTCACCCGTGTCATGTCGGCCGTCCCCGGGGTTAGTCGCATTGACTGCGTAGCGCACGGTGACGAGTTGTTGGCTCGCTTTTCCCGTCAGCCGGTCGACGTCGTGCTGGTCGGTACCCAGCGCGCCGTCCCGACCGGTGTTGAAGCGACCCGTCGGCTCGTCTCGGCCAACCCGCAGGCCAACGTCATCGTGTTCGGTGCCCCGGACGACGCGGGCAGCATTGCCGCCGCGATCGCGGGTGGCGCCCGTGGTTACCTCCGCTGGGACGCCTCGCGTCCCGAGCTGGTGGCCGCGCTGGCCCACACCCTCGCGAGCACGTCGGTGCCTGCCCCCCGCCAGCCCTCGGATCCCGGTGTCCAGCTCACGGAGCGCGAGCTCCAGGTGCTGCGCGGGATGAGCCAGGGCAAGAGCAACGGTCAGATCGGGCGCGAGCTCTACCTGTCCGAAGACACCGTGAAGACCCACGCGCGGAGGCTGTTCCGCAAGCTGGGTGTCCGCGACCGCGCTCAGGCGGTCGCCCACGGCTTCCGTCGCGGTCTCGTGTCCTAGATCACGATCCGCGGGTATCCTCATCCAGCCCGGTGACTTGTCGCCGGGCTGGATTCGGTTGCGCGTGCTGCCAGATCAGAGGGGTCTTCGGGCCCCTCATTCCGCCATTTGCCCACCTGGCCGGTAGCGTGAGGGTCACCAGTACGAGTGACGTCGATCGTCTTGTGCTGTTCGTTGTTGAGACGTCAAGGCGTAACACCGGGACTGCTGTCTGCGATGACCAACTTGGGGGACGGACTGGACGCCGAAGTAGGCGCGGCCGTCGAAGGCGACAGGCAGGCAGTCGCACGCCTGTTGGCTTCGATCCGTCCCTTGGTGGTGCGGTACTGCCGCGCCCGAGTCGGAAGACAGGAAAGGTCTTTCGCTTCGGCGGACGACGTGGCCCAGGAGGTGTGTCTCGCGGTGTTGACGGCCTTGCCCAGCTACCGCGACCAAGGTCGGCCCTTCCTCGCGTTCGTGTATGGGATCGCAGCGCACAAGGTGGCCGATTCGCACCGTTCCGCTGCCCGCAACCGCTCGGAACCCGTTGCCGAGGTTCCGGACGGACCCGAGACCGGAGCGGGCCCGGAACAGCGGGCCATGCAGGGCGAACTCACTGGGCAGATGGCCCAGCTCTTGCGAATCCTGCCGGAGAAGCAGCGGGAGATCCTGCTGCTCAGGGTGGTGGTCGGGTTGTCGGCCGACGAGACCGCGGACGCGGTCGGGTCGACTCCCGGAGCCGTGAGGGTGGCGCAGCACCGGGCGCTGTCCAGGCTTCGCAAGACGTTGGCAGCCGAGGAGGTGGTCTGAGTGGCCGACCAGCACGAGAACGACATCGGAGAAGTTGTGCGCGGACAGCACAGGAGAGCACCGCTCCCGTCGGACGATCAATCGGACACCGGCGGTGACCAGTTCTCCGGTGACCTGTCCGGCATCCAGGCCGACGACGCGCTGCTCGACGCGTTGGGCGGCAAGGACCCCGAACGCGTCGGCGACCTCGTCCAGGACGACCTCAACGCGATGCTCCTGGCGTGGCGCCACGACGTCGACAGCCAGGCCGTTTCCGACCTGGTCGACACGGACACCGCCGTCGCCACGATCGCGGCCGCCCGCCCGCAGCCCCGTGCCAGGCACCGCTTCCTCATCCCGCTCGCCAGCGCCGCGGCCGTGCTGGCCATCGCGTTCACCGGCGTCAGCCTGGTGGCCCGCGACGCCCAGCCCGGTGACCCGCTCTGGGGCCTCACCCGCGTGCTGTACTCCGATCACGCCCAGTCGGTCGAGGCCGCGGTGGCCGTGAACACCGACCTTGAGGCAGCCCGCGCAGCACTGCGCGAGGGCAAGGTGAACGAGGCCAAGGACGCGCTGGACAAGGCGGGGGTCCAACTCCCGAAGGTGTCCGCCGACGACGGCCACGTCAACCTGTCCCAGAAGCACACCCAACTGCTGGACGAGTTGGTCGCCACCACGCCGACCACGGTGAACACCACGGCGACCAGCACGACCAAGCAGTCGACGACGGCCGCGGACACGTCGAGCAGCGTGCAGACGACCGACCCGACCACGCCGTCGGTCTCGTCGTCCGCCGCCGTGACGACCACGGAGTCCGTGGCGAGCACGTCGAGCGAGACGCCCCCGCCGCCGCCTCCTCCTCCGCCCCCGCCGCCGGACCCCACCGACGAGTCGACCGGCGGCGTCACTCCGAAGACGGAGAACTCCACCCCGACGAGCTAGTGCGAAGTGTGACGAAGCCCGCCCCGGTTCCCGGAGCGGGCTTCGTCACATCGTCAGCGGGCGCTTTCGGTGGCCGTGACGCCGTCGGCGTACCCGCGGCAGTACTCCCACGTCACGTACGACGTGGGGTCCGGGTCGAACGCGGGCTCGTGCGGGCGCATCCGGCCGTCGTTCAACAGCTGTTCGAGACTCGCCCTGAGCAGGGCCCAGTCGTGGAAGTGCGGCTCCTCGCATTCGCCGCAATCCACCACGATTCCCCGCACACCACTGGGTTCCAGCAGCGCTTGGTAGACGGCGAGGTCGCTCAGGTCACCCACGAGTTCGGCGCGTTCCTCATCGCCCATCTCGGGGTGCTCGTGGTCTTCTTCTGGCTCGACCATGGCCTTCGCGGGATCTTCCGGATCCTCGGCGAAGGGGTCTGGCGGCAAGGCGTCGTGCGGCACGACCCCGCACGGTACCGGGCGAGGCCCGGTGACCGCCCAGATACCATGACGTGAACGCCCCAGACCTGCCCGCAGGGTCGAGAATCAGATGCTGCCCCCAAGCGGAAGCCCGATCCGCTCGCGGTGGGACCGCAGCACGACGGAAGGCTTGTCACCCGCTATGACCAGCGAGCTCAACGTTGACGGAGTCCCGAGCAAGTTCGCGATGCTGGGACTGACCTTCGATGACGTCCTGTTGCAGCCTGCGGAGTCCGACGTCGTGCCCAGCAACGTCGACACCAGCACCAGGATCTCGCGCAACATCACCTTGCGCATCCCGCTCGCGTCCGCCGCGATGGACACCGTCACCGAGGCTCGGATGGCCATCTCCATGGCCCGCCAGGGCGGCATCGGCGTGCTGCACCGCAACCTGTCGATCGAGGACCAGGCCAGCCAGGCGGAGACGGTGAAGCGTTCCGAGGCGGGCATGGTGACCGACCCGGTGACCTGCACGCCCGACGACACGATCGCCCACGTGGACGACCTGTGCGCCCGGTACCGGATCTCCGGCGTCCCGGTCACGGACCCGGCGGGCAAGCTCGTCGGCATCATCACCAACCGCGACATGCGCTTCGAGGTGGACCACAAGCGCAAGGTCAGCGAGGTCATGACCAAGGGCCCGCTGGTCACCGCGCAGGTCGGCGTGTCGGCCGAGGCCGCGCTGGGCCTGCTGCGCCGCCACAAGATCGAGAAGCTGCCGATCGTGGACGGCGACGGCAAGCTCCAGGGCCTCATCACGGTCAAGGACTTCGTCAAGACCGAGCAGTACCCGCTGGCGTCGAAGGACCCCGACGGCAGGCTGCTGTGCGCCGCCGCGGTCGGCGTCGGCGACGACGCGTTCGCCCGTTCGATGGCGCTGGCCGACGCGGGCATCGACGTGCTCATGGTCGACACCGCGCACGGCCACTCGCGCGCCGTCCTGGAGATGGTCGCGAAGCTCAAGAAGGAGCTCGGCGACACGGTCGACGTCGTCGGCGGCAACGTCGCGACCCGCCTCGGCGCGCAGGCCATGGTCGACGCGGGCGCGGACGGCGTGAAGGTCGGCGTCGGTCCGGGCTCGATCTGCACGACCCGCGTGGTCGCCGGTGTCGGCGTCCCGCAGATCACCGCGATCCACGAGGCCTACCTCGCGTGCTACCCGACCGGTGTGCCGGTGATCGGCGACGGCGGCATCCAGTACTCGGGCGACATCGCCAAGGCCATCGCCGCCGGTGCGAGCGCCGTCATGGTCGGCAGCCTGGTCGCGGGCACCGCCGAGGCTCCCGGTGACCTGATCCTGGTCAACGGCAAGCAGTTCAAGACCTACCGCGGCATGGGTTCCCTCGCCGCGATGTCCGGTCGCGGCGACACCAAGTCGTACTCGAAGGACCGCTACTTCCAGGACGACGTGCTGTCCGAGGACAAGCTCGTGCCCGAGGGCATCGAGGGGCGCACGCCGTTCCGCGGTCCGCTCGCGCAGGTGGCGTACCAGCTCGTCGGCGGGCTGCGCATGGCCATGGGCTACACCGGTTCGCGCACGATCGCCGAGCTGCAGAACGCGCAGCTCGTGCGGATCACCGCGGCCGGGCTCAAGGAGAGCCACCCGCACGACATCACGATGACCGTCGAAGCCCCGAACTACACCACCCGCTGAGAGGAAGACAAGTGCGCGATCTGGTCGAGATCGGCATGGGCCGGACCGCGAGGCGGGCCTACGAGCTGGACGACATCGAGATCATCCCCTCCCGGCGGACCCGTTCGTCGAAGGACGTCTCGACGGCGTGGCAGATCGATGCCTACCGCTTCGACATCCCGCTGATCACCCACCCGACCGACGCCATCGTGTCGCCGGGCACGGCGGTCGCGGTCGGTGAGCTGGGCGGCCTCGGCGTGCTCAACGCGGAGGGCCTGTGGGCCCGGCACGCCAACGTCGAGGAAGCCCTGTTCCGCCTTGTCGAGGCGTCCGAGGACACGGACGACCCCGGCGCACCCGTCAAGGTGCTCCAGGAGCTGCACTCCGCGCCGGTGCGCCTCGACCTGGTTGCGGCCGCGATCAAGGAGGTCCGCGACTCGGGCGTCACCGTCGCGGTCCGCGTCAGCCCCCAGCGCGCCGCTGAACTGACTCCGGACCTGCTGGCGGCGGGCGTGGAGATCCTGGTCGTGCAGGGCACGATCATCTCGGCGGAACACGTCCTGCGCGACGGCGAGCCGCTCAACCTGAAGTCGTTCATCGCGGACCTCGAGGTCCCGGTCATCGCGGGCGGCGTCGGCGACTACCGCACCGCGATGCACCTGATGCGCACGGGCGCGGCAGGCGTCATCGTCGGCTACGGCTACACGCCCGGCGTCACCACGACGGACTCGGTGCTCGGCATCGGCGTCCCGATGGCGACCGCCATCGCCGACGCCGCAGCCGCCAGGCGCGACTACCTGGACGAGACCGGCGGCCGGTACGTCCACGTCATCGCCGACGGCGGTGCCCAGACCAGTGGCGACATCGCCAAGTCCATCGCCTGCGGCGCGGACGCGGTCATGCTCGGCGAACCACTGGCCTCCGCCACCGAAGCCCCCGGCCAGGGCCTCTACTGGACCGCGGCCTCAGCACACCCGTCCGTCCCGCGCAGCTTCGTCTCGCCCGGCGTGGACCAGGAGGTCGACCTCCGCACCCTCCTCTTCGGCCCGTCCGTCGACCCGAGCGGCGCCACCAACCTGTTCGGCTCGCTGCGCCGCGCAATGGCCAAGACCGGCTACTCGGACCTCAAGGAGTTCCAGAAGGTCGGCCTGACCATCCGCGGCTAGGACTCACCTTCGGTGGGCGCCTCCTTCGGAAGCGCCCACCGAAGGGGTGACCTTCGGAAGCCCGTCCAGCACTCGCGCTCGGAAATTGTCAGACCCCATCCGTACCGTGTTGTTCGGGGGGTTCTCACGACCGGGGGACCTCTGGTCGTGCTTGCTCGGCGGGCTGAGCTTGTGGTTCGGCTGGTCGGCTCCGAGGTTCTGCTCGCTCAGCCAGCCGCACCTGTGACCACGCTGCTGACCGGCGCGATTAGCGCCGGATCGTCGATCCGGTGGCCGGATCCGTGGTCTGGCTGGCTCGACCAGCCGCAGCCCGCAGTCCCGCTCACCCAGCCGAACCGCCCCGCAGCGGATCACTCCGCAGCGAGGCGCCACCCGTGGCCTACTTCTGCTGCTCAGCAGCCCTCTTGCGCAGATCGTCCTCAGCCTGCCGAAGCTCGGGCGTGAGGTTGTCGCCGAAGTCGTCCGCCGAGGCGACCTGGCGGATCTCGATCTCGGATTCCGCCTTGTCCGGGTTGGGGACCTGCCGGACCCACTCGATCGCCTCCTCCTTCGACTTCACGTCGAGGATCCAGAACCCGGCGATGAGCTCCTTCGTCTCGGTGAACGGCCCGTCGATCACCGTCGTGCCCGATGCGGAGAACTTCACCCGCGCACCCTTGGCGCTGCTGAGCAGCCCCTCGCCCGCGACCATGACCCCGGCGTTCACCAGCCTCTCGTTGAACGCGCCCATCTCGGTGAGCAACTGCTCGCTCGGCATCACCCCGGCTTCGGAATCGGCGTTGGCCTTGATCAGAACCATGAACCGCATCGTCTTCTCCTCGGTAGTCCTGGGCTCGGGTCTCGCTGACGCGTCGAACGGGCAGGGGCCGGATCGACACGTCGGGCGAATCATTTTCGCCGGACCACTAGATGATCTTGTATTCCAGCCCCTCGGTAGAGTGAACCGGCAGGAGTGGACCAAACCGAGGAAGGGTTCCGTGGACGACCTGGTCGAGCTAGGACTGGCCGAAGAAGACACCGAGAACGACACCGAGGAAGAAACCGAAGCCGGCAGAGCGGTGGACAGCCGGGTGGGCTTCGCGGGTTCGGTGGTCGCGCTGGTCATAGCGGCCGTGGCGGGTATCGCGCTGTTGGCCTGGGTGGTGCTCTTCTGGCTCGCCCCGCCGTTCCTCGCCTGGCTGGACAGCCACGGCGTCTGAACCGGTTCGGATCTAGGCGTTACCGGAAGTAACCCATACTCTCGGGTCCATGGGTGAACTCGCCGGTAACAACGTGGACTTCGACGTGGTCGTGGTCGGCTCGGGGTTCGGCGGCAGCGTCGCGGCGCTGCGGCTGACCGAGAAGGGCTACCGGGTCGCCGTCATCGAGGCGGGTCGGCGGTTCGCCGATGACGAGTTCGCCGAAACGTCGTGGGACCTGCGCAAATACCTGTGGGCGCCGAAGCTCGGCTGCTTCGGCATCCAGCGCATCCACCTCCTGCGCAACGTGATGGTGCTGGCGGGCGCGGGCGTCGGCGGCGGGTCGCTGGTGTACGCGAACACCCTGTACCGGCCGCTCAAGCCGTTCTTCGCCGACCGCCAGTGGGCGCACATCACCGACTGGGAAGCGGAGCTGTCCCCGTTCTACGACCAGGCGAGCAGGATGCTGGGCGTGGTCACCAACCCGACCACGACGCCTGCCGACGTGGTGATGAAGCAGGTCGCCGCCGACATGGGCGTTGCCGACAGCTACCACCCGACGCCCGTCGGCGTGTACTTCGGCGAGCCTGGCCAACGGGCCGCCGACCCGTACTTCGGCGGTGCCGGGCCCGACCGGACCGGCTGCACGGAGTGCGGCAGCTGCATGTCGGGCTGCCGCGTCGGCGCGAAGAACACGCTGGTCAAGAACTACCTCTACCTGGCGGAACGCGGTGGAGCGAAGGTGCTGCCGCTCACCACCGTCACCAGCCTCAAACCGACCGGCGACACCTGGGAGATCAGCACCCAGCGCACCGGGGCCACCCTGTACCGGGGGAAGCGCACGATCACGGCGAGCCGGGTCGTGCTGGCCGCGGGCACGTGGGGCACCCAGCAGCTGCTGCACCGGATGCGCGCCGACGGCACGCTGCCCGGCCTGTCCGCGAAGCTCGGTGAGCTGACCCGCACGAACTCGGAGGCGATCGTCGGCGCGGCCCGGCAGACCGTGGACCCGGACCGCGACTTCACCAGCGGCGTGGCGATCACGTCGTCGTTCCACCCCGACGAGATCACCCACATCGAGCCGTGCCGCTACGGCAAGGGCAGCAACGTGATGGGGATGCTCCAGACGCTGGCGACCGACGGCGAGTCGAGCACGCCGCGCTTCCTCCAGTTCCTCGGCCAGGCCGCCCGCCACCCCCGCAGGATGCTGCGCCTGCTGTCGGTGCGGCAGTGGAGCGAGCGGACGCTGATCCTGCTGGTCATGCAGAGCCTGGACAACTCGATCACCACGGTCGCCAAGCGCGGCCTGTTCGGCCGCCACAAGCTCAGCTCGCGCCAGGGCCACGGTGAACCGAACCCGACGTTCATCCCGGCGGGCCACCGCGCGAACGTGCTGACCGCCGAGCGCATCGGCGGCATCCCCGGCGGCACCTGGGGCGAACTGGTCAACATCCCGCTGACCGCCCACTTCCTCGGCGGCTGCCCGATCGGCGAGGACGCCGACCACGGCGTGATCGACCCCTACCACCGCGTGCACAACTACCCCGGCCTGTCCGTGGTCGACGGCGCGGCCATCTCGGCGAACCTCGGCGTCAACCCGTCGCTGACCATCACCGCCCAGGCCGAACGCGCGTTCTCCTTGTGGCCCAACAAGGGCGAGCGCGACCAGCGCCCCGAACAGGGAACGGCCTACCAGCGCCTGACGCCGGTCGCACCGGTCAAGCCCGCCGTGCCCGCGTCCGCACCCGGCGCGTTGCGACTCCCGATCGTGGAGGTCAAGACTCGCTAGTTGCCGGCCCCGCGGCTTCGGCGGGTGGCCCGCGTGGGCGTGCCGAGCGGGTTGGGGGTGGTCGGGTGGGTGCAGGGCGGTAGCGCTGGGGGTGGTCGGGGGGTGGCCGATTTGACTTGGGGCCCCTCATTTGACCCTTGATCGGGCTAAAGGGCAGGCGTGGAAGAGCCTGCCCGATCGACAAGTTTAAGGGTCAAATCCCCAAGTAAAATCGGCCGCTGCGCGGGTCGGGTGCGTGGCGCTTTGGCCGTTGCGCGGGTCGGTCCTACAGTTGAATCCCCGTCAACACCATCACCCGTTCCTCAGTGAAGTCCTCCATGGCCGACCGCACCCCTTCGCGTCCGGTGCCCGACCCCTTCACCCCGCCGTACGGCATCTGGTCGGCCCGGTACGAAGGCACGTCGCCCACGATCACGCCGCCGACCTCCAACTCCGCCGCGGCGTCGAAAGCCACCTTCACGTCCCTGGTGAAAATCCCGGCCTGCAACCCGTACTCGGTGGCGTTCGCCTGCGCGAAGGCCTCCGCGACCCCGTCCACCACGGACACCACCAGCACCGGCCCGAACACCTCCTGCCCCCACACCGAGGCGTCGACCGGCACGCCTTCGAGCACGGTCGGCTCCACCGAGGTCCCCGACCGCCCACCACCGACGTGCAGCTTGGCCCCGGCGGCCACCGCCTCGTCGATCCACTCCTTCACCCGCACCGCGTTGTCCTCGTCGATCAGCGGCCCCACCTCGACCTCGGGGTCGTGCGGGTCGCCCGTCTTCAGGTCGGCAACGGCCGCCACGAGCTTCGGCACGAAGTCACCGGCCACGGCCTGGTCCACGATCACCCGCTGCACGGCGATGCACGACTGCCCGGCCTGGTAGTTCCCGAAGGTCGCGATCCGCGACGCCGCGTAGTCCAGGTCCGTCCAGTCGGCGCACACGATCGCCGCGCTGTTGCTGCCCAACTCCATCACCACGTGCTTGCGCGGCGCGGCGTCCATCAACGACCAGCCGACCCCGGTCGACCCGGTGAACGAGATCACCGGCAGCCGCGAATCCGTGACCAGCGACTTCATGTCGCCACCGCGCACGGGCAGCACCGAGAACACCCCGGCGGGCAGGTCCGTCTCGGCCAGCAGTTCACCCAGCAGCAACGCCGACAGCGGCGTGGCCGAAGCGGGCTTGATGATCACCGGTGCGCCGACCGCCAACGCGGGCGCGACCTTGTGCGCCACCAGGTTCAGCGGGAAGTTGAACGGCGCGACGGCGAGGACGGGGCCCCGTGGCACCCGGCGCACGAGTGCCATCCGGCCGACCCCGTTGGCGTCGGTGTCCAGCCGCTGGAGGTCGCCGTCGAACCGGCGCGCCTCCTCGGCGGCGAACTTGAACGTGCTGACGGCCCGCTTGACCTCGATCTCGGCCCACTTGAGCGGCTTCCCGTTCTCGGCGGTGATCGTCTCCGCGATCTCCTCGCTCCGCTCGGCCAACGCCCTGGACACGTGCTCCAACGCGGTGGCCCGGACGTGCGCGGGCGTGCGCCGGAACTCCTTCGCCACGTCGGCGGCCGCGGCCACGGCGCGCTCGACCTGCTCGGGACCGGGAACGGCGACCGTTGCCACCTCCGTCCCGTCGTACGGGTGGTGCACGGTGATCACCTGCGCACCCTGTTCGGGGCGGCCGGCGATCCAGCAGGGCCGGGGCTGGGGAGTGATCGCGTCCATGCGTCAACGGTATGCCAGCGCGGCACGACTGGCGCGGATGTACTTCACGTGGGACAGGTAGTGCTCGTCGTGCCGTTCGGCGCGCTGGCGGGTGAAAGCCGGATCCTCCCTGATGGTGCGCACCATGTCCGCCAACCGCTCCAGCGCGTGGTCGACCAGACCGTCACTCGAACAGCCGTACTCCGAGCAGAACAGCTCGGCCCGCCGCCACTGCTCCTCCGGCGTGCCGAAGTCCGGTGAGAACGGTGCCAGGCAGTACACCGCGTAGGCGACGTCCCACCACCGGGGCGCGGGGTGGGCGGTGTCGAAGTCGATCACCCCGACGGGCAGCCCCGAGCGGAACACGACGTTGTACGGCGCGAGGTCGCCGTGGCAGACCACTTCGGCGGGCGACCGGGCGGGGAACTGCCAGCCCGTGGTGCCCACCAGGTCGACGGACGCGTCGTGCAGCCGCCGCATCATCCGGGCGTACGCGACCAGCGTCGCGTCGCCCTGCAGACCAGGCCCCAGCGGCGGGTGGCCAACCTCACCCGGCAGGTACGTCAGCACCTCCCGACCGGACGAGTCGATCCCGTGCACCTCCGGCGTGAACCCCAGTGGTGCCAAGCGCCGCAACAACTCGTGCACGCGCGGGGCCCACGGACCTGCCGGCCTGCGCACCGTGTCGCCGACCCTGACCACCTCGTTGAGACCGCCTCCGGTCAGCAGTTCTTCTTCCACGTCTGACATCCTTGCGCGGTGTCCGAAACCAGCAACCGACCGGTACTCGTCGTCGACTTCGGGGCGCAGTACGCGCAGCTGATCGCCCGTCGCGTGCGCGAGGCCCAGGTGTACTCCGAGGTCGTGCCGCACACCGCGAGCGTGGCGGAACTGCTCGAACGCGACCCGCTCGCGATCGTCCTGTCCGGCGGCCCCTCCAGCATCTACGAGGAGGGCGCGCCGCAGGTCGACCCGGCGCTGTTCGACGCGGGCGTGCCCGTGTTCGGCATCTGCTACGGCTTCCAGGCGATGGCCGTCGCTCTCGGCGGCACCGCCGAGCACACCGGCACCCGCGAGTACGGCCGCACCGAACTGGGCGTCACCGAGGGCGGCGGCAGGCTGCACGACGACCTGCCCGGCCACCACCCGGTGTGGATGAGCCACGGCGACTGCGTGACGAAGGCACCCGAGGGCTTCACCGTCACGGCGACCAGCGAGGGCGCACCCGTCGCGGCGTTCGAGGACACGACCCGCCGGTTCGCGGGCGTCCAGTACCACCCGGAGGTCGGCCACTCGCCGCACGGCCAGGAGGTGCTGCGCCGGTTCCTGCACGAGATCGCGGGCGTGAAGCCGCAGTGGACCACCTCGTCGATCGTGGACGAGCAGGTCGAGCGGATCCGCGAGCAGATCGGCGACGGCAAGGCCATCTGCGGCCTGTCCGGCGGCGTGGACTCCGCGGTCGCGGCCGCCATGGTGCAGCGCGCCATCGGTGACCGGCTGACCTGCGTGTTCGTCGACCACGGGCTGCTGCGCGCGGGGGAGCGGACACAGGTCGAGCGCGACTTCGTGGCCGCGACCGGCGTGAAGCTGGTGACCGTCGACGAGCGCGAGCGGTTCCTGGAGGCGCTCAAGGGCGTCACGGACCCCGAGCAGAAGCGCAAGATCATCGGCCGCGAGTTCATCCGCGCGTTCGAGCAGGCGGCGCGAGACCTCCAGGCCGACGGCGACTACGACTTCCTGGTGCAGGGCACCCTCTACCCGGACGTGGTCGAGTCCGGTGGCGGCACCGGCGCGGCGAACATCAAGAGCCACCACAACGTCGGCGGCCTGCCGGACGACCTCCAGTTCAAGCTGGTCGAGCCGCTGCGCGCGCTGTTCAAGGACGAGGTCCGCCGGGTCGGCACGGAGCTGGGCCTGCCCGAGGTCATCGTGCAGCGCCAGCCGTTCCCCGGCCCCGGTCTCGGCATCCGGATCATCGGCGAGGTCACCGGCCCGCGCCTGGAGATCCTGCGCCAGGCCGACGCCATCGCCCGCGAGGAGCTGACCTCCGCGGGCATGGACCGGACGATCTGGCAGTGCCCGGTCGTGCTGCTCGCGGACGTCCGCAGCGTCGGCGTCCAGGGCGACGGCCGCACGTACGGTCACCCGATCGTGCTGCGGCCGGTGTCCAGCGAGGACGCCATGACCGCGGACTGGACGCGCCTGCCGTACGAGGTGCTGGAACGCATCTCCACCCGCATCACCAACGAGGTCGCGGACGTCAACCGGGTCGTGCTCGACGTGACGAGCAAGCCGCCGGGCACCATCGAGTGGGAGTAGCCACCCCCTGAACACGACGAAGGCCGTGACCCCGAGGGGTCACGGCCTTCCGCGTGAGTGGAGAGGACCTACCGGTGCTGGCGGAGCACCGATCCGGCCAGCAGGCCCAGCCCGATGATGATCGCGCCACCGGCGACCACCCACCGCAGGTCGAGGAAGTCCGGCCAGTAGTCGCCGCCGGTCAGCACGAACGCCGAGGCCAGCAGGGCGCCGATCCCGAACACGAAGGTCACGATGTCGAAGCCGCTGCGCGGCTCCAGGTCCTGGTCAGCCACGGGTCACTTCCACTTCTCCGGCACCGACGTGCGCGTTCAGCACGATCTTCAGCCCACCGGGCCCGTCGGCGCCGTTGTCATCGAGTTCGATCGGGGGCTGCCTGCCGTCGGTCTTCTTGGTCAGGCACTGCACGGAGCCGAGTTCGGCCTCGCAGCGCACGTCCACGTCAGCGTTCTGCGGCACCCGCACCTGCACGTTGCCCACGGCCGCGTAGACCTCGGTCTCGACCCGGCCCGAACTGGGCAGCCCGGTCAGGTCCAGGTTGACCGTGCCCGCCTTGGTGTCGTACTTCGGCTTCACCTGCTCGATCACGGTCGGGTTGTCGGACACGTCGCCGAGGTAGTCGGAGGAGCCGACCCCGTCGAAGCTCACCATCGTGCCGAACACGCCCACCAGGCTCAGCGGGATGACCAGGCCGATCAGCCCGCGACCACCGCGGGTGAACGCGCCGAGGAGCAGCCCGAGGCCCATGACGCCGACGACCAGGCCCAGCGTGTGCAGCGGGGTCAGCCAGGTCTCGTAGGGGCTCGCGATGACGGAGCCCGCCACGACCAGCAGCACCAGTCCGAGGGTGAGGCCGGTGACCGGCGACCGGCGCTTGCGCCGACGCACGGACGGCGGCTCGGGCGACTGCACCATCGTCTGGCCGGGTTCGGGCAGGTCCCACGCGAACGGCGCGGCGCCCAGCGGGTCCCACGCGGGTGGGGTGGTGGCCGTCTTCTCCTGGCCTGTGCCCATGTCGGTCACCTGATCAGTCGTGGTGGAGGCGGTCGTGGTGGTCGGCGCGGGCCGGTTCACTTGCCCGCGGTTGCTGTGCAGGAGGTAGATGGCCCCGACGGACAGCAGCACCCCGGCCACGAGCGTGAAGCCGCCGTCGAAGAAGAACCCGGTCGCGGGGAACAGCGCCAGGCACAGCAGCACCGTCAGCGGGACCGGGGTCGAGCTGCGACCCTGCCCGAGCAGCGCCTCGACGGGCGACACCTCGTCGTCCTCCTGCGCCAGCCCGAGCCAGCCGAGGAGGTAGATCAACACGCCGGCACCGTTGCACAACGCCATCGCGACGAAAGCGACCCGCACGATCACCGGGTCGATCCGGTACCGCTCCGCGATGCCCTCGGCCACACCGGCGATCTTCCGCCCGCGGTGCGGCCGTCTGGGCCTGCTGGCCCAGAAGTCCTTCAACGTCTCTTCGACGTTGGCTGCTGTCAGGTTTCCACTCACGACACCGAGTCTGGGGTCTGGCGCGGCCCGGCACATCGGGGGAGCACCCTGAACACCGACTCGGGTGGAACCCTGATGATTCCCTTCCAAGCACGTGTGACGATCGTGTGGTGAGTTCGCAGGTGGAGACGGCAGCAGGGACGGACCTGGCGGTTCGCAGGCGCCGCAACGGGCGTGTCGTGGCGGGGGTGGCGAGCGGGATCGCCGACCACCTCGGCGTCGACGTGTTCTGGGTGCGCGCGGTGTTCGCGGCGCTGACGGCGTTGAACGGCGTCGGCGTGATCGCGTACGGCCTGCTGTGGGTCTTCGTGCCGCAGCGGACGGTGATCGCGGCGGACGACGAGGTGCCGCCGAAGCCGAAGGAACGCCAGCAGGCCATCGGTCTGCTCGCGCTGGGGTTGGGCGCCGCGGTGCTGGTCACGCTGCTGACCGGCGCGATCAGTGGCTGGATCGTCGGCCCGCTGGCCGTGGCGCTGGTCGGTGCGGCCGTCGTGTGGCGCGAGGCGGACGAGGCGCAGCGCCGCCGCTGGCGGGACGGGGCCCGCAGCGGGGTGCTCGGCGAGAACGGCCGGTCGACGCTGGTCCGGATCGCCTCCGGGGTGGCGCTGGTCGCGCTCGGCATCGGGGTGCTGCTGTTCAGCACCTACAAGCTCGACCAGATCCAGTTCGCGCTGGTCGCGGTGCTCGCCACGCTGGCGGGCGTCGCGCTGCTCACCGTGCCGCTGTGGATCAAGCTGGTGAACGACCTCGGCGAGGAGCGCCGGGCGCGCATCCGGACCGAGGAACGGGCCGAGATCGCCGCCCACCTGCACGACTCCGTGCTGCAGACGCTGGCCCTGATCCAGAAGCAGGCCGAGGCGCCGCGCGAGGTCCGCAGGCTCGCCCGCGGCCAGGAGCGCCAGTTGCGGGACTGGCTGTACGGCCGGGACATCGGTGACAACTCCCGGCCCACCACGGTGTCCGCCGCCATCGCGCTGGCCTCGGGGGAGGTCGAGGACACGTTCGCCATCTCGGTGCAGCAGGTCGTCGTCGGGGACTGCCCGCTGGACCACAACCTGCTGGCGATGGTGCAGGCCGCGCGCGAGGCGATGGTCAACGCGGCCAAGCACGCCGGGGTCGCCGAGATCAGCGTCTACGGGGAGGTGGAGGAGGACTGCGTCAACGTCTTCGTGAAGGACCGGGGCAAGGGTTTCGACCCTGAAACCGTTTCCGAGGACCGGCATGGCCTCGCGGACTCGATCCGGGGGAGAATGATCCGGCACGGTGGGGAGGCCAAGCTGCGCACGAGCCCTGGAGAGGGCACGGAGGTGCACTTGGGGATGCCGAGGAAGCAGGAGGCCAGGTCGTGACCGAAGGCAAACGGGTCAGGGTGTTCCTGGTCGACGACCACGCGCTGTTCCGCGCGGGGGTTCGCGCGGAACTCGATTCGATCAGCGACGAGATCGAGGTGGTCGGCGAGGCGGGCTCCGTCGGCGAGGCGGTGGCCGGGATCGGCCACCACAAGCCGGACGTGGTGCTGCTCGACGTCCACATGCCCGACGGCGGCGGTGCCGCGGTGCTCGCGCAGGTGCGGACCGCGCTGCCGGACGTGGTGTTCCTCGCGCTGTCGGTCTCCGACGCCGCCGAGGACGTCATCGCGGTGATCCGCGCGGGCGCCCGCGGCTACGTGACCAAGACGATCTCCAGCCAGGAGCTGGTGCGCGCGGTCGTGCGGGTGTCCGACGGGGACGCGGTGTTCTCGCCGCGGCTCGCGGGCTTCGTGCTGGACGTGTTCGCCGACCGGCCCGGTGCGGCCCCGATCCGGGACCCCGAGCTGGACCTGCTGACCCCGCGGGAACGGGACGTGCTGCGGCTGCTGGCGCGCGGCTACGCGTACAAGGAGATCGCCTCCGAGCTGTTCATCTCGGTGAAGACGGTCGAGACGCACGTGTCCAGCGTCCTGCGCAAGACGCAGCTGTCCAACCGCTACGAGCTGTCCCGCTGGGCTTCCGACCGCAGGCTGGTCTGAGGTGGCCCAAGGCACGACTTCAGCACCTGTTCACCGCTTGGCTCGCTTCGCCACCGAGGTGCTCGCACCGTGGGTGTGGGTCCTCACGCTGCCGTTCGCCGTGGCCGCCGCCGCGACGAAGGCGCTGTGGCCGACCGTCGCCTGGGGGCTCGTCGTCGCCATCACGGCGTCGGTGATCCCGATGGTGGTGATCGTGAAGGGCGCCCGCAGCGGCCGCTGGGAGGGGCACCACGTCACCAACCGCGAGGGCAGGCTCGTCCCGCTGATCGCGGCCGGTGGCTCGCTGGCCGTCGGCACGACCGTGCTCGTGCTCGGCGACGCGCCGCACGAGATGCTGGCGCTCGCGGGCAGCATGTTCGCCTCGCTGATCGTCAGCATGGCCATCACGTTCGGGCTGAAGTGGAAGGTGTCGCTGCACGCGGCCGTGGCGTTCGCCGCCGTGGTCGTGGGCTCCGTCGTCTACGGTCCGTGGCTGCTGCTGCTCGCGCTGCCCGCCGCGCTCGTCGCGTGGTCGCGGGTGGAACTGGGCGACCACACGACCGCGCAGGTGCTCGTCGGCTCGCTGATGGGCGTCGTCATGGGCGGTGGCGGGTACGCGCTGCTGGAGTTCGCGCTCAGAGCTCCGCTGAGCTGACGATCTGCTGCCTGCCGCCGATGGTCTCGATGCCGAGCCGGTAGACCTCGACGGTGGTCTTGTCGCCGGTGGTGAAGGTGAGCTGGACGTCCACCAGGAAGCCGTTGTCCCTGGGCACCACGTTCAGGACGTCCGGCTTCACCCGGTCGTACTGCTTCCAGTACGACTCGTACTCCTCGATCTTCGGTCGGTACCCCGGCGCCAGGTTCTCCCACGCCGTGCGCGGGTCCTTGGGCGCTGTCGCGTAGTGCAGCTGGACGAAGCTCGCCGCCTCCTCCGAGCCTTCCGGCGCGGCCTGGGCGCTGGTCGGACCGCCGTCCACGGTGGTCGTCACCACCTCTTCCGTGCCTGTGTGGTACTCCTCGGGGAAGCTGTTCGACCGGCTGTCGCTCGGCGGCGGCAGGAACCAGAGCACGCCTACGACACCCGCGATCAGCACCCCGGCGGCCACGGCGGGTCCGATCCACCGGGACTTGGGCTTGGGCTCGTCGCTGTGCGGGACGGCCGAGGTCGGCGCGCCGCCACCCGCCAGCAGGTCGACGGTCTCCGCGGCGGTGGGGCGCTTCGCGGGCTCGTTGGACAGCAGCCTCTTCAACGGCCCGGTCAACGAGCCGGAGCGCGACGGCGGGTCGATCTTGCCGGTCGCCGCGCGGTAGATGACGCCCAGGTTGTTGTCGGTCGGCCCGTAGGGCGAGCGCAGCTCGGTCATCGCGTAGAGGGTCGCGCCGAGCGAGAACACGTCCGACCGCGCGTCCGGCGCTTCGCCGCGGGCGATCTCGGGGGCCAGGTAGGCCGGGGTGCCGGAGATCGAGCCCGCTTCGGTGAGCGTGGCGTCGCCGACCGCGCGGGAGATGCCGAAGTCGGTGAGCTTCACCGTGCCGTCGTGGCCGATCAGCACGTTGGCGGGCTTGACGTCGCGGTGCACGATGCCCGCCGCGTGCGCGGCCGCCAGCGCCGACGCGATCTTGCCGCCGATCCGCGCCGCCTCGGCCGGGGCCATCGCCCCGCGCTCGGCCAGCAGCTCGGCCAGGCTGCGCGACGGCAGGTACTCCATGACCAGCCACGGCAGGTTGTTCTCCACGACCACGTCGTAGACGGCGATGGCGTTGGGGTGCTGGAGGCGGGCCGCGATGCGGGCCTCGCGCATGGCGCGGTTCCTGGCCATCTCGGCCGCGGCCTGGTCGAGTTCCGGCAGCTTGAGCTGCTTGACGGCGACCTCGCGGTGCAGGAGCTGGTCGTGCGCCCGCCACACGACGCCCATCGCACCGGCGCCGATCCGCTCCAGCAGGGAGTACCGCTGCCCGACCGCGTTCACGGGTGCAGGCTAGCCGCCCGAACGGCGGCAGCGGGCGAGCCCGCCGTCTCAGGTGGTGGCGGGTCGATCAGCCGTTGTGCTCGGTCAGCTTCAGCTCGCCGTCGACCAGGCTCACCAGGACCTCGTAGTGCTCGACGCCGGTCATCTGGCCGTTGCTCTTGAAGGTGACCTGGCCCGTCACCAGGTAACCGCCCTCCTTGGCGGCCACGTCGGGGTTCGTGTCCGGGATTATCTCGTCGTGGTTCCCGGCGTACCGGGTGAACTTCTCGAAGGGCGGCCTGGTGGCCGGGTCCATCCTGTCCCACGCGGTCTGAGGCTCGTTCTTGGTGAGGCGGAACCACCCGATCACGAAGTTGCACGCCGAGGTCGGGGTGAGCAGGGAAGCGTCCTCCGCGGGACCCGTGGGACCCGTGGAGCCCGTCGAGGACTGCGCGGTGTCGCCGAACATGCCTGCCTGGCGCAGCAGCACCAGCCCCGTGCTGAGGACGGCGACGAGCAGGACGGCCACCGCGGCGGACAGGAGCTTGCGGGAGCGCGTCTTGGCCGCCGGAGCCGCAGGAGGTGGGGTGGAAGGCCCGGCCGGAGCTGCGGAGTGCGGAGGAGCGGTCGGCACGGCTTGAGCCGCAGAACGCTGGGGGGTGGGCGGTACGGCTTGAGCCGCAGAGCGCTGAGGGGTGGGAGGTCCGACTCGCGGCAAGGGCCGTGGAGTGGGCGGTCCGACCAGCTGCATGGGCCGCGGAGTGGTGGGTGGCGCCTGGACCGGGATGCCCCTGGGTGTGTTGAGCACCTCGGGCGGCTGCACACCGAGCATTTCGGCGGCCTGGGAGGCGGTGGGGCGCTGCGCGGGATCGATGGCGAGCAGCCGTTCGAGGGGGCGGAGCAGCCCGCCCGCCCGGTTCGAGCGTTCCACCTTGCCGTTGGCCGCGCGGTGGAGCAGGCCGAGGTGGTTGTCGGTGTCGCCGTAGGGAGAGTGGCCTTCGAGTGCCGCGAAGAGGGTCGCGCCGAGTGAGAACACGTCCGACCGCGCGTCCGGTGCTTCGCCGCGGGCGATCTCGGGGGCCAGGTACGCGGGGGTGCCCGAGAGCGAGCCCGCTTCGGTGAGCGTGACGTCGCCGACCGCGCGGGAGATGCCGAAGTCCGTGAGCTTCACCGCGCCGTTGTGGCCGATCAGCACGTTGCCCGGCTTGACGTCGCGGTGCACGATGCCCGCCGCGTGCGCCGCGGCCAGTGCCGTCGCGATCTTCTCGCCGATCCGGGCCGTCTCGCCGGGGGACAGCGGTCCGCGCTCGCTGAGCAGCGCCGCCAGGCTGCGCGACGGCAGGTACTCCATGACGATCCACGGCAGGTCGTCCTCGACGACCACGTCGAAGACCGTGATGGCGTTGGGGTGCTGGAGGCGGGCCGCGATGCGGGCTTCGCGCATCGCGCGGGCCACGTCGGACGCACCTGGTGTCACGTTGGGCAGTTTGAGCTGCTTGACCGCCACCTCGCGGTGCAGCAGCTCGTCGTGAGCCAGCCACACCACACCCATACCGCCGCTGCCGAGCTGCTCCTTGAGCACATAGCGCCCGTCGACCGCGTTCACGTCGTGCAGGCTATCCCCGATCAGCTGCTGGCGACGAGCTTCGCCAACTCCCGGTCGAAATCGATCCACAGGTCCTCTTCACCGGGCTGCACGATGTCGTAGGTCAGGTCGAGGAACTCGGCGATGTGCTCGGCCTCGGCCGACAGGATCGCGAAGCCGGTGGGGGCGTTCAGCTCCAGGAGGACGCGCTCCGGGTCGTCGGAGGCGGGCCGCACCATGATGTCACCCTCGCCGGAGGGGGTCAGCAGGCCGTCGGCCAGCAGGTCGCGGGCGAACATCCACTCGACCTTGCCCTGCCCGGTGTGGAACAGGACGGCGACGGCGTACGGGTCCTCCGGGTTGTACTGGAGTTCGGCTTCGACCGGCGCCGGTGCGATGCCGGGGACCAGCAACTGGAACGTGGTGCTGGCGGTGATGATCGTGTTCTCGGCCATCTGGCTCATCCCTTTCCCTACCTGCGTTGTTCACGCTCTCATGGGAGGAGACGTCCGAGACAGCGCCCGGAGACGCGATTCGCCCGACAACCACGCTATCGGGGGAGACGTGGGTCTCACTTACGCCTGTTTGGCCTGTTTTCCCGTCTCAACTGGCGAACAGGTCACACCACGGTGCGTCACTGTTGATCATTTGGTGGTCACGGGCTGTGCAGGCCGGGTGTCGACGGGGGCGACGACCGCGACGGGGCGGCGGCGGGTCAGGGCGATGCCGAACAGCACGACGACCATCCCGGCGACCACCCGGAGGTTCAGCGCCTCGCCCAGGAACGCGGCGCCCAGCAGCACCGACACGACGGGCAGCAGGTAGCCGACCGTGGTCGCGTTGGTCGGGCCCTCGTCCTCGATCAGCCGGTAGTTGATGATGAACGCGATGCCGGTGCCGAACACGCCGAGGATGCCGACCGCGATCAGCGCGGGGAGGTTCAGGTGCACCGGCTGGAGACCGCCGACCGGCACGATCAGCGCGGTCATCCCGGTGCCGATGACGAGCTGCGTCGACGAGAGCTGCATCGACGTGAGGCCCTGGCCGGACAGCGTGCGGCCGATGTAGACGTACGCCACGGCGTAGCTCGCGGCGGCCGTGAGGCACGCCAGGGCGCCCCAGCTGGCCAGTCCCGCCCGCTGCCACGGCGCGAAGATCAGCAGCGTCCCGACGAAGCCGAGGACCAGGCCCAGCAGCCGTGCGCCGCCGCGCTGCTTCTCGAACCCCAGCAGGAGCCCGATCGCCAGCGTCCACAGCGGCGTGGTCGAGTTGATGACGCCCGCGACGCCGGAGTCCACGGTCCGCTCGCCGACCGCGAACAGGATGAACGGGATCACGTTGCCGAACAGCGCCGCGACGGAGAGGTGCAGCCACGCCTGCCGGGACCGCGGCAGCCGGTGGCCCCGCGCGTAGACGAGCGCCACGATCACCGCCGCTCCCAGACCGGTGCGCACGACCGCGATCTGGACCGGCGACAGCCCGGTCAGCGCGATCTTGATCCACAGGAAGCTCGAACCCCAGACGAGTGCGAGTACTCCGAACCTGATCAGCGTGCCGGGTTTGTTCACGTGGTCCAGCTTGCGGTCGGCAAAGCACCAGCACAAGTGAATAGAAATGCATGACCTTGTAGCAGAACTGTAAGGTCGATGCATGCTGGACGTCCGCAGGATGCAGGTGCTCAGGGCCGTCGTGACCAGCGGCTCCATCACGGCCGCCGCCACGAACCTCGGCTACACGCCGTCGGCCATCAGCCAGCAGGTCGCGGCCCTGGAGAAGCAGGCGGGCATGGCCCTGCTGGAGCGGGTCGGCCGCGGCGTCCGGCCCACCGACGCCGGGAAGCTGCTCACCGAGCACGCCGCGGTCATCACCGACCGGCTGGTGGAGGCCGAGTCGGCGCTCGCGGACCTGCGCGCCGGTCGAACCGG
>JBDSAJ010000977.1:0-7081 GCA_039922235.1 Umezawaea sp.
AGTCGAGCAGCGCGGACCTCAGGGTGTCCAAGCCCACTCCGCCGATGTCCAGCGCCTTCTTATGAAACGCCTTGATATCGAACGCGGCGCCTTCGCGGCGCCGGTATTCGTCACGCAACTGTTCCCAGATCCGCTGACCGATCTTGTACGACGGGGCTTGGCCGGGCCAGCCGAGGTAGCGGTCGATCTCGTCGTGGACGTGCGCGGCCTCGGTGATCGTGCGGGTGAGCATGAACTCCAGGCCCAGCTCCGGGGTCCACCTCTCGCCCTCGTGGAAGCCGGTGCCCCTCGGGATCTCCAGCTCCAGGTGCATGCCGATGTCCACGATCACGCGGGCCGCGCGGAACAGGTGCGCGTCGAGCATCCCGAGCAGGTTGCCGTCGTCGTCGAGGTAGCCCAGTTCGCGCATCAGCCGCTCGGCGTAGAGCGCCCAGCCCTCGCCGTAGCCGGAGACCCAGCAGAAGAGGCGCTGGTAGTCGTTGAGCTTGTCTGCGTGGTAGACGGCGGTCGCGACCTGGAGGTGGTGACCGGGAACGCCCTCGTGGTAGACGGTCGTCAGCTCGCGCCAGGTGGAGAACGTCTCCTTGTCCGCGGGCACCGACCACCACATGCGACCGGGGCGGGAGAAGTCCGGGGTCGGGCCGCTGTAGTACGCGCTGACGCTCCCGCCGGGCGGGGCGATCCTGCACTCGAGCCTCATCAGCTCGTCGGGCAGGTCGAAGTGGACGTCGCGCAGGTCGAGCAGCGCCTTGTCGGACAGTTCCTGCATCCACGACTGGAGCCCGGCCTGGCCCTGCACGAGGTAGCGGGGGTCGGCGTCGAGCGCGGCGGCAGCTTCGGCGAGCGTCGCGCCGGGCTTGATCCGGCTGACGACCTGCTTCATCTCCGTCTCGATGCGGGTGAACTCCTCCCAGCCCCACTCGTAGGCCTCGGCGAGGTCGAGGTTGGAGCCGATGAAGTACCGCGAGGCGAGCCGGTAGACCTCTTCGCCGACGGCGTCCTTCGTCGGTGCCTTGCCCGCGAGGTCGTCGCGCAGGAACGCGGCCAGGTCGGCGTAGGCCTCGGCCGCGGCGGCCGCGCCCTTCTCCAGGTCGGTGCGCAGCGCGGCGTCGACCTGCGCGCCCTCGACCATGCCCGCGAAGAACGACTTGCCGCCGCGGCGGCCGGACCACGTGTCGCACTGCTCGGCGACCTTGGTCACCTGGCGCAGCGCGGCGGTCTTGCCCCGGTCGGCGGCGTAGGACAGGCCCGAGCGGAGGTTCGCGACCGCGTTCGGCATCGCGGCGAGGCGGCGGGCGACGACGGCCCACTGCTCGGGGGTGTCGGTCGGCATGTGGTCGAAGATCTCGCGCAGGGTCTGCACCGGGCTCGCGAGCACGTTCAGGTCGCCCTCGGACCGGCCCGCCTCGTGCAGTTCCGTCGAGACCGCGGTGCGTTCGAGGAAGACGGCCTTGGCGTCGCTCTCCGACTTGTCGGTGGGCTCGGCGGCGGTGATGTCGCGGACCGCTTTGACGGTCAGCTCGTACCGGGCCGCGTGGCCTTCCGGCGAGTAGTCGGTGAGTTCGCCCTCACCTCCGGGCAGGCCGAGCTGGGTCGCCGCGATCGGGTCCAACGCGACGTAGTCGATCACGAACTGGTTGCTGATGCCGTGCACACCAGCCGAAGAGGAAGCCATGTCCGGCACGCTACCGCCCGTTTCCGACGCGGCAAAGGTCTTTAGGCTTGCTCACGACTACCAGTCGAACGGCTGGCGGACAAGGTCCACACCGCTGCCTACTGGCAGGATGGCCGCGTGTCCAGAGCCCGTGTGCTCCTCCTGCCGGTCTTCCTGATCCTCGCGGCGTTCTCGCTGACGGGGTGCGTCCGACTGCACGCCGCCATGGCCGTGTCGGAGGACGACCGCGTGTCCGGCGAGATCATCGCCGCAACCCCGCCTACGACGGACAACGACCCCGGCCCTCAGCTGCGGGTGCCGTCCGAACTGGCCAGCCGCGTCACGACCAAGCCGTACAAGGTCGACGCCTACGCCGGGACCCAGCTGTTCTTCAACGGCCTGACGTTCGAGGAGGTCCGCACCCTCTCGCTCGCCACCAGCTCGTCCAGCAGCCGCTACCAGATCAGCTTCCGCCGCTCCGGCGACCTGGTCACGATGTCCGGCTCGGTCGACCTGTCGCAGGTGCCGATCGACCGCGCGGACATCCAGGTGAAGATCAGCTTCCCCGGTGGGGTGGTCAACACCAACGGCCGCGAGGAGGAAGAGGGCACGATCGCCTGGAGCCCCAAACCCGGCCAGGCGTCGATGCTGACCGCGACCGTGCAGTACGCGGGCGCTGACTCCGAGGGGTTCATCGGGTGGGTGTTCCTGGTGGGCGCGCTCACCGGCGGGGCCGCGCTGATCGTCGTGGTGCTGGCGCTGATCGCGCACCGACGGAGCCTGGTGGCCTGACCTCGGTACCGGGGTCAACGCCGCCGGTCGTCCCCGCGCGGCCGCTTCTCCCACGCCGCGACCAGGCACTCGGCGGCGCGCTGGCCGTACTCCTCGAACGGCATCACCGAGGGCCTGCCGCCGCCGACTCCCGCGCAGACGAACAGGGTGCGGGACACGCGGTCCAGTACCAGGCGGTGGCTCATGCCGTAGTCGAGTTCGATCGTGGAAGCCGCGAGCTGCCGGACGTCGGTGACGGCGATCGCTTGGTGGACGGCGCGGACGCGCGCCTCGCGCTCGGCGGCTCGACTCCTGCGCACCGAGGACGCGTAGCGGTCGCTCAGCAGGGCCGAGTCGGGGGTGAGGGTCGCCCACGGCCTGCTGCCGAGGTCCAGCTTCCAGCGCTTGCCCAGCACCGTGCTGACCCGCTCGTCCAGCACGTAGCGCGGACGGGCGGACAGGATCGCGGGCAGTTCGGGCAGCGACCAGCCGTCATCGGTCTCGATGGGCACCCGGCCGACGCGCAGCACGGCCGCCGCGTCGCGGCAGACGCGGGCGATCACCGGCTCGGCGGAGCGCTTCTTCGCCGCGAACTCCTCGGCTTGGCCGCGCTTGCGCTCCTCGGCGCGGACGTCGGCCCGCCTCGTCTCGGCCGCCGTCCTCTTGAAGTTCTCGTCGAAGGTGGGCATCGCCGCCTCCTCTACGTGCGCGCGGGGATCAGGCCGAGACGGGCCACCACTTCCCTCGTCGCCTTCGAGCGGTTCAACGTGTAGAAGTGCAGGCCGGGCACGCCCTCGGCGAGGAGTCGCTCCCCCATCTCGGCCACCAGGTCGACCCCAGCCTTCCGGAAAGCCGCCGGGTCGTCCACGAAGGGGTCGAGCCTTCGGGACACCGAAGGCGGGACGTCGGCACCGGACAGCTCGACCGTCTTCGCCAGGGTGCGCGGGGTGGTCAACGGCATGAGCCCCGGCAGCAGCGTGGTGTCGCAGCCGAGCGCGTCGACGCGGTCGCGCAGCCGCAGGAAGTCCTCCGGCTCGAAGAACAGCTGGGCGATGGCGAAGTCCGCGCCCGCGCGGAGCTTGCGGACCAGGTACTTCGTGTCGGTGTCCACGTCGCCGGACCGCGGGTGGCTGTACGGGAACGCGGCGACGCCCACGCAGAAGTCGCCGAGCTCGCGGCAGAGCCGCACCAGTTCCTCGGCGTAGGTGAGGCCCTCGGGGTGGGCGATCCACTGGCCGTTGGGGTCGCCGGGCGGGTCGCCGCGCACGGCCAGGATGTTCCGGACGCCGACGGCGGCGTACCAGCCGATGACGTTGCGCAGCTCGGCGACGGAGTGGTCGACGGCGGTCAGGTGCGCCATCGGCAGCAGAGTGGTCTCCTGCGCGACGCGGCCGGTGGTGCGGATGGTGAAGTCGCGGCTGGACCCGCCCGCGCCGTAGGTGATCGACACGAACGCGGGGTCGAGCGGCTCCAGCTCGCGGATCGCGCGCCACAGGACCAGCTCGTCCGCGGTGTCGCGGGGAGGGAAGAACTCGACGGAGAACACGGGCCCGCGCCCGTGCAACCGCTCGACCACCGTCGTCATGCCCCCAGCCTAGTGGGCGTCCGAGAGCTGGGAGACACCTTTCACTGGCTGGGACGAGCCCCCCGGTGCGGCGCGGATGGGCCGGAGAGGTGACCATAGACGGGTGTCCGCTCCAGAGCTGCTCCACCCGTTGGACCTCGAACTGCCCAAGCACGTCGACGAGGCGCTGGCGAGCTACCTCGCCGACCGGCGCACGCTGGGCGTGCTGATGGACGAGAACTTCACCGGGGCGGTGGACGGCCTGGCCGCGTTCGTCCTGAGCGGTGGGAAGCGCATCCGCCCGACGTTCGCCTGGTGGGGCTGGCGGGCCGCGGGCGGCGACCCGGAAGGCCCGCTGGCGGAGTCCGTGCTCACGGCCGTCAGCTCCCTGGAGCTGATCCAGGCGTGCGCGCTGATCCACGACGACCTGATGGACGCCTCCGAAGTGCGCCGCGGCCAGCCGACCGTGCACATCGCGTTCGCGCAGGAGCACCGCGATCGGCGCTGGCTCGGCGAGCCGGAGCGGTTCGGGCTCGCGGCGGCCGTGCTGATCGGCGACATCGCGCTGGCGTGGGCGGACGACATGCTGTTCGCCGCCGGTCTGCCGACCGACGCGCTCCAGCGGCTGAGCCTGCCGTGGCGGGACATGCGCACCGAGATGCTCGCGGGCCAGTACCTGGACGTGCTCACGCAGGCGCGCGGCGACTCCTCGCCGGACGCGGCGCTGCGGATCGACCGGCTCAAGACCGCCGCGTACACCGTGGAACGGCCGCTGCACATGGGCGCGGCGCTCGGCGGCGGGTCGCCGGAGCTGATCGACGGGCTGCGCCGGTTCGGCGCGGACATCGGCGTCGCCTTCCAGCTGCGGGACGACCTGCTCGGCGTGTTCGGCGACCCCGCGGTCACCGGCAAGCCCGCGGGCGACGACCTGCGCGAGGGCAAGCGGACCCTGCTCGTGGCGCTGGGCATGGAGTACGGCGCGGACGTGCTGCACCGGGCGCTGGGTGCCCCGGACCTGGACGTGGAGACGGTCGACGAGGTGCGCGACGCGCTGATCGGCGTGGGCGCCGTGGACGCGATCGAGGACCGGATCACCGCGCTCACCACGTCCGCGCTGGCCGCGCTGGAGGCCGCGCCGATCGTGGCCCCGACCGGGGAACGGCTGGCCGAGCTGGCCATCAGCGCCACGAAGCGGACCTACTGATCATGCGCGTGTTGCCGGGGCGCACCGATCACGTCGTCGTGGTCGGCGCGGGCCTCGCGGGCCTGTCCACGGCGCTGTACCTGCTCGGCACGGGCCGCGCGGTGACCGTCGTCGAACGCGACCCCACCCCCGGCGGCCGAGCCGGGCGGCTGGACCTGGACGGCTACCGGATCGACACCGGGCCGACCGTGCTGACCATGCCGGAGCTGGTGGAGGACGCGCTCGCCGCGGTCGGCGAGTCCCTCGCCGACCGGCTGGACCTGCTGCCCGTCGACCCGGCCTACCGGGCGCGGTTCGCCGACGGCAGCACGCTGGACGTGCACGCCGACGCCGACGCGATGGAAGCCGAGGTCCGGCGGTTCGCGGGCGGCGCGGAGGCTGCCGGCTACCGCAGGCTGCGGACGTGGCTGACCGAGCTGTACCGGGTGGAGCGCGACCGGTTCATCGGCGGCAACTTCGACTCCCCCACCGACCTGATCGGCCCGTCGCTGGCGAAGCTCGCGGCACTGGGCGGGTTCGGGCGGCTCGGCCCGGCCATCGCCGGGTTCCTCCGTGACGAACGCCTCCAGCGCGTGTTCTCGTTCCAGTCGCTCTACGCCGGGGTGCCGCCGCGGCGGGCGCTGGCCGCGTACGCCGTGATCGCGTACATGGACACGATCGCGGGCGTGCACTTCCCGCGCGGCGGGATGCGGGCGCTGCCGGACGCCATGGCGGGCGCGGCGGCCACCGCTGGCGCGACCTTCCGCTACGACACGGCGGTCGCCTGGCTGGAACGCATCGGCAGCCGCGTCACGGCCGTCCGCACGACCGGCGGCGAGCGCATCTCGTGCGACGCCGTGGTGCTGACCCCGGACCTGCCGGTGGCCTACCGGCTGCTCGGCAAGGCACCGCGCCGCCCGCGCCCGGTGCGCTGGTCGCCGTCGGCGGTCGTGCTGCACGCGGGCACCACCCGGACGTGGGCTGAGCTCGGGCACCACACGATCTTCTTCGGCCAGGCGTGGGACCGGACGTTCGACGAGATCACCTCCACCGGCAGGCTGATGAGCGATCCGTCACTGCTGGTGACGCAGCCGACGCTGAGCGACTCGTCGCTCGCGCCCGCCGACCGGCACCTGAACTTCGTGCTCGCGCCCGCGCCGAACCTGGAGACCGGTCCGATCGACTGGGCCCGCGTCGGTCCCGCCTACCGCGACGAGCTGCTGCGCACGCTGGAAGCGCGCGGGCTGGCCGGGTTCGAGGCGTCGATCGAGACGTCGCGGCTGGTCACGCCCCAGGACTGGGCCGACATGGGCCTCGCGGCCGGCACGCCGTTCTCGGCGGCGCACACGTTCGCGCAGACCGGGCCGTTCCGGCCGCGCAACCTGGTCGACGGCGTCGACAACGTGGTGCTGGCGGGCTGCGGCACCACACCCGGCGTCGGGGTGCCACCGGTGCTGATCTCCGGGAAGCTGGCCGCCCAGCGGGTGGCGGGGGCACCGCTGCGAGCCCGGTCGGCGAAGGCCCGGACTTCCATCGTCAGCTGATCGAACCGCACGCGGCCCAGCAGCGAATACTCCACATGGTCACTGCCTGGGGTGATCTTCACGTGCGAAGATCCTCCGAGGTGTCGGGACACCGCCGCGCTTGCACGCCATCGCGTGCCGAAGCGTGCACGCGCTGTGCAACGATGTTGCCGCGATGGCTTCAACTCCGTCCCCTCCCAGATCCAGCGCCGCGTCCGTGCAGCAGGCGCCGTCCGCTGCTACGCGCGTGCCCCCGGAACCGACGGGCATCCCGGTTCGGACGATCCTGTTGGGTGTCGCGGGTGTTTCGCTGATCTCGCTCGGCGGTGCCGGAGCGGGTGCGGTACTCAAGATCGACCCCCTGCTCACCGACACCTCGTTGAGCT
>JBDSAJ010000978.1:0-3961 GCA_039922235.1 Umezawaea sp.
CAGCCGCGTGAGCTTGGGAGCCCGTGCTGGCTGAGTCGCTTGTGCCGGACTCGACATCCGGTGCGGACCGGAAGGCTTGGAGCTACTGGCCATGGTTGCTGTGGGTCTCAGCCCATGCGGACGCCAAGGCCTGGCGTGAGGTTGGAGCCGTACTAGCCGCGTTGGTCGGGGCCGGAGCGGTGGACCTGCAGAGGGCAAGGTGTGCCCAACCAGAAGCACCTTCACGGTGATTCACCCAGTCGAGGGGCCTCCCCGCCTCGACCACGACCGGCGTGAGTCGGTCAGCGGCAGTGCTGACGGCAGTGCTGACCAGGCGTCCCCCGATGTGCGGGACCCCCGACACACACGCTACGGCGGGGGTCCGACAGTTTTGGGGTGGCCAGCGGGTGGGTGGGTAACTCGTTCGGGTGGTTCGCCGACACCAAAGCCTCGGCACCGGAGACCGGTATCGAGGCTTTGGTGGTGAGTAGTGGTCAGGCGTTGCGGTCTGCGACCTGGCCGTTGCGGGCGTGTTCGGCGTCGGCTCCGCGGGGGGTGGTTTCGGTGCGGGGCGGGATGGTCGTCGATGCCGGGGGTGCCTTTTCCGGCGTGGCAGCCGTGGCAGGTGTTGCGGGGGTGGCAGGTGCTGCGGGCGTGGCGGGGACGACTGGTTCCTCGTGGAGGTGGACCTCCTGAGGGCGCTTCGTCATCGCCACGTAGCCGGCCACCGCGCCTGCGGTCAGGACCCCGAGGATCCAGGGCCAGCGGCGGCGGCTCTTCGGCGTTTCGCGGGCGAAGTCCTTGCGGGCCTGCTTGGCGGCCTTGCGGACGTCCTTGGCACGCACCTTCGCGTCCTTGCGGGCGCGTTCTGCGGCCTTGGCGAGGTCCCTGCGGAGGACCTCGGTCCTGCCCATCAGGTCAGCGCGTGCCTGGCCACCGCGCTTCGCGAGTTGCTTGCGCTGCTTGGCCAGCCGCTTCCTGGTCCGACGGGTCGACTTCTCGACCTCCTCGGCCTTGCCCGCCAGTACGTCGGCGGTCTCCAGGAAAACGCCGCGGAGCTGGTCGGCGGTGACGCCGCGCTCGGCGAGCTTGGTCTCGGCCTTCCCTGCCAGCTGCACGGCCGTGTCGGCGCCCACCTGCCCAGCGCGGACCGCGCCGCGACGAGCCGCGCGCAAACCGGTACCGACGGCCTTCCCGACCGACTCACCGGCTTTGGTCATGGCCTGCACCTCGTCCATATCGCGCTCCAGAAGCTGTCGGTCAGTCATGCACTAGGCATACCCATCCTGCCCCTTCCTGAACATCCGCGCCCGGGATGGCACCATGGTGTGGTGGCTGACAGCAACGAATCCTTCGTCGGGACCAAGGTGACGGCGACCCTGCACACCTCGCAGGGCGACATCCGCATCAACCTCTTCCCCGACCACGCCCCCAAGACGGTGGCCAACTTCGTCGGTTTGGCCGAAGGGACGAAGCAGTACTCGAAGCCGAACGCCAAGGGCGAATCGGCTGGTCCCTTCTACGACGGCTCGATCTTCCACCGGGTCATCTCCGGCTTCATGCTCCAGGGCGGTGACCCCACCGGCACCGGCCGCGGCGGTCCCGGCTACCAGTTCGGGGACGAGTTCCACCCCGAGCTGCAGTTCACCAAGCCGTACCTGCTGGCGATGGCGAACGCCGGGCCGAACACCAACGGCTCGCAGTTCTTCATCACCGTGGGCCCGACGACGTGGCTCAACTTCAAGCACACCATCTTCGGCGAGGTGGCCGACACCGAGTCGCAGCAGGTGGTGGACAAGATCGGCGCCGCGCCGACCCTCGCGGGCGACAAGCCCGCCACCGACGTGGTGATCGAGTCCGTGGCCATCGAGCGGCACTGATCCGCTCCGGTGAGCAACTCCGCGGTTCCTCCGCCGTCTGGTGAGCCGATCGGCGCGCAGCCGGAAATACCGGTCTGCGTGCGACATCCCGATCGGCAGACCAGGCTGCGCTGCGTGCGGTGCGAACGTCCGGCGTGTCCGGAATGCCTCCGCGACGCGTCGGTCGGCTACCAGTGCGTCGACTGCATCCGCGAGGCGCAGGGCACGGTTCGCCGTCCCCGCACCTTCGTGGGCGCCGAGATCGGTACGCGTCCGCTGGTGACGCCGATCCTGATCGCGGTGAACGTGCTGATGTTCGTGCTCACCGCCGTCCAGGCGCAGAGCGTCGCGGACAACTGGCGCTCGCCCGTCTTCGCGGACCTCGTGCTCGCGCCGACGAGGGTTGCCTTGGCCGGTGAGTGGTGGAGGTTGCTCGGAGCGGGCTTCCTGCACTACGGGCTGACGCACATCGCGTTCAACATGCTCGCGCTGTACGTGCTGGGCCGGGACCTGGAACCCGCTTTCGGGCGGACCCGGTTCCTGGCCCTCTACCTGGTGTCCATGTTCGGCGGCAACGTCGCGGTGTTCCTGTTCGGCTCGCCGAACTCGCTGACGGCGGGCGCTTCGACGGCCGTGTACGGCCTGATGGGCGCGATGCTCGTCGCGGTGCTGAAGCTCAAGCTCAACCCCGGCACCGCGCTGGCCGTCATCGGGCTGAACGTGGTCCTCAGCTTCACGTTGCCCGGCATCTCGCTGCTGGGCCACCTCGGTGGCCTCGCGGTCGGCGCCGGGCTGGCCGCCGGCCTGATCTACGCGCCGCGTGAACGTCGCGACGTGTGGCAGGGATCCCTGATCGCCGCCACGACGCTGGTGCTCATCAGCCTGGTGGTCGTGGGCACGGCGATGTTCGGTTCCTAGGGTCGCAAGGCGTGCAGGACCTCGGCGACGTCCCTCGGGTCGACGCCGAGGTCCAGCCACGTCAGCACGACCAGGTGCTCGTCCTCGCCGTGCTCCCAGTCCAGTTCGAGGCTGTGCGACTCGCGGCCGAGCCTGCGCGTCAGCACGGGTCGCACCTTGACCTCGTGCCACGGGAAGTCGTGCACCCCGGTCAACGTCCGCACGTGCAGCCCCGAGTCGTCCACCCGCAGCCGTGGCCGCACGATCGTCCCGTAGGTCCCGAGCACGGCGCACAGGACGACGGCCAGGCCCATCAGCAGGCGGGCGGAGTTGTCGTCGGCCAGCAGGGCCGCGAGCAGCGCCACGGCGGCCAATCCCCAGGCCAGCGCGACGACGCCGGGTAGCGGGGCCCAACTCCGGGTGGTCGGCTCGGCCGACGGCAGTGGTGTCACGCGGTCGAGTGTCCCGCATGAGCGGTAGATCTCCGGTACGGAACCTGTGGACAACTGGAGCCCGCTACCGGGGCTTGTGCAAAATGGCGCAAAGTTGTCCACAGGGGTTGTCCCCAATGGGGATTACTTGGGGGCCGCTCCCGCACGGTGAGTGATCACGGCCGGTGAGCGGTCGCGGACGCACGCCAGCCCGGACGAGTCACGTCCGGGCTGGCGTGGGAACGCGGGAAACCGGGGGTGTGGTCAGCGCCACTTCATCGTCATGAGCAGGCCCACGATCATCAGCGCGAAGCCGATGCCGAAGTTCCAGGACCCCAGGTCCATCATCACCGGGATCTTGTCACCGGCGATGTAGTTGACCACCAGCCAAGCGAGACCGAGCAGCATCACGCCCAGCATGACGGCGATGTACAGGGGGTGCGAAGGCCCGGCTGCCTTGACCTTCACCGGCGTACGGCGATCGGCAGGCGCGGTGTAGACGGCCTTCTTTCGGACCTTGGACTTCGGCATTCTGTCCTCGCCTGGTGTATTGCCTCCAGTGGCGCGAGTTTACGTCCACTGCTGGAGGAACACGTTAACGTAACCGGGCAGGTCCGCGCAGTGCTGTGTGGATCCGCGTCTTTCGCATTCACACCGGCTCGGGAGGTTTCTCGGTGAGCTACGACCCGCCACCGCCACCGCGCGGCCATCCGGGCCAGCCGCCACACGCGCCCCGCCCCAGGCCCTTCCCGGCCTCTCAGGAGCCCATTGGTGGCAGGCCAAGCCCTGTTCGGC
>JBDSAJ010000979.1:0-32434 GCA_039922235.1 Umezawaea sp.
GCGGTGCTCCTCGGCGCGTGCAAGACACCCGTGGCCGAGCGTGAGCACCTCCTTGCCCTGCACCGCGAGTCGACGGCGAAGGGCTGGTGGCAGGGGTTCGAGCCGAAGTTTCCTTCCCAGTTGCGCACGCTCATCGAACACGAACAACTCGCGACCGAGGTCATCAGTTGGCAGATGAACCTGGTGTGCGGGTTGCTCCAGACGCCGGACTACATGCGTGCTGTCATCAGCGCAAGCGCGACCGTGCCGAGCAGTGAGATCGATGTGCGGGTCGCTGCCCGATTGGACAGACAGCGAGTCGTCGAGGGCAGGCGCGAGTTCATCTTCTACGTCCACGAACAGGCTTTGCGGCTACCCGTGGGCGGACCCGCCGTGATGTCCGACCAACTGCACCACCTGCTCCGCATGTCGGTCCGGCCGTACATCGCTGTGCGGGTCGTCCCGACCGGACTTGGCGCGCACGCGGGACTCGCAGGCGCGTTCACGCTGTTCAGGTTGTCAGGGGTCGAACCGGTGGTGTTCGTGGAGGGCGAGACGTCGAGCCTGTTCGTGGAGGCGAAGGCACAGCTGGACAGCTTCAAGAAGGTGCTGGGATCGATCGCTCAGGCGGCGCTCGACGAGGAACAATCGAGGAACCTGATCACCGAGATCGCGACCTAGGCGGATCTTGCGTCGGCAGCTACAGCGCGGGCCAGACAGAGTGTGTGGAGGTCGGGCGCGGTGTCGGCATCCGGGACAGCAAGACCTTCGGCTACTTGCCGTTGAGCGCTTCTGCCTGGTCGGCGTTCCTCGTCGCCGTCAAGTCACCGGAGTGGCGGCGGTCTCCCACGAGTGCCGGAACTCCCGGCGGTTCTCCGGACACCGCTTGAACAAGTAGTAGCCGACGGTCTTGCCCTTGATCGCCACGTTCTGACCGGTGGACATGAACTTGTCGCGGCTCTCCTGCTCCTGCTCGATGAACACGAAGGAACCTGTCACCAGGTCCCAGCCCTCCCGGCAGATCCGGTTGAGCACGTACGCCGGATCGCTGGTCGACTGCTTCGTGTCACTGCCGCCCATCGCGACGATGATCGCCTGCTGGCTCATCACGTCGACTGAGCATTGGAAGACGACGTCGTCCCGCTCGAAGGCGGCCCGTGCCTGTCCGGCAGGGGATTCCAAGAACGCCTTGCGCTGCTTTTCGCGTTGAGCCGCTTCCTTCCTGGCTTTGGCCAGCGCCTTCTGCTCCTCGTAGCGGACCGCTGCTACCGCCTGTTCAGCGTCCTTGGCCGCTGCTTCCGCGGCCTGCTGCTCCGGTGTCTTCTTCTGCATCCACGCCATGCGCATTCGTCGACTGGGAGTTGTCGACCGTTACGGACTTCGGTCGCCAAGGGCTGCTGCCTGTCACCGGCCTGGTCGGGTCGTGGAACTTCGGCAGGTCCGGCTCGTCCGCCCTCAGCGGCACCAGGCCGGCGGTGATGGCCCGCATGATCCGCTCGTGCGCCCGCCGTGCGTCGCCCGGTTTGCCGTCCGACAGGCCTGCCAGGTCCACCGGGGACCCGAAGTGGACCTTCAAGACCGGCCGGGTGCGGATCGAGCGCCACCACGACGTCAGGTAGGGCAGGAAGTCGCGCCAGCCCTCCGGGTGCAGGTTGCCCCAGTACATCGCCTCGTGCGCGCCCCACTGGCTGACCGGCACGACGACCGCGCCGCTGGTCAGCGCGATCCGCGCGACACCGGTCTTGGCGCGTTCGGGCCACAGGCCGGGATCGAGGCTGATCCGGCCCTCGGGGTAGACGGCGACGGGGTCGCCGCCTCGGCTGAGGGCCTCGACGCCGCGTTGCATGGCTTCGCCGACGTTCGTCGCGCGGCGGTCGACCCGCAGGTGGCCGGACGCCTTGAACAGCGGGCCGATCACGGGCGCGTCGAGCAGGCCGCCCGCCAGCATGAACCGGGGTATTACGTGGATGCGGCGGCACGCGGCGACCAGCACGAGCGGGTCGAGGTTGCCGATGTGGTTGGAGGCGAGCAGCAGTGGACGGCCGCGCAGGGACGCGGGGATGTCGCCGGTGACTTCGAGCCGTCCGGTCAAGCCGATGACGACTCGGTTGACCGCGATCAGCACACGCCACAGAAGAGGGGTGGACACGCCGGGGAGATTACGGCGTGTCGGAGGTTCGCTCTGGGCGTTCCGGGCAACCATGAGGCTGGACCTTCTCATGCCCGCTCGGGTGTGCGGCCACCGGTGACCGGTCTGGTGCTGGTGTGACTGGATTGACCAGTGTGACGAAGAAAAGGAATACGGTAGGACGCTATGGCGGGCCGAACGGGGACCTCGCGCAAGGGCACGACACGCGGCAAGACCGGGTCGAAGCCCCGGACGAGCACGTCCGGGACACGGGCCAAGGCGACGCCGCGGAAGCCCGCGGCCCGGAAAGCCCCTGCTCGCAAGCGGTCCGGTGGCGCGTCCATCGGCAAGGCGTGGGGCCTGCTGGGGCGCGGCGTCGGCGGCATGGTCCGAACGGTCGGCCGTACCAAGGAACTCGACCCGGCCCACCGCCGTGACGGCTTGGGGCTGGTGCTCATCGCGCTGGGCCTGATCACCGCCGCGGGCGTGTGGTGGCGGGCGGGCGGGCCGGTCGGCTCGTGGGTCGACGTCGCCGTGCGCAGCTCCGTCGGCAACGCGGCCATCGTGCTGCCGATCGTCCTGCTGGTGGTCGGTGTGATCCTGATGCGCACGGAGCCGAAGCCGGAGACCCGGCCGCGGCTGGTGGTCGGCGGTCTGCTCCTCGGCGTGGCCGTGCTCGGCTTGCTGCACATGCTGGGCGGCCTCCCCGACGAGCCGGTCGATCGCCGCACGGCCGGTGGCGCGCTCGGCTACCTCTCGGGCGGGTTCCTCGCGCAGGGCCTCACCGTGTGGGTCGCGGCGCCGCTGCTGATGCTGGTCGGCCTCTACGGCCTGCTGGTGTTCGCGGGCAAGTCCGTGCGACAGGTGCTGGAGGCGATCAAGCCCGGCGACGTCGAGCGCTTCGACGCCGACGAGGACCTGGACGACCTGCCAGAGGAGGGCAAGACGGTCAAGCTGCGCAGGCCGTCGCGCAGCCGTCGCCAGGCCGTCGTCAAGGACACCGCGCAGCCCGAACTGCCGTTGGACGACGAGGACGAGACCCCCGTCCCGCCGCCGCGCCGCCAGGTCAAGGAGAAGGTCCCGGCCGCCGAGAAGCCCGCCAAGGAACCGCTCGTCTCCCGCGCCGTCGAGGGCGACTACAAGCTGCCGCCGCCGACCGTGCTCAAGGACGGCGACGCGCCCAAGACCCGCAGCAAGGCCAACGACCTGATGATCGAGGCCATCTCCGGCGTCCTCGACCAGTTCTCGATCGACGCGCAGGTCACCGGGTTCACCCGCGGCCCGACCGTCACCCGCTACGAGGTGGAGCTCGGACCGGGCGTGAAGGTCGAGAAGATCACCGCGCTGACCAAGAACATCGCGTACGCCGTCGCCACGGACAACGTGCGGCTGCTCGCGCCGATCCCCGGCAAGTCGGCCGTCGGCATCGAGGTGCCCAACAGCGACCGCGAGATGGTGCGGCTCGGCGACGTCCTGCGCGCGCCGACCACGATCAAGGACAACCACCCGATGCTCATCGGGCTCGGCAAGGACATCGAGGGCAACTTCGTCACGGCGAACCTGACCAAGATGCCCCACCTGCTCGTGGCAGGCTCGACCGGTTCCGGCAAGTCGAGCTTCGTGAACTCGATGCTCGTGTCGCTGCTGGCGCGGGCCACGCCGGACGAGGTCCGGATGATCCTGATCGACCCGAAGATGGTCGAGCTGACGCCGTACGAGGGCATCCCGCACCTGATCACGCCCATCATCACCCAGCCGAAGAAGGCGGCCGCCGCGCTGACCTGGCTCGTGGAGGAGATGGAGCAGCGCTACCAGGACATGCAGGTCAACCGGGTGCGGCACATCGACGACTTCAACCGCAAGGTGAAGTCCGGCGAGATCACCGCGCCGCCCGGCAGCGAGCGCGTCTACCGGCCGTACCCGTACATCATGGCGATCGTCGACGAGTTGGCCGACCTGATGATGACCGCGCCGCGCGACGTCGAGGATGCGATCGTCCGCATCACCCAGAAGGCCCGTGCCGCGGGCATCCACCTGGTGCTGGCGACGCAGCGGCCGTCCGTGGACGTGGTGACCGGTCTGATCAAGACGAACGTGCCGTCGCGGCTCGCGTTCGCCACGTCGTCGCTGACCGACTCGCGGGTCATCCTCGACCAGCCGGGCGCGGAGAAGCTGATCGGCATGGGCGACGCGCTGTACCTGCCCATGGGCGCCTCGAAGTCGGTGCGCGTGCAGGGTGCGTTCGTCGGCGACGAGGAGATCTCGGAGATCGTCGACTTCGTCAAGAACCAGGCGCAGCCGGAGTACACCGACGGCGTCACGGCGGCGAAGGCCAGCGAGAAGAAGGAGGTCGACGCCGACATCGGCGACGACCTCGACGTGCTGATCCAGGCGACCGAGCTGATCGTCACGTCGCAGTTCGGCTCGACGTCGATGCTCCAGCGGAAGCTGCGCGTCGGCTTCGCCAAGGCAGGCAGGCTCATGGACCTGCTGGAAACCCGCGGCGTCGTCGGCCCGTCCGAGGGCTCGAAGGCCCGCGAGGTGCTGATCAAACCGGATGAGCTGGACAACGTGCTGTACCTGATGCGCGGTGGCGGCGGGGCCGAGTCGGAGGACTGAACAACTCGGTGGGGGACGGGCCCTTTCACGGGTCCATCCCCCATTCGGGTTACTTGGCGAAAGCCTGCACGTTGAACTTCTGCAAGGCGTCGGCGGTGCTGACCGAACTCGCGCCGAACTCGCGGACCGCCGCGTAGTACAGATCAGCGGTGCGCTTGCACGCCCAGTTGCCGTCGCACTGGAAGTACATGTCCGACTTGAAGTTGTTGTCGATCCGCAGCCTGCTGGTCTCGTTGAACCGGCTCTGCTTCTTGTAGTTGCGGTAGCCGAAGTCGTGGCGCTGGCACGCGGGCAGGAACTTGAAACCGAACGGGTTGTCCGGCGACCAGGAGCAGCCGTCGTCGGACCAGTCGAGCTGGTCGGCGTTGGGACGCTGTGCCTTGAGGGCGCTGAACTGGGCCAACGTCTTGCTGAACAGGTAGTTGTCGGTCACCGTCGGCGCGTCGATGGCTTGGGCCGTACCGGCCCCGAGCACTAGCGCGAAGATGGCGATGACCGCGGCGACGGTGGTGTGGGACATGCGGCGCAGGGAAGTGGCGAGCAAGGTGGTGCCCCCTCGTGCGTAGGTGTGAAGTGGTTCATACCTCCACGCCCGGCACCGATGTCACCCCTATACGGCGTAATAGTTCACAATAACGGGTGAACCCTTATCTTCTTTGCGTGACCGGTAAAAGTCATTGACCCGCGGGCAGATTGTGCACAGGGCGACGACGTACAGGAAAACGAAAGGGAAGATCAGCAAACCGAGCAGCGGGAACACCGCCCAGCACAGGAACTCGACGGCGAACGCTACCGTCCAGCAGAACAGCCTCCTGAGCGCCCGCGGCACCACGGCCACCCCGTGGTCCTGGCGGTAGCCGGCGCGCAGGGCGGTCACCCCGCCGATGACGGCGATCACGCGAGCCACCCGGCGCCCGGCACGGGGAGCGCGCGAGCCGGACCCCTCAGCCGGCTCGATCGCTTCGACACCCGTGCCGGGCAGGTATGCGGTGGGCGCCCCGAGTTGTCCACAGCCCAGGCGTCCATCCACGGGCAAGCTCCACAACCACCCTTCCGACCCCCGCCGCCGGTAGAGTGGCCTCGGGGCCGCCCCTGGTCACGACGGAGATCGGCCACGGCCGCTCCGTCCAGGTGGCTCCTCCCGGTGGTCGCCCGGACTTCGGCTTCCCGCCTGCCGCGCCGGTGTTCCCGATCGAGCGGGACACCCCTGGCCATCAGTGCCTTGGCCCCGGTCTGAACCCCGGTCCGACCAGCGATCAAGACTGTGCCGGAACCCCACCCGGTGACGGTGGAGGATGTGTGGAGGTTGTGAGAAATCTTCGTGTTCTTGCTTATCAGCCTGGTCACGGTGTGCCCTCGTCCTGGTCGTCGCCGTGGTCGAGGAAGCGGCGGATCGCGGGGTCGTCGGGGATTTCGGTGTGCAGGTCGGGGTCGACCAGGCGTTCGGCGATCGGCACCGCCTCGTCCACCCAGGCGGGCTGGAAGTCCTCGCTGGGCAGCAGGCCGTGGCGGCGGGCGAACTCCTCGGCGGCGTCGCGGATGGATTCGCGCAGGGTGCCGATGACGGCGGTTTCGGCGGTGTAGGTCAGTTCCACGAGCAGGGCTCGGACGCGGTCCAGCTGGTCGTCGTCGCCGGTCGTGGCGGCCAGGTGGGGCCAGAGCCTGCGTTCGAAGAGCTCGACGAACTCGGCGGCGATCTTGTCCGTCTCGTCGCGCAGCACGGTGAACTTGTCCAGCACGTCGTCGCTCGGCAGGCCCAGCCCGGTCAGCCGGTTGCCCGCGTCGAGCGCCCATCGGCGGCAGTGCGGCCAGCCGTGCCGCCACCGGACCAGGCCGAGCTGCATCGCGCGCCGCAGCAGCCGGGGCCGCACGTTGCCGGTCGGCACGAGCCGGGTGATGTCGCGGACGCGGATGCGCACCCAGTCGTCAGGACCTTCGGCGTCGCCGACGCCGAGCACCGCGGCGACGCTGGCGCCCTTCTCCCGCGCCGCGACCAGTTCGGCGATGGCGGGCAGGGAGAAGCCCCGCGACTGCAATCGGGCGACGAGGGTCAACCTCTCCAGGTGCGACACGTCGTAGTAAGCGACGCGGCCGTGCCTGCGAGGCGGGTGCAGGACGCCTTTCGTCTGGTACATGCGGATCGTGCTGCTGGGCAGGGCAGCGCGCGCCGCGAGTTCGTCGACGGTGAGCTGCTCGCCGCTGGGTGAGGACACGCGGTCCATCCTGGCCGCGTCGCACTAGTGCAGTCAAGACTCTTCTAGTTATTACTCGAATAGTTAGAGGTGTAGCAGCATCCGGGAATTTCCCAGTGTGTTCGGCTTGACGTAGGAGAGGTCGAGGAACTCGGCGACGCCCTCGTCCACCGACCGCCGGATCTCCTCGTACACCTCCGGCGACACCGGGGTGCCGTCGATCTCGACGAAGCCGTGCCGGTTGAAGAACTCCGTCTCGAACGTCAGCACGAAGATCCGCGACAGCTCCAACTCGCGCGCCACCGCCACGAGTTGAGCCACGATCCGGTGACCCAGGCCCTGCCCGAGCGCCATCGGGTCGACCGCGACCGTCCTGATCTCCGCCAGGTCCTCCCACAGCACGTGCAGCGCGCCGCACCCGCGCACCACGCCGTCGACCTCGGCGACCCAGAACTCCTGCACGTCCTCGTACAGGGTGACCAGGGGTTTCGCCAGCAGCACCTTCCCGACGTACTGGTCGACCAGCGCCTTCATCGCCCGCACGTCGCTGGTGCGGGCCCTTCGCACGACTACGCCACTGCTCACGACCGCTGAATTTAGTGCTGCCGTGGAATCCCGCTGACGTCACGTAGCTCACTGGTTCGGCCTGAGGCGAATTCCAGGCGGTGGTGAATTCCAATCTGGGCACCTCCGGCGGTTACTCTGAGCCCGTGTCCACTCCCACCACGTCCAAGCGCGTCGCCATGCTCACTCTCGGGTGCGCCCGCAACGAGGTCGACTCGGAAGAACTGGCCGGTCGGCTGACGAGCGGCGGGTGGGAACTGGTCGACACCGATGACGGCGGCGCGGACGTCGTGGTGGTCAACACCTGCGGTTTCGTCGAGTCCGCGAAGAAGGACTCCATCGACACGCTGCTCGCGGCGTCCGACAGCGGCGCGAAGGTCGTCGCGGTCGGCTGCATGGCCGAGCGGTACGGCGCGGAGTTGGCGTCGAGCCTGCCCGAGGCCGACGCGGTGCTCGGGTTCGACCACTACGCGGACCTGGCTGCGCGCCTGGACGACGTGGCCGCTGGTCGCACGATCGAGTCGCACAAGCCGGTCGACCGCCGCACGCTGCTGCCGCTGACGCCGGTGCAGCGGCCCGCCGCGGTCGCCAAGGACGACGTGCAGGTGCCCGGCCACGGCTGGGGCCCGACGAAGGTCATGCGCAAGCGCCTGGACACGGCTCCGGTGGCGCCGCTGAAGATCGCCTCCGGCTGCGACCGCCGCTGCTCGTTCTGCGCGATCCCGTCGTTCCGCGGCTCGTTCGTGTCGCGCCACCCCGACGAGGTCGTCGCCGAGGCGCGCTGGCTGGCCGAGCAGGGCGTGCGCGAGCTGTTCCTGGTGAGCGAGAACTCGACGTCCTACGGCAAGGACCTGCCGCGCGACCTGGGCGGCGGCAGCGCGCTGGACGTGCTGCTGCCCCGGCTCGCCGAGATCGAGGGCATCGACCGCGTCCGCGTGTCCTACCTCCAGCCCGCCGAGACGAAGCCGGGCCTGGTCAAGGCGATCGCGACGACGCCCGGTGTCGCCCAGTACTTCGACATGTCGTTCCAGCACTCCAGTGAGTCGGTCCTGCGCCGGATGCGCCGCTTCGGGTCCACGGAGTCGTTCCTCGGCCTGATCAAGCAGATCCGCGAGCTGGCGCCCGAGGCGGGCATCCGCAGCAACGTGATCGTCGGCTTCCCCGGCGAGACCGAGGAGGACGTCGCCGAGCTGGAGCGCTTCCTCACCGAGGGGATGCTCGACGCGGTCGGCGTGTTCGGGTACTCCGACGAGGACGGCACGGAGGCCGAGGACCTGCCCGACAAGCTCGACGCGGACACCATCACCGCCCGCGTGACGCGGCTGACCGCGCTTGTCGAGGAACTGACCTCCCAGCGCGCCGAGGACCGGGTCGGGCAGGAGGTGGTCGTCCTGATCGAGCACGAGGAGGACGAGGAGTCCGACTGCGTCGGCCGCGCCGCCCACCAGGCCCCCGAGGTCGACGGCGAGTGCGTGGTCATGGAGGCCGAAGGCCTCAAGGTCGGCGACATGGTGCGCTGCCTGGTCGACTCCTCCGAAGGCGTCGACCTGGTCTGCACGCCGATCGAGGTCCTCCCCAGAGGCGGTCCCCGATGACCGACGTGGGCGGGGACACGCCCACAGCGACACCCGTGCCGCTGCTGAACATCGCGAACATCCTGACGATGTCCCGACTGGTGCTCGTCCCGGTGTTCCTGGCCGCCCTCTTCACGGCGGACGGGCACCAGACCGGGTGGCGGCTGGCGGCGTTCGCGGTGTTCGCCGTCGCGTCGTTCACCGACCACGTGGACGGCAACCTGGCCCGCAAGCACGGGCTGATCACGGACTTCGGCAAGATCGCCGACCCGATCGCGGACAAGGCGCTCACCGGCGCCGCGCTCGTCGGGCTCAGCCTGCTCGGCGAGCTGCCGTGGTGGGTCACGGTGGTGATCGCGGTCCGCGAGGTCGGTGTGACGCTGCTGCGGTTCTGGGTCATCCGGCACGGCGTGATCCCGGCCAGCCGCGGCGGCAAGGCCAAGACGCTCGTGCAGATCCTCGCCATCGGCCTCTACGTGCTGCCGCTGCCGTCGCTGCTGGCCCCCGTCGCCGTCGTGCTCATGGGCGCCGCTGTGGTCCTCACCGTCGTGACGGGCGTCGACTACGTCATCCGCGCCGTTCGGCTGCGCGCCCGCGGCCGCCGCGCCGTGGCGGGCGCGTGACCGATCCGGCCGCTGTCGTCGCGCTGCTGCGCCAGCGCGGCGAGACGGTGGCGACCGCCGAATCGTTGACCGCGGGTCTCGTGACGGCCGCGCTGACGTCCGTGCCGGGCGCCAGCGCCGCCGTGCGCGGCGGCCTGGTCGTCTACGCGACCGACCTCAAGCACGCGCTCGCGGGCGTGGACGAGGCACTGCTGGCCGAACACGGCGCGGTGCACCCCGAAGTGGCCCGCCAACTCGCCGAGGGCGCCCGGACGCGCTGCGGGGCGACCTGGGGCCTCGGGCTGACCGGCGTGGCCGGTCCGGACCCGCAGGATGGCGTCGCACCGGGCACCGTCCACGTCGCCGTGTCGAGCCCGACCGGAACCGCGGTGGAGACGATGACTCTGGGTGGCGATCGTCACGCTGTCCGCGCCGCGTCCGTCGACGGCGTCCTCGCCCTGCTGATGACCCGGCTGACCAGCACTTCCGGGTGAGGTGCCCGGTGGACCCGGTGGCCGAGCGGTGAACGGGTCGGGAACTCGACGGCTCCGCCGCTCGTTCGCCCTTGGCGGACGTGTCCCGAAGTAACTGCCCGTTGTCCGGGTGTATCGGTAACGTGGGGGCACGGCCGGCCGGAAGGAGGCGCGCGATGACCGTGCTGCTACGCGAGGCGATCGGTGATCGGCTCCGCCATGCCCGCACCACCCAACGCCGCACGCTGCGCGAGGTCTCCAGGACCGCCCGTGTCAGCTTGGGGTACCTGTCCGAGGTGGAGCGTGGCCGCAAGGAGGCGTCCAGCGAGTTGCTGGCGGCGATCTGCGAGGCGTTGGACCTGCCCCTGTCCGAACTACTGAACCGGGTCGCCAGCGATATGGGCGCCCTGGAACCGGTCACCAGCCCGGCGGCGCTCACCAAGCGTCCCGAGCCCGCCAAGGCGGGGCTGGAAGCGGGCACCCTGGTGCCCGCGGTGGTCGGCAACGACCTGTCCGACCTGCGGCTGCAACCAGTGCTCAGCCACAGGCTGTCCACTTCGATCAGTCCGCCACGCGGTGCCGTGGTGGCGGCCTGAGATCCACACGCGTGAACACAGCGCCGAGCGGGGGATACCCCGACTCGGCGCTGTCGCGTACAACGAGTTGGCCACGCCAAGTGGGGGTTGCCGACCATCCCCGCGCACGACGGGGCAGGATTGACCATGCCGACGACGAAAGTCGCAGGGCGGTCTCAGGGTGATCCCGGATATCTCCCCAGGTCGGTGGAAGCAGCGCGGCACAACTGACACGATGGAACCAACACCGGCACCGGGTCGTTGCCAATCACGAGCGCGAGCCAGGAAAGTACGGAGAAGGCAGGCGTAGGAGATGGCCAACCCTTTCGTGAAGGCGTGGAAGTACTTCATGGCGGCGTTCTCGTCGAAGATCGATGAGCACGCCGACCCCAAGGTGCAGATCCAGCAGGCCATCGAGGAGGCGCAGCGGCAGCACCAGGCGCTGTCCCAGCAGGCCGCCGCGGTCATCGGCAACCAGCGCCAGCTCGAAATGAAGCTCAACCGCCAGCTCGGCGAGGTCGAGAAGCTCCAGTCCTCCGCCCGTCAGGCGCTGGTGCTCGCCGACGAGGCCAGGGCCAAGGGCGACGAGAAGAAGGCCTCGGAGTTCGAGAACGCGGCGACCATGTTCGCCACCCAGCTCGTCACGGCCGAGCAGGGCATCGAGGACCTGAAGACGCTGCACGACCAGTCGCTCCAGGCTGCGGGCCAGGCGAAGCAGGCCGTCGAGCGCAACGCGATGGTCCTGCAGACCAAGCTCGCCGAGCGCACCAAGCTGCTCAGCCAGCTGGAGCAGGCCAAGATGCAGGAGCAGGTCTCCTCGTCGCTGCGCCAGATGTCCGAGCTGGCCGCACCGGGCAACACGCCCTCGCTGGACGAGGTCCGCGACAAGATCGAGAAGCGCTACACCACCGCGCTCGGGTCCGCCGAACTGGCGCAGAACTCCGTGCAGGGCCGGATGCTGGAAGTCCAGCAGTCGACCACCCAGATGGCGGGCTCGTCCCGCTTGGAGCAGATCCGCGCCTCCATGGGCGGCGGCAAGGTCGCGGGTGAGGTCACCAGCGGCTCCTCCAGCAGCAACGCGGCGAGCATCCAGCAGGAGATCGCCGCACGGGTCCAGCAGACCCAGAAGATGCCGCAGCAGAACCCGCCCGCTAGCCAGGGCTGACCGGGGGCGTAGATAGATGAGCAACGGGATGGGGCCCCGCAAGAAGACCGCGGGTGAGATCGCTCAGATGGTCAGCGGTCAACTGCAGGGCCCCGTCGCGGACCAGGTTCGTCGACGCCTCGACGCGTGGAACAACCCGGTCGCGAAACTGGACCGCCGCCACCGCCGGGCCAGCCGGGCGATGACCATCTGGATCAGCATCATGGCGGTGCTGAGCGTCATCGGGCTGTTCACGTTCCTCGGGGTGTTCGCGGTCGGGGCAGGCGTGGGAGCCGCCATCGGCGGGGCCGTCGTGGCCGTGCTCGCGGTCCGCACCGGTACCAAGATGCGGCAGCTCAAGGCCGCCAAGCAACACCTCGCCCTCACCGCACCTCCGGTGAAGGTGCCGCTCCCGTCGCACTCATCGGCCGCTCGGCAGCCGATGCAGCGGCTGGACCAGGCCGAGGACACGCTGCAGGAACTGCTCCGGCAGTTGAACTCGGCGTCGTTGACCTCGGTGCCTGATGAGTCGGTGGATCAGGCGCGGGCCACGAGCGTCGAGGCCGCTGCGGCTATTCGCGCGGTGTCGGCGCAGCTGCAGGCCGTGGAACGGGCTCGGGATACGGCACCTCCGCTGAGTCGAGGGCCGTTGATCGAAGGGGTTCGGCGGCTGCGCGGGCAGTTGGATGAGGGTGTGGACGGGTACTGCGTGCTCGTCGCGGCTGCTGGGCGGGCGTTGGCCGCCAGTACGGCTGTGGATCACCAGCACGCTTTGAACGACGCCACGGACCACCTGGCCGGGCTGGCGTCGGCGCTTCGCGATCTTTCGCATTGAGGGGCTGCTCGGTAGCGCTGCTCGGCTGTGGGGTACTAAAGGGTTGCTGCTCGGTTGTAGGGCACTAAAAGAGTTGCTGCTCGGTTGCGTCGTGCTGTGTCCGATACTCCCACCGCACCCACCACCCGCGACCCCGCACCCAAGCGCCCAGCCCGCCCAAACCCCCAACCCTCACCCCGGTAAGATCACCACCCTGCCCCGCACATCGGCTCGGGACCATCTGCCGCACCCCGTTGCGTCACCTTGCGTAATCACTCTCCCCCGATCCTGTGGTTCAACCGAAGAATCTTAGTGCCTTCGTGTGATTATCAGACCGTTATATAGCCTCATTGGCTACGTGGCGTGGCAGGATTCCAAAGTCGGACAGGGGCGTCCGGCCGAGCTGCCGGGAGGGCATTGAGTGGCGTTGTGGACCGTGCACGGTGATGGTCGGGTTTCCGACGGTGAAGCCGTGGCAGCGCAGGAGCGGCTGAGCTGGCCGCTCACCATCGGCTTCGGCGCACAACACCTCGTGGCGATGATCAGTGCCACGGTTCTCGTCCCAGCGGTCACCGGTCTCCCGGTCAGCACGACCCTCCTGTTCTCCGGTCTCGGCACGCTCCTGTTCCTCCTCCTCACACGGAACCGGGTGCCGAGCTACCTGGGCTCGTCGTTCGCCTTCATCGCACCCCTGGCCGCGTCGCGGGAAGACGGTGTCGCCGCGCAGTTGGGCGGTGTGCTGGCGGTGGGCCTGCTGGTCATCGTGGTGGGCATCGCGGTCAAGGCGCTGGGCGTACGGCTGATCGACTCGGTGATGCCCCCGGTGGTGACCGGCGCGGTGGTCATCCTCATCGGGCTGAACCTGTCGCACTCGGCGACCGACCCGTTCTCGAAGCAGCCGTTGCTGGCCGTCGTCACGATGGGGTTCATCCTGCTCGCCGGGGTGTTGGGGCGGCGGCTGGTCTTCCGCCTGTCCGTCCTCTTCGGTGTGGGGATCGGGTGGGCGCTGGGTGGTGTGCTGGGTCTCGTCTCCGACGAGCGCGTTCGTGCACTCCACGAAGCCGCGTGGGTGGGGCTGCCGGACTTCCAGACCCCGGAGATCCGCCCGTCCGTCGCACTGCTCTTCCTGCCGGTCGTGATCGTCCTGATCGCCGAGAACGTAGGCCACGTGAAGGCCGTCGCGACGATCACCGGTCGCAACCTGGACGGCAGCATCGGCGACTCGATCATCGCCAACGGCCTCTCCACGCTGCTGGGAGGTCTCGGCGGTGCGTCGGGCACGACCACGTACTCCGAGAACATCGGGGTGATGGCGGTGACCAAGGTCTACTCGACCGCCGCCTACGCGGTGGCCGCCTGCGGTGCCGTGCTGCTCGCGTTCTCGCCGAAGTTCACCGCCGCGCTGGCCACCATCCCACCCGGCGTCCTCGGCGGTGCCACGCTCGTCCTGTACGGCCTCATCGGCCTCATCGGCGTCCGCATCTGGATGGACAACCGGGTCGACCTGACCAACCCGGCCAACGCCATGGTCGGCGGAGCGGCGCTGGTAGCGGGGGTCGGCGACCTCACCATGAAGCTCGGCAGCATGGAACTGGGCGGCCTCGTCTGGGGTTCGCTGCTGGTCGTCATCGTCCACCCGGTCATGCGCTGGCTCCGGGCCACGCGCACCGCTCAGAGCGGTCCGTCGTAGACCACGGCACCTGACGCGTCCTGCAGCACCACCCGCGCTGTGCCGAAGTCATCGCTGGTGAACGGGGACACGATCAGGGCGGCCGTCTCGCCGTCGACCACGGCTGCCACGACCTGGCCGTCGGCGAGGTGCACGGTCACCGAGGTGACGCCGAGCGCCACCCTCATACCGATTCCGTAGGTGCCCGGTCCCACCGCCCGGAACTCGGGTGGTCCGTTATCCGCGTCGGTGCCGAAACCGGAACCCACGCTGTGCAGCGGCTTGCCCGTCGCCAAGCCTGCCCGACTGGTCGGCGCCAACCCCACGCCGGAACCGTTGGGGCTGAAGGAGCAATGGCCGAACGCGTCGGGTGTGCCGGCCATCAGCACCGCCCTGGTCCGCCCGCGGTCGAAGACCAGCGCGCCTGGGGTCAACCCGGCCCACTCCGGTCGCTGCCGCGCGCACCAGGCGTGGACACCTTGCCGGAACTCCTCCATGGACAGCGAGGTGTCGAGTTGTGGCTCGCCCGCGTAGGACTTGGGCGTCCCGCTGGCGGTGGGCACGCCCACGAGCACGGCAGCCACCGCCACGGCGGTGGCGAGCTTCGCGACGTTCACCACCCGGCCGTGGCCGCCACCCCAGCGAGCGTTCATGTGAGTACCCCTCAGTTCGGGGGAATCCTGCCACGACCACTCGCCGCGCGAGGCCTGATCGCCGGGACGGGCCTGGTTGACCCGGCACACCGGTCCCGCGCCGCACACGCGAGTCAGATCAGGTCGTCATAGACCACGGCCCCGGCTTTGTCCTTGGCGACCACCCGGTACCCGTCCTTGACGTAGTCGTCGCCCGCGTCTTCCACGGGGATGCCGAAGAGCACGGTCCCCGCCGCGACCACGCCTCGCACGCTCCGGCCGTTGGCGACGACGACCAGTTCGGCGGCGGCGACCTCGGCAGCGACGCGCGTGCCCCAGACACGGGTGCCGTGCCCGGTGCTCACCTTGTTCGGGATCGTCCCCGTGAGCATCTGCCCGATCACGTCCTCCTCAGCCGACGCCAGGCCGTAGGGGACCTTCGAGAGGCTGGTCCCGGCGCCGCTGTGGGTGCACATGGCGAAGCTCTCCGTCGAGCTGGCCATCATGTGCAGGTCCAAGCTCCCGACTTCGGGCACGATGACCACGGCGCCCTGATCCGTTCCCGCGAACTCCGGCTCCATCTCCTGGCACTCCGCGAATATTCGCGTGATCAGGCTGCCCTCGTTCTCCGCCGATGCGGTGCAGGCAGCCGCAAGCGAACTCGCCAACAGGCATGCCACGAGCGTCAGTCGTCTTCCCACAGAGCCCCCAAGTCCACGGGGATTCTGGCACGCCTACCCCGCGCGCAGGGCCTTGTTGACCCGGCTCACCAGCCCCGGCCCCTCGTAGATGAACCCGGTGTACACCTGCACCAGGTCGGCCCCGGCGTCCACCATCCGCGCCGCGTCGTCGGCCTCGAAGATCCCGCCCACGCCAATGATCGGCAGCTTCCCGTCGGTCTCCTTGCTCACGAACCGGACCACGTCGAGCGCGCGCGAAGCCAGCGGCCGCCCGCTCAACCCCCCGGCCTCCCCGGCGAGCCCCTGGTCGGCAGCGGCGAGCCCGGAGCGCCCCAACGTCGTGTTGGTGGCGATGAGCCCGCTGATCCCGTGCTGGTCGCACACCTCCAGCAGTTCCGCGATGGCGCTGTCGGTCAGGTCCGGCGCGATCTTCACCAGGATCGGCTTCCGCGCGCCGCCCCCGGCGAGCGAGTCGGCTGTGGCCGTCAACCCACCCAGCAGCTCCGCCAACGCCGTCCGGTCCTGGAGGCTCCGCAACCCCGGCGTGTTGGGCGAGCTGATGTTCACCGCGAAGTAGTCGCCCCACCGGTACAGCGCGCGCAGCGAGGCGCAGTAGTCCTCGACCGCCTCCTCGACCGGGGTCACCTTGGACTTGCCGAGGCTGATCCCGAGCGGCACCCGCAGCGGGCCCAAGCGCTCCAACCGGGTCGCCAGGGCCTGTGCCCCGGCGTTGTTGAAGCCCATCCGGTTGATGATCGCCTCGCTCTCGCGCAGGCGGAACAGCCGCGGCCGGGGGTTGCCGGGCTGCGGGTGCCGGGTCACGGTGCCGACCTCGACGAACCCGAAGCCGAGCGCCGCCCACGCGGGCAGGGCGCGGCCGTCCTTGTCCATGCCCGCCGCCAGCCCGACGGGGTTCGGGAAGCGGACGCCGAACACCGTGCGCTCGTTGCGGGTGCCCGTGCTGAACCGCAGCGCCGGGCTCAGCCGCGACAGCGCGCCGAGGGTGGTCTCGTGGACCCGCTCCGCGTCGCCGCCGTGCAGGCGGAACAACGCCTTGCGGATCACGCGCTTGTAGACCACCGAACGACCTCCTGGAAGTAGACCCAGGTCAGCCTACTGTTGGCAGGTCGGGCACCAGTACGAGATCCGCGCCATGTAGTCATCGCCCTGCGTCTCGACGCGGATCTTGTCGCCGCACTTGCGGCACGGCTTGCCACCGCGCTCGAACACCCAGTGCTGGTGCCCGCGTCCCCGCTGCCCGGTGGTGCTCTGCTCGGGCGCCCACGCGTTCGCCAGCAGCAGCTTGCGCGACAGCTTCACCGCCTCGACCGGGTCGACGGACGACACCGGAGCCCACGGCGACGCGCCCAGCAGGAAGCACACCTCGGTCTTGTAGAGGTTGCCGACGCCCGCCATCACGCGCTGGTCGAGCAAGGCGGGACCCAGTTGCCTCGTCGGGTCGGTGGTGAGCCTGCGGACGGCTTCGTGCAGGTCGGCGTCGGACCAGTCCTCGCCGAGCAGGTCGGGGCCGAGGTGGCCGACGAGGCTGCTCTCCTCCGACGTGGGCACGAGTTCCATGTCGTGCAGGGCGAACCCGATCGCGATCCGGTTCTCCACCTCGATGATCGCCCGCACCTGGTGGGCGGGCCGCTGCCACTTCTGGCCCGGCCGGTAGAGGTGCCAGGCACCGTCCATCCGGAAGTGGCTGTGCAGGCTCAGCTCACCGGAGAACCGCATCAGGATGTGCTTGCCGACCGTGTGCACCCCGAGCACCGTGCGCCCGCTCAGCGCCCCGGAGGGCAGCCGTGGGTGCCGCAGCTCCGCGCGGAGCAGCGTCTTGCCGGCCAGCGCCTCGTCGAGGCGGTGGCCTGCCAGGAAAACCGTGTCACCCTCTGGCACTGCTGTCGAACGCCACCTTCAGGCCGAAGCCGATCAGGACGGACGCCGTCAGGCGTTCCGTCCACTCCCTCACGCGCGGCCTGCCGAGCACGACGGCCGCCCGTCCCGCCAGCCAGACCACGACGAGCTGCCACACCTGCCCGATGCCCACGTGGATGCCCACCAGCAGCGCCGCCCAACCGGACGCGCTCGCGTCGGCGGGCAGGAACTGGGGGAGCAGGCTCAGGTAGAACACACCGATCTTGGGGTTGAGCACGTTCGTGGTGAAGCCGATCCGCAGCGCCTGCCCCGGCGTCATCCGCGCCGCGGGCGCCTCCTCGACCGTGGCCCTGCCGCGCCACGACCGCCACAGCGCGGACCCGCCGAGCCACAGCAGGTACAGCGCGCCCGCCCAGCGCACCAGGTCGTAGGCGAGCCGCGAGGCGGCCAGCAGAGCAGTGAGGCCCGCGATGCTGGCCGCGCCCCACACCAGGCAGCCCAGCGTCGTGCCGAAGCCGCCGAAGACCCCCGCGCGCCTGCCCCCGCCGAGCACCATGCGCAACAGCATCATGGTGTCCAGACCAGGGGTGATCGTCAGCAGGACCGCGGCGGCGGTGAACGCCAGGAGGGCCGTCGCGCTCACGCGTCGACCGCCTCCTGGATCTCCTCGTCGTCGAAGTCGCGGTGCACGGCCCGGCGGCGGCTGCGGCTGACCCGCAGCACCCGTGCGAGCAGCAGGTTGAACGCCAGCGCGACCTCGCGGGCACCGGGCGTGCCCCACTCGTGGATCGGCATGCACGCGCCCTGCGCCTGCTGGACGGCCAGCCGGTCCGGGAGTGCGACCGGCATCACCAGCGGGCCGAAGATGTCGCGCAGCTCCTCGATGCGGAACTGGTGCTCGTGCGAGCGCGGCCGGACCCGGTTCACCACGACGCCGAGCGGCTGCAGGTCCGCGTTGTTCTCCCGCTCGTTCTGCACGGCCTCGAACGCCCGCTGCACGCCCGCGACCGCGAACATGGTCGGCTCGGTGATCAGCAGCGCCCGGTCGGCCGCGACGAGCGCGGAGCGGGTGAGCTGGCCGAGCGAGGGCGGGCAGTCGAGCAGGACGAGCTGGTACGGGTAGTCGTCGTCGCGTTCCTTGATCAGGTTCAGCGCCTCGCGGAGCCTGCCCAACCGGGTCTGACCAGGGTCGGGGTGGTTCAGCGACTCCGCGTCCTCGGATCCCGCCAGCACGTCGACGCCCTCGCCCCAGGTGCTCGGCGCGATCGCCTTCTCGAGCACCTCGAGCGTCGGTTCCCGCAACACGTCGTAGATGGACGCCTCGGTCTCGGCGGGTTCGAGGGTCGACGTGGCGTTGCACTGCGGATCCAGGTCGATCACCAGCGTCCGCACGCCACGGCGGAGCGCGGCCGACGCGAGACCGAGCGCCACCGTCGTCTTGCCCACGCCACCCTTGAGGCTCAGCACTGCGACCGTATGCACAGGGTGCAGCCTACGGTCTTTACCAGATCGGGCACGAACTTCATCGGCGGGCGGCGGCCGGCGCACACGGCCGGGAGCACGAACTACGCTCTACGACCATGCGACCGGACGCTGTGCACAGGGTGCTCGACGCCGAGCTGATCGCCGCGCGGGAGCGCCGGGGCGGGGAACCGCCCAGGGTGCTCGACGTCGGCGGCGGCACGGGCGTGTGGGCCGTGCCCCTCGCCGTGGCGGGCTGTGCCGTCACGGTCATCGAGCCCAGTCCGAACGCGCTGGCGACCCTGCACCGCAGGGCCCGCGAGGCAGGGGTGCCCGACCGCATCACCGCAGTCCAGGGCGACACGGACGCGCTCGGCGAGCTGGCACCGGAGGGCGAAGCGGACCTGGTGCTCGGCCACGGGCTGCTGGAAGTGGTGGACGACGCCTCCGCGGCGGCCTCCGCGCTGGCCGCGGCGGCTGCGCCGGGTGGAGCGGTGTCCGTGCTGGTGGCGAACCGGTACGCGGCCGTGCTGCACCGGGCCATCGCGGGCCGCCTGGTCGACGCCCGCAGGCTGCTCGACGACGACGCGGGCCAGTTGGCGGGCACGAAGGACCCGCTGCTGCGCCGGTTCGACCTGGGCGGCCTGGAGGCGCTGATCATCGCCGCCGGCCTGAAGGTGGAGCTCCTCCAGGGCTACGGCGTGGTGTCCGACCTCGTGCCGGGATCTGTGCTGGAGTCGAGTCCGGGCGCGGCGGAGGCACTCGCGGAGCTGGAGCTCGTCGCCGCGACCAGATCACCCCTGCGCGACGTGGCCGCACGCTTGCACGTGCTGGCACGCCGACCGGCGTGAACCTGAGATTTTCTTTCGTGAATCTTGTGAGAATAGCGTCGTTCAGCGACATTGGAACCAGTGAAGGCCGCAGACGTGTCGACGTAGGGATCGGTGGATGGGTTTTCTCGAGGGCCCTCAGGAGCCGGCCGATCCGGCTTTAGGGGAACTCTCCAACCACGACGTCGACCACTACTTCCGGTCGGGCGTGGACGAAGCGCACCGCATCCGGGTCGACATGCTGCTGCACCAGCACTTCCGCGAGCGCGGACTCACCGGTGGAGTATCCCAGATGGTCCTGAACCAGCTCCTCGGCTACGGGCTGGAGTTCGTCAAGGGCCTGGTGCGCTCCGGGGGGATCTTCGCGAGCTCGCGGCAGCGCGGCTGGGGCGTCAAGCAGCAGCCCGTTCCGCCGCACGATGTCGAGGACCTGTCCAGCGAGGTCGTGTGGGACGGGTTCGAGATGTTCCGCGACCGGGGGCTCGTCGGCGGCAAGTGGACGCCGTACGACGGCCTCTCGCTCAAGCAGTACTACTCGAACGCGTGCGTCCTGAGCTTCCCGAACACGTACCGCAGGTGGCAGCGGGGCAGGCAGGACTGGGCGGACGTGGAGCTGCTGGAGGCGTGGTCCACCGTCGACCAGTTGCAGGGCGACCGGTCGGCCGAGGACACCGTGGTCACGCAGGCGGTGCTGGATTCACTGTTCAAGCACATCGGGCACAGCGACGGCGCGCTGCTGGCGCTCGTGCGCGGCGGGTACTCACCCGCCGAGATCGGAGAGTTGATGCGGCTCAAGCCCCACACCGTGGAAGTCCGCATCTCGCGGGCGCGGGCGGTCGCCCGCCGGTACCTCAGCCGTGAGGGGGGCCTGTGATGGCGTCCTCGTCGCCGATCGACATCAGCTCCGACCGCCACCGCCGGATCGTCGACTCCGAAGTCGCGCTCGACCGGTCCTCGCTGGGTGACGCGGGTGCCGCCAGCCTCGCGAAGCGCGCACACGGCACCAAGCTGGACGAACTGGTCGCCCGCGCGGCGACCGTCAAGGTCGTGAGGCCCGCCGAGCCGTCGATCGCCGTGCTCTCCGCGCGCCCGGACGACCTGGCCGCCGAGGTCGCGCTGGCCATCAGCGGCGACCGCCCCGCCGTCGAGCGCCTGCTCGGCTCCATCCGCCCGCTCGTGGTCCGCTACTGCCGGGCCCGCATCGGCCGGCAGGAGCGGTCGTTCGCGTCCGCGGACGACGTGGCGCAGGAGGTCTGCCTCGGCGTGCTGACGGCCCTGCCGTCCTACCGCGACCAGGGTCGTCCGTTCCTCGCCTTCGTCTACGGCATTGCAGCGCACAAGGTCGCGGACGCGCACCGGGCGTCGTCGCGCAACCGCTCCGAGCCCGTCCCGGACGTGCCGGACGGCCCCGTGACCGAGGCAGGCCCCGAGCAGCGCGCCCTGCGCGGCGAGCTGTCCCGCGAGATGGCGTCACTGTTGCAGGTCCTGCCGGACAAGCAGCGCGAGATCCTGCTGCTGCGCATCGTCGTGGGCCTGTCCGCCGAGGAGACCGCCGACGCCGTCGGCTCTACGCCCGGCGCCGTGCGGGTCGCGCAGCACCGCGCATTGACCCGCCTGCGCAAGGTGATCAGCCCAGCGGACGTGCAGGATCGCGAATGACCTGCTGTTTCCTGCCGTGAATCCGCAGAAATGCGTTTAATTACCGTGTGATATTTCCGGTTTCCCGACCTGTTCGGCTAATCGGGGGATACGCCCGACGGGCCGTGCGGAAGTTTCGAGACTTCGCCGACTTGAATTTCGGCATCAGTATTTCCTATGGCTCGAATTTGCTTTGGAAAAGGTTGTGAGTCCCGCCTTCTCCGGTGACATGTGTATAGATGAGAGTGAAAAAGTCATCGACGGTGGGGAAGACCGATGAGTGTTCTCCTGGGGCAGGTCCGGGAGTCGGGTGCGCGCTTCGCGCCTGCTCCGGCCGAGGTGCTGCACCGACCGGTCGGTCTGCGGCTCGCGGAGGATGAATTGGTGAGTGATGCAGTACTCGGGGGTTTCCCGGGGTTCCGCAACTCCGGTCCGCTGAAATGCGGCGAAACCACGGGCGCCGGCACGCACTCTGTACGCGCGCACATTTCCAGGTCTTGCGCGCACCTGAATTGTGAAGGGGGCCAGTGATGACGGGTTCCGGCAACGCTGTCATGGGGGAACGTCCGTCCCGCAGCGACTTCCGCATTACGCCGGCGGTCGACCAGGGGAGCGGAGCCGGTTCGGCGTCCACTGGCCCGGACGACATCGCCATGGACGTCGTGGCGTCGATGGCGGGCGACCGGCGGGCGGTGGGGCGCCTGCTGGCCGTGGTCCGGCCGCTGGCGGTCCGCTACTGCCGCGCCCGCATCGGCCGCCAGGAGCGGTCGTTCGCCTCGGCCGACGACGCGGCGCAGGAGGTGTGCCTCGCCGTCCTGAAATCCCTGCCCTCGTACCGCGACCAGGGTCGCCCGTTCCTCGCGTTCGTGTACGGGATCGCGGCGCACAAGGTCGCGGACGCGCACCGGGCGTCGTCGCGCAACCGCTCCGAGCCCGTCGCGGACGTGCCGGACAGCCCCGAGACCGACGCCGGTCCCGAGCAACAGGCACTGCGCGGCGAGCTGTCCCGCGAAATGGTGGAACTGCTGAAGGTCCTGCCGGACAAGCAGCGCGAAATCCTGCTGCTGCGCGTCGTCGTCGGCCTGTCCGCCGAGGAGACCGCCACCGCGCTCGGCTCGACCCCCGGAGCCGTCCGGGTGGCGCAGCACCGAGCACTGACCAAGCTCCGCAAGACGATGACCCCGAAGCAGATGCGGTAGACCTGGGCGTGATCGATTCACGGAGCACCGGCCGGTTCTACGACGACCTGGCCCCCACGTACGACCTGATCTTCGCGAACTGGGAGGCGAGCACCGCCCGTCAGGCGGCGGCGCTCGCCCCACTGCTCCCACGGGGTTCCGCGGTGCTGGACTGCGCCTGCGGCATCGGCACGCAAGCGCTTGGCCTTGCCGCGCTCGGCTACCCCGTCGTCGGTTCGGACCTCAGCCCGGTCGCCGCTGCTCGGGCCTCGCGCGAAGCCCTCGCCCGGTCGCTGGCGCTGCCGGTCGTGGCGGCGGACATGCGGGCGCTGCCGTTCGCGTCGGGGACCTTCGACGTCGTGCTGGCGGCCGACAACGCCGTGCCCCACCTGCTGACCCCGGCCGACCTCGTCGCGGCGGCCGCGGAGATGCGGCGGGTGCTGCGGCCAGGCGGACGGCTGGTGCTGACCACCCGCGACTACGACTCGCTGCGCCGCGACCGGCCATTGTCCACGCCGCCGCAGCGCAACGCGAACGGCACCGTGACGTTCCAGCTGTGGCACTGGAACGCCGAGGGCACCCACTACGACACCGAGCACTTCCAACTCGTGCCGCACGGCGACGAGTGGACCACGACCGTCCGCCGGGCGAGCTACTGGGCGATCACCCGCGCCGAACTCGGGGCGCTGCTCACCGAGGCCGGGTTCACCGACGTGACCTGGCCGGACACGGACTTCTTCCAGCCCGTGCTCAGTGCCGCCACCGGGTGACCGCGACGACCTCCTCCGGCGTGGAGTCGGCGAACAGCGCGACCTCGCCGCGCCGCACGTCCACGAGCGTCGCCACCAGCTCCCGCCCCAGCGCGGCCGTCAGCACCTCGTCCGCCTCCAGCGCGTCCGCCGCCTCCGCCAGCGACGACGGCAGCCGCGGCACGTCCGGCAGCCCGGCGGGATCGGTGTCGAGCGGCTCGGGCAGCCCTTCCCCACCGGCCAGACCGGCGGCCAGCGTCGCCGCGACCACCAGGTACGGGTTGGCCGACAGGTCGAACGACTTGATCTCCAGGTTCGCGTTCGAGCCGCTGACCAGCCGCAACGCCGTCTCGCGGTTCTCCAGCCCCCACGTGGCGAACGGCGCGGCCCAGCGCGACGGCACGAGTCGCAGGTAGCTCGCCACCGACGGCGAGCCGATCGCCGTGAGCGCGGGCAGGTGCTCCAGCACACCCGCGGTGAACCGCTCGGCCTCGGGCGTCAGGCCGAACCAGCCGTCCCCGCCGGTGAACAGGTTGCGGCCGTCCCGCCACAGGCTCAGGTGCAGGTGGCCGCCGTTGCCGGTCCCGGTCGTGGTGACCTTGGGCGAGAACGACGCCCGCAGCCCGTGCCGGACCGTGACGGCCCGGATCGTCTCCCGCACCAGCACCGCGGTGTCGGCCGCCGCGACCGGGTCCGACGGGGCCGTGGACACCTCGAACTGGCCCGGCCCGTACTCGGGGTGGAACTGGAGCACCCGCACGTCCTGCGCCACCAGGGCGCGGATCACCTCGGCGCAGTAGTCCGACAGCTCGACCTGCCGGGCGTGGCCGTACGCGGGACCGGACGTGGCGGGCACGTAGTCGTCCGTCTCCGCCCGGCCGACGGCCCACTCGATCTCGAACCCGGCCTCGGCGGTGAACCCCGCGTCGGCCAGCCGGTCCACCACGGCCTTCGCGGTCAGGCGCTGGTCGAGCGCGTAGGGCCTGCCGTCCTGGTGGTGGCGGTCGACGGGGGCCCAGGCCCAGCCGGGCTGCGCGGCCAGCGGGGTCAGCCTGCCGAGGTCGGGGTGCAGCCGCAGGTCGCCGACCGGACCGCCGGCGAACCGGCCGTCGATGATCGTGTCCTGGAGCAGGAACACGTCGAACACCGGCGAAGCGCCGACCGCGCCGCCCAACTCCGCCAGCGGCACCGACTTCACCCTGGTGATGCCGCTGTTGTCGACCCAGGTGAGGGCGACGGCTACGACGCCGAGTTGCTCGAGCTGCGCGGTGTCCATGCCTACATGCTGCTACAACGGTGGGGTGCTGCCCTTCGTAGCGGACCTCAGGCTGGTCGACCACCACTGCCACGGCGTGCTGCGCGGCGACGTGGACCGCGCGGGCTTCGAGGAGCTGCTGACCGAGGCCGACCAGGTCAGCCCGCTGGGCACCAGCCTGTTCGACTCCTCGATCGGGCTCGCGGTGCGCCGCTGGTGCGCGCCGGTGCTCGACCTCGACCCGCACGCGTCCGCCGAGGAGTACCTGGACCGGCGGCGGTCGCTGGGCGCGGCCGAGGTGAACCGGGCCTTCCTGATGGCCGCCGACGTGCGGACCTACCTGGTCGACGGCGGACTGTCACCGGAGCTGCTGCTGGACCACCGCGAGCTGGCCGCGGTGACGGGGGCTGAGTCGTTCGAGGTCGTGCGGCTGGAGCGGCTCGCCGAGGAGGTCGTCGCCGCCGGGACCACGGCCTCGGGGTTCGCCGACGCCGTCCGGGCCCGGCTGGACTCCTCCACCGCTGTGGGCGCCAAGTCCATCGCCGCCTACCGCGTCGGGCTGGCACTGCGACCATCGCGGCCCACCGCGTCGGAGGTCGCCGACGCGGCCGGCCGGTGGCTCGCGCGCGGCGGCCGGTGCGCGGACGAGGTGCTGTCCCGCTTCCTGGTGTGGGAGGCGCTGGACCGGCGGCTGCCCGTGCAGTTCCACGTCGGGTACGGCGACTCCGACGCCGACCTGCACCGCTGCGACCCGTTGCTGCTGACGGACTTCCTGCGCGCCACGGCGGGCCTCGGGGTGCCGGTCCTGCTGCTGCACAACTACCCGTTCCACCGCAACGCCGGCTACCTCGCGCAGGTGTTCCCGCACGTGTTCGTCGACCTCGGCCTCGCCACGCACAACGTCGGCCACCAGGCCGGGCGGCTGCTGGCCGAGGCGCTGGAGGTCGTGCCGTTCGGGAAGTTCCTGTTCTCGACCGACGCCTACGGGCTGGCCGAGCTGTACCACCTCGGCACGCTGCTGTTCCGGCGCGCGCTGTCGGACTTCCTGACGGCCGCGCTGGCCTCCGGTGATCTGGTGGAGGCGGACGCCGTGCGGATCTCTCACCTGATCGGGTACGAGAACGCGCATCGCGCCTACCGTTTGGGCTAGAGTCTCGAACGGGCGTTCGACGAGCGGGGGTGCGGTGGGGCGGAGCGCGAACCTGCCGCGCGGCCTGGTCGACCGGTTCATCGCGCGTGACGGCCGGTGGCCGGACGACACCGGCTGCTCGATGCTGCACGTCGACATGGACGCGTTCTACGCGGCCGTGGAGATCCGCGAACGGCCGGAGCTGCGGGACAAGCCGGTCATCGTGGGCGGGATCGGCAACCGCGGCGTCGTGTCGTCGGCGAACTACCTCGCCCGCGAGTTCGGCGTCCGCTCCGCCATGCCGACCGCGCACGCCAGACGCCTGGCCCCGCACGCCGTGTTCCTGCCGCCCAGCTTCGGGCTCTACCAGGAGACCTCGCGGGGCGTGATGGCGATCTTCCGCGACATCTCGCCGCTGGTCGAGCCGCTGAGCCTGGACGAGGCGTTCATCGACGTCAGCGGGGCACTGCGGCGGATGAACGCCACCTCGGGCGCCGTCGCCGCGCTCATCCGGGCCCAGGTCCAGGAGGAGTACGGCATCACCTGCTCGGTCGGCGTCGCGCCGACCAAGTTCCTCGCCAAGCTCGCGTCCGGCATGTGCAAGCCGGATGGGTTCATGGTCGTGCCCAGGACCTCCGTCCTCGAATTCCTGCACCCCCTGCCGGTGTCCGCGCTGTGGGGTGTCGGCAAGAAGACCGCGGAGCAGTTGGACCGGGTCGGCCTGGAAACCGTCGGCGCCATCGCCGCGACCCCGTTGGCCCGGCTGCGCAAACTCCTCGGCGTGGCGCTGGCCGAGCACCTGCACGCGCTGGCACAGGGCCACGACGATCGCGCGGTCGTGCCGGAGTCGAAGGAGAAGTCCATCGGCGCCGAGGAGACGTTCGAGGTCGACCACTTCGACCGCGCGCTCCTCAAGCGCGAACTCCTCCGGCTGGCCGAGAGGTCCGCGAGCCAGTTGCGCGCCAAGGGCCTGCGCAGCCGCACCGTGTCCATCAAGGTCCGTTTCTCCGACTTCTCCACCATCACTCGCTCCCGCACCCTCCAGGTGCCGACCGACCTCACGCACCAGGTGTACGCGACCAGTTGCACGCTCCTGGACGACCACGTGCCGGACGGCGCCGTCCGGCTCATCGGCGTCCGGCTGGAACAACTGGTGGAGGGAGAGAGCGGCGAGCAGTTGATGTTCGACGCCCCCGAGCGCGGCTGGAGGGAAGCCGAACAGGCAGCCGACCAGGCGCGCTCCAAGTTCGGCCTGGGCGCCATCGGCCCAGCATCCCTGCTCGGCTCCCAACCCCGCCGCTCAGGCGTGCCACAACCAAAACCGGACCACTGACTTATCCACAGGAAGGGGCCCCACGGCCTCCGACTTGTCCACAACCCAGGTAGTTGTCCACAGATCGGAAAGACCCAGTAGACCAGGGAAGAACTCCAGCCGACCCTGGACACATGCACACGACGAACCGAACGCTGATCGACCTGGACGCACTGGCCATCCTCTTCCGCCACGGCGTGGCCACCGTGACCGAACTGCTCCACCTTGGCCTGTCGACGACGCTGCTGCACCTGCCGCTGCCGCCGAGGCGGGCCGTGGCAGCGCCTCCTACCCGGCATCCTGCTCCTCAGCGGCTCACCCCCGACTCGAACGCAACGCGTTCAGGCAGCCCTCCGCTACGCAGGCCCCAACGCCTTGCTGACCGGCTTGGACGCCCTGCACCTACACGGCATCCACACCGTCCCCGCAGCAGGCCCGGTCCACGTCCTGATCCCCCACCGCCGCCAACTCGACGCCCCACCGGAACTCCGCGTGACCCGCACCCGCGGAATGCCCAACCCGGTGCTCCGCAACAGCTTCCTCACCGTCCCACCCTCAAGAGCGGTGCTGGACGCCTCCCGCCACCTACCACCAGCAGCACAACGCGCCGTCCTGGCCGAAACCATCCGCGCAGGCACCGACCCCGCCGACCTGCACCCCAAGACGAGCCAAACCCTCCAGACCGCCCTACCCGCAGCCCCCACGGAGGTCATCGCCAAGTCCGGCCTCCCAACACCCAGGTGGCACATCCCACTGCACACCGCGGAGGGCCGCCCACTGGGCACCGCGGACGCCTGGTGGAACACCCTCGGCCTCGCCTGGCAGTTCCGCACCACCACCCCACCAACCAACCTGGCGGCAGCAGGCGTGCTGGTCGTCCACACCACCCCCCGCCAAACCCAGGACGCCATAGCCGCCCAACTACGCCGCGCCGCAGCCCACGCCACCACCCGCCCCCGCCCAGACGTCATCCCAGGCTGAACCACAGCACTCGGCCAGGTGCCGCGGGCGTCCGTGGTCCGCATCAAGGTGATTACCGCTGAGGCCAGCCCGCCGACGCGAAGCACTCGCGCCGGCCGCGGCCAAGTCATCTGGGGACGGCTCGTTCAGCACATCGTCGTTGAGCCGACCATCAACGAACCGTGGTTGCCGGGCGCTGGTCCATCAACTGCGCTGACAGCCGGACACCGGCTGACGAACGCGGGAATCGCGCCGTGCAGACCGTCGTGGCTCCTGAAAAGCCCGATGTTGGTCTTCCAAAGGGGGTTTTCCGATGGCGTGATTCGCCGTCATGCGGCCGCGTGACGGCGTGATCGGGGTAGGGGCGTCATGGGGAGCGATCAAATTTTCTGCCGAGCTGACGTCATTACGCCATCGGGGTGACCTCGTCGCCACGAGTCAGTAGCGGACCCATCAGGCGGTTTCTGCGCCGCAGAAAGGTCTACACCTGCAGTAATGCGGTTACGGGCGGTTCCGATACGGGCTTCGTGCGTCACCTCACGAAGGTCTGACCGTTGACCCGTGAGGATGATGGTGACAGAACCAACCGCTTGGGACCCCAGACTGGGTAGTCGCCGGGCTCTGCGGATCGTATCCTGGGAGATGACGCCCCCAGGGGGGGTGTCCGCCGGGACCGGCGGCAACCGTGAACACCCGGCGCCCGCGACCGCTGTGCCGGAGGAGGAGCCATGCCACTCTCCGAGCACGAGCAGCGACTGCTCGACCAGATCGAGCGCGCGCTCTACGCCGAGGACCCGAAGTTCGCATCCACTGTGCGCGGCGCCAAGCTGCGCAGGCCGTCCCGACGGCGTCGTATCCAGGGCATCGCTTTGTTCGCCGTGGGTGTGGCGCTGCTGGTCACGGGTGTGATGTTGCCGAAGCTCGCTGGTATCCCGGTGGTGAGCGTGGTCGGCTTCTTGTTGATGTTCTTCGGCGTGCTGATCACCCTGACGACACTTCGTCGCGGTGACCAGGGTGCCGAAGAGGGTGATCAAGAAGGCAACCGGCCGAGCCGCAGCCGCAGCTCGTTCTCACAAAAGATGGAAGAACGTTTCCGTCGACGCTTCGAGGACGAGTAGAACTCCGAACCGAAGAACCACACCGCGCGCCCGCCCCACCAGGGGCGGGCCGCGGTGTCTTCGCGCGCCCAACCCGACTTCCGCCCTGCGGACCAACCGCCGGCCACCGGCGCGCTCGCCAACTGTTGACCGCAGCCTGCGCGGGTCGGCTGCCGTTGCCAGCGGCTAGCCGTCGGTCACCAGCCCCCTGCTCGACCGCTCGTCGCGTGCTCACTGGCCGCCACCGCTGGTTGTCGGCCGATCCGCTGCCTGCCGCACTTGCAATGGGCGGTCCTCCACGCGGGAATGACGGCCGTCGTGGACGAACAAAGGCGTGTTGCGGCCGGCGAAACCGGTAGTGGGCGCCCGCCTGCTGACAACTGGCGGCGAGCCGGCGGCACGTGACGGCAAACCAGGCGGATCGTGGCGGCAGGCAGCAGGCGGCCGACTTCCCTGCCAATGCCCCAAAGCCGCCATGACTCCACCACCGACCCGCCTGGCGGCGTCACCAACCGGCCCACCAGCTGATGGCGCCAACCGGCCTACCAGCTGACAGTGTCGCCAACCAGCCCGTCACCTGACGGCATCGCCAGCCGTCCGCCGTCCCTCATACCCACCGGCAACCCCTACCCAAGCAGAGATCCCCACCCCCGCGACCGGCAATCAGTCCGAAGGATCGACCGGTGCGGTGGGGTGCAGTACGGAGCGGGGCAGCACTTTGGCGCGTAGTGCGAGTGGGGCGTTGCGGTTGAGGCTGCGGCGTACGTCGTTCACGGCCTGCGGTAGTTGCGGGTCGGCTTCGGGGCGGCCGCTGTACCAGCTGCGTTCCAGCGCGCCGACCACCGAGCGGAGGCCGTCGCGGCCCTGTTCGTCCAGGTTGTGGGCCCTGGCCATCCTGCGGGCTGCCACTCGGACGGTTTCGGTGGCCGGGATGCGGGTGCCGCGGTCCACGGACTCCGCGATCAGTTCCTCCCACGCGGCGTTCGCTGCTTGGGAACCCAGGCTCGCGATCGAGTGCAGGCGGTTGTGGCGGCGTACGGCGCGGACTCCGGCGGGGGCCGCGGCGATCGCCAGCAGCAGCAGCGGTACGGCCAGCCACCAGGAGAACAGGGCTATGGCCAGTGCGACCGTGAGCGCCCAGAGGACCGCTGCTGCCGCGGCCACGGACGGGCGGGCCAGCGGCTGGCGGTTCAACACCGCCAAGGCTTCGATGCGGGTCATCAGGAGCAGCAGGGCGGTGAGCAGCGCCGCCAGGACACCGGTCACGGCCAGCGTGATCCAGTGCCACGTCGGGGTTTCCGCGACCGGTGCGGAGCCTGCCAGGTCCTTGGCGTCCGTCAGCGGTGCGGCGGAGCTGGAAGGGGCGGCGGAGGTCGAGGACGCGGTCGCGGACGGGTCGTCGGCGTCGGGGGCCTGTGCCTGGCCCTCGTCGCCCGTGCCGCCGATGTAGGACGGGACGACGCCGCGGCCGTCGGTGAGCGGGGTGGGGTCGAAGACCATCCAGCCGTAACCCGCGAAGTAGATCTCCACCCACGCGTGGGCGTCGAGGCTGGTGATGGTCTTGTAGTCCTCGGTCGGATAACCGCCGGTGAAGCCGATGGCCACCCGCGTCGGCAGGCCGATGGAGCGGGCCATCACGGCCATGGCGGCGGAGTACTGCTGGCAGAAACCGGTCTTGCTGTTGACCACGAAGTCGACGAGGGCGTCGGCGTTCGAGTCGCCCTCGGTCTTGGTGGAGTACTTGAAGCCCTGCGTGCCGTCGGTGAAGTACTTGTACAGCGCGGTCGCCTTGTCGAACTTGGTGTTCTCGCCCTGGGTGATGGTCTTGGCCAGCGTCGTGATCGACGAGTCGATGCCGTCGACCTTGGAGTACACGTCGTCCACGTTGTCGGCGCTGCCGTTGGCACGGCGCAGCTCGTCGGCCGACGGGTTGGTCAGCACGGTTTCCAGCGTGTACGCGCCGATCTTGTGCTTGCGCTGGGTGTAGATCATCCCGCGGGTGGTGTCGTAGCGCCACGAGTCGTCGGTGTTCTCGATCTTGCGGGGCTTGCCGTAGACCGGCAGCCACAGGTCGTTCCAGCCGACCGGGTCGATCTCGACCTTGGTGGGCTTGCCGTCGCCGGGGTCGCCGGGCTGCGGGGGCAGGTCGCCCTTGGCGGGGCTGCCTTCGGACAGCGCGCCGCCGACCGACCACTCGCCGGACTTGGGGTCGTACTGCTGGAGCGTCATCGCGCGCAGGTACGCCGACGAGGGCAGCCCGCGGACGCGGAACATCTCCCTGGTCTCGCCCTGGCTGAGCATCCCGCGCAGCTCGGTCATCGGCTTGAGCCCCAGCCCGTCCGCGCCGCCGCCGACCGCGGTGCCCGTGCCGGGCAGCCTGCCGACGGTGCCGATCAGGGTGAAGCTGGCTCCCGCGATCAGGGCGATCACCACGGCCATGCCCGCGACGGCGGTCGCGGCACGGCCGGAACTGCTGCCGCCGGTGCCGCTCATCCGCCCGCGCCACGCCTCGTGCCGGTGCTGGCCGTCGACCACCAGCAGCAGCGCGAACGCGGCCGCGCCGAGCACGAACGTCCACAGCGGCAGCATCTCGTCGGCCAGCGACGCGGGCACGGCGAACACGCACAGCAGCACCAGCCCGGACGCGGCCGGAGCAGCGGCGCCGACCGCGAGGGTGTCGACCAGCACCGCGACGAGACCCATCGCGAGCATGATCAGGCACCGCATCGCGGGGCTCTCCGCCACCGGCGGCACCCCGGTCTGGACCTCGGTGATCGAGTTGCCGAGCACCGACCACAGGTCGCCGAGCGCCGTGGGGGTGGGCAGCACGAGCAGGAACCCGGTCCTGGTGAACAGGGTGACCAGCAGGCACAGCAGCGTGAAGACCTGGCCGAGCCCCACCAGCGGGGCGGGCACCCGGAACGCCCGCAGCACCAGCCCGGTCCCGCTGACGAGCGCGACCGCGATCAGCACGTAGAAGATCCACAGCCCGCCGGTGACGACGCCGGAGAGAGCGGTCGCCGAGCACACCACGGCCAGCGCGGCGACCGCCGGGGTCACCGATCCCGTCCACTCGTCGCCGAAACCCCGGCTGGGGGAGGTGGTGGGGGGTGGTGTCCCCTGGAACGCTCCGGGCATCAGCCAACCTCCGTGCGCACCACGGGACCGCGGTTGCCCGCGCTGTGGCACAACTCTTGCCAGACCTGGTTCATCGGACTCGCGGGCTTGGCGATCGAGACGCCCCACCCCGCGATGTGCAGCAGCCGCTGCGTTTCGGTCACGTCGACCGCAGGGTCCTCGGA
>JBDSAJ010000980.1:0-3580 GCA_039922235.1 Umezawaea sp.
GGGCATCGGCCTCGGCCTGTCGTTCCCCGCGCTGATGACGCTCGCCATGTCCGGCGCGACGCCGAGCGACGCCGGCCTGGCGTCCGGGCTGGTCAACACGACCGCGCAGGTCGGCGGCGCACTCGGCCTGGCGATCCTGGCCACCACGTCGACGTCCCGCACGAGCGCGCTGCTCGCCGAGGGCATCTCCCAACCGGAAGCGCTGACCAGCGGGTTCCACCTGGCGTTCGCCATCAGCGCCGGACTGGTGGCACTGGCACTGGTCGTCGCCGTCACGGTGATCCGCCCGATCGCCGCGACGACCGACGCGCCGAGGCCGATGGCGTTCCACTAGTCAGTGGTCGGTCAGCTCCGTGCGCGACACGACCTCGTCGTCGCGCAGGATCGTGAACTCGCGGTGCTCGGCGCCGATCACCTTCAGGAAGCCGGGGCTCGTCTCCACCACGTAGTAGTCGTGGGTGCCGCTGGTCGTCTCCACGCGTTCCAGCGGCACCCACGGCGTCGCGACCGCGGCGGCGACGACCAGCGCGCCCGCCACCGCCAGGACGCCGGACCGCCTCAGCACGAACGTGATCGGGCCGCGCAGCCGCGGATGCCGGTGCGCCCGCTCCAGCACCACCAACAGGACGGCCAGCACCACGACCCCGGCGGGCACCCACCAGTAGTGGTAGGTCAGCACGTGCGAGACGAGCATCGCGACCAGCACCACCAGCAGCAACACCCCGCCGAACCGCAGCCGCGACCGGTACGTGCGGGTCACCAGCAGGTACAGGACGGTGAACGGCAGCAGCACGATCAGCAGCACGCTGCTGATCCGCGCGTCCGCCATGAACGTGCCGAGGAACAGGCCGGGCGCGTCGTCCAACTCCAAAGTGTGGATGAGCGCGAACGCCGTGTGCCAGTCGTAGTGCGACACCGCCAGGAGCCGGAGGAGCACGAACAGCACAGCGGCACCGGTCAGCACGGTCCCCGCGTGGCTCTCGGTGGAGTCGGTCTTCTCCGGCGCGGTCGTCACGGCGAGCACTATCCCATCGTGGCCCGCGCCGGCCGGTCGTTACCCTGTGCGTGGCCCCCGTGTCACGGGTTCCGCCATTCCCGCACGAAGGAGTACAGACGGCCGTGTCTGAGCGCACCCTGGTCCTGGTCAAGCCCGATGGCGTCAGCCGTGGTCTGGTCGGCGAGGTGATCGCCCGCATCGAGCGCAAGGGCCTGAGCCTGGCCGCACTCGAGCTGCGCACCGTCGACCGCGCCACCGCCGAGCAGCACTACGCCGAGCACGACGGCAAGAGCTTCTTCGGCGACCTCGTCGAGTTCATCACCGGCGGTCCGCTGGTCGCAATCGTCGTCGAGGGCACCCGCGCGATCTCCGCGTTCCGCCAGCTCGCCGGCGGCACCGACCCCGTCGACAAGGCCACGCCCGGCACGATCCGCGGCGACTTCGGCCTGGAGGTCCAGTTCAACCTCGTCCACGGCTCCGACTCGCCCGAGTCCGCCGAGCGCGAGATCAAGCTCTGGTTCCCGGCTCTCTGAGCTGTGTTCAGCACGCCGTGGGGGCAGTCCTCACGGCGTGCGCCGCGGCGGCGACGAGCCGTTGTCGCCCGCGGAGCCGTGCCGGACGACGTGCGGCGGGTAGCCGAGCGGCAGGTGCATCCGCACCGAGTCGAAGCGCTCGTCGCCGACGGCGATGGAGTTCGGCAGCCTGCCCCACTCCCGGAAGCCCAGTTCCTCGTACAGGCCGATCGCGCCGAGGTTGTTGCCGCGCACGCCGAGGTACAGCACCTCCATCCCCGCGGACCGGGCGTGCTCGATGATCGCCGCCACCACGACCCGGCCCAGCCCGAGGCCGCGGGCGGTCGGGTGAGCGGTGACCTTGCCCAGCTCGGCGCAGTGCTCGAACACCTTCGCCGGGTCGCGCTGCCACACCGCCGTCGCCCGCACGACGCCGTCGACGCGCGCCACCACGAGCGCCGCGTCACCGTCCCGGACCTGCGCCAGCACGCGGTCCAGCCACGCGTCGGTGCCCGCCCGGTCCGGGGGTGACGGCCAGCCGATCGCGCCACCGGCCGCGACGACCGCGTGCAGCACGTCGTGCACCTCGTGCCGCAGCCGTTCGTCGGCGTCCTTCGGCCAGTCCAAGTCAGGTTCCACACCGCCAATCTAAAACGGCTCCGGAATTGTCGGTGCCCCCGGTTAGGGTCGGCGCTGTGACCACTGCCGAGCCGACCCTCGTCCGCGCTACCGGGCTGACCAAGCACTTCGGCGACTTCGAAGCGGTGCGGGGCATCGACGTCGAGGTGCGCAGAGGTGAGGCGTTCGGCTTCCTCGGGCCCAACGGGGCAGGCAAGTCGTCGACCATGCGGATGATCTCCTGCACGTCGCCGCGCACCGGCGGTGAGCTGACGGTGCTGGGCATGGACCCGGACACCGAGGGGCCGAAGATCCGCGCGCGGCTGGGGGTGGTGCCGCAGGCGGACAACCTCGACACCGAGCTGACCGTGCGGCAGAACCTCCAGACGTACGGCCGCTACTTCGGCCTGTCCCGAACGCAGGTGCGGGAGAAGGCGACCGAGCTGCTGGAGTTCGCCCAGCTCGGCGACCGCGAGCACCACGAGGTGGAGCCGCTGTCGGGCGGCATGAAGCGCAGGCTGACGATCGCCCGCTCGCTGATCAACGACCCGGACCTGCTGCTGCTCGACGAGCCGACCACCGGCCTCGACCCGCAGGCCCGCCACCTGCTGTGGGATCGGCTGTTCCGGCTCAAGCAGTCCGGCGTGACGCTCATCATCACCACGCACTACATGGATGAGGCCGAACAGTTGTGCGACCGGCTCGTCGTCATGGACGGCGGCAAGATCGTCGCCGAGGGGTCGCCGAGCGAGCTGATCAGCCGCTACTCGACGCGTGAGGTGCTCGAACTGCGGTTCGCGCCTGGCACGCAGGAGGCCGTGGTGCCGTCGGTGGTCGACCTCGCCGACCGGGTCGAGGTGCTGCCGGACCGGCTGCTGCTCTACACGAAGGACGGCGAGGGGGCGCTGGCCGCCGTGCACCAGCGCGAGGTGCGCCCGCTGTCGAGCCTGGTGCGCCGCAGCACGCTGGAGGACGTCTTCCTCCACCTCACCGGCCGCACCCTGGTGGACTGATGGAGACCACGGTGATCCCCAGCCGCTCCACCGGCGTCGTGCTCGGCCCGGTGCGGGCGGTCCTGATCGGTGTCGAGAAGCACTGGACCTGGTACCGGCGCAACTGGCGGTCGACGGCCGTCTCCTGCTTCCTGCAGCCGGTGCTGTTCCTGGTGGCCATGGGCATGGGCTTCGGCTCGCAGGTGCAGCCGGGCGAGACGACCGGCGGCCAGACCTACCTCGTCTACCTGGCGCCCGCGCTGGTGGTCGTGACGGCGGTGCAGAACGCGACGTGGGAGTCGACGTACGCGGTGCTGTCGGCGTTCATCTGGCAGAAGTCGTACTGGCGGGTGGCGAGGTCGAGTGCGGAGGCGGCCATCAGTCGTCAGTCGACCAGGGTCCGACCGGTGAGCCGCAGGAAGACGTCCTCCAGCGAGGACCTCCGCACCAGCGACATCAGC
>JBDSAJ010000981.1:0-3626 GCA_039922235.1 Umezawaea sp.
CGGGCGGGATCACCTCACGGAGGTGATCCCGCCCGCTTCGTTCCGTGGGCCCCTTGCCGCGCCCCTCCGGTCGGACGCGGCGCCCTTTCTGGCTGCGCCCCCGACTCGCGGCGCGCGTCCGACCAGAAACCCCAGCGCCCCCGAACGGCGTCCGCGCGCCCGCTCCGAACTTTTCTCAGAGCCCCCGCGCCGCGACCCAGCACCCCTGTCGAGGGCCGGGTCGAACGCCACCCAGGGGTCGGAACGCCGGCGCGGCGTTGCCACTTTTCTCGTGGACCACTGGGATTGGGCCTGTGGACAACCTCAGAAAAGTTGTCCGAACGGGGGAGTTTCGGGCTCCGGACCCTGTGCAGCACCCGGGTACAACTGCACCCACACCCGGGGATGCACCCGGGGACAAGTCGGCCTTCCTGTGGACCAAACGGAGCAGTCCACGAGTTGTCCCCGGGGGCGCCGAGTTGTCCCCGGGTGGCACCCCCCAGTTGCCCACAGGTTCGCAGGGGCTCTGACCTGCGAGGATGATCGTTGTCCACACTATCCACAGCCCTTACTGTTACTGCTGTTGTTCTCTCTTGAAGAGAAGAACAAAAGAAAAACAGGGGGTGGCGAAACCCGGGGACAAGCGCTCGGACGGCGCTCCCGCGCTCCCCGCCCCGAGATGACGTGAGGGCTCCGGACGCTCTACGGTGGAGCAACCACGCCAGGAGGTTGGAGCCTGAGCTCGACCCACCTGAGGCGAACGCGGTCGCTTCCCAGCGGTTCACCCCCACAGCTCCCAACGCATCGCCACGTTGGACCGACCGTCCCCTCGGTCGGTCATGCCGACTTGAGGAAGGACGCTCATGAAGATCCGCGTCGAGCGCGACGGCCTGGCCGACGCCGTCGCCTGGGTCGCGCGCAGCCTGCCGTCCAGGCCGCCCGTTCCGGTGCTCGGTGGCGTCATGCTCGACGCCGGGTCCTCGGACGGCGCGCCGGGCGATTCGCTCACCGTCTCCGGTTTCGACTACGAGGTCTCGGCGACGGTCGGCGTTCCCGCCACGATCGCGGACGGCGGCAAGACGCTCGTGTCCGGCAGGCTCCTCGCCGACATCACGAAGGCGCTGCCGAACCACCCGGTCGAGATCTCGGTCGACGGTTCCCGGATGACGATCACCTGTGGCAGCGCCAAGTTCAGCCTCCCGACGATGCCGGTCGAGGACTACCCCGCGCTGCCGAACATGCCGCAGCTGGCCGGCGAGCTGGCCGGCGAGATCTTCAGCGAGGCCGTCGCCCAGGTCGCCGTCGCGGCCGGCAAGGACGACACGCTGCCGATGCTGACCGGTGTCCGGCTGGAGATCGGCGAGGGCAAGTTCACCCTCGTCGCCACGGACCGGTTCCGGCTGGCGATGCGCGAGTTCGCCTGGGAGCCGAACGAGACCCTGAGCGAGACCGCCGTGCTGGTGCCGGCGCGCACGCTCGCCGACGCGGCCAAGACCCTCGGCGGTTCGGGCAACAAGGTCGAGCTGTCGCTCGCGGCGAACGACGGGCTGCTCGGCCTCTCGGGCAACGGCAGGCGCACCACGACCCGGCTCCTCGACGCGGACTTCCCGAAGTACCGCCAACTCCTCCCGAGCGAGCACTCCGCCGCGGCGATCATCGAGGTCGACTCGCTCGTCCAGGCGATCAAGCGCGTGTCGCTCGTCGCGGAGCGGGGTACCCAGGTCCGGCTGGAGTTCGTCGACGGCGGTCTGCGCCTGTCGGCGGGTGGCGACGACGAGGGCAGCGCGGAGGAGGAACTCCCGGTCGAGTACACCGGTGAACCGGTCACGATCGCGTTCAACCCCACGTACCTCCTGGAGGGCGTGCACGCCGTGCGCACCGCCAAGGCCCACCTGTCCTTCACGACCCCCAGCAGGCCCGCCCTGTTGAAGCCGGTCGATGATGAGGGCGGCGTGGCGCCGGGCTACCTGTACCTGCTGATGCCCGTTCGCCTGCCCGGCTAAACGTCAACTCGAACAGGGGAGCTAGAACCGTGCAGCTCGGACTTGTGGGCCTCGGCAAGATGGGCTTCAACATGCGCGAGCGGATTCGCCGCGCGGGCCACGAGGTTGTCGGTTACGACCGCAACCCCGAGGTCACCGACGCGAGTTCGCTCGCCGACCTGGTGGACAAGCTGGAAGCCCCCCGCGTCGTGTGGGTGATGGTCCCGTCCGGTGACATCACCCGGCAGACGATCGCCGATCTCGGCGAGCTGCTGGCCCCCGGCGACCTCGTGATCGACGGCGGCAACTCCCGCTACACCGACGACAAGGTGAACGCGGACCTGTTGGCGGGCAAGGAGATCGGCTACCTCGACACGGGTGTGTCCGGTGGCGTGTGGGGCCTGGAGAACGGTTACGGCCTGATGGTCGGCGGCGCCGCCGCCGACGTGGAGAAGGCCATGCCGATCTTCGACGCGCTGCGGCCCGAAGGTCCCCGCGAGGAGGGGTTCGCGCACGCCGGTCCGGTCGGCGCGGGCCACTTCGCGAAGATGATCCACAACGGCATCGAGTACGGCTTGATGCAGGCGTACGCCGAGGGCTTCGAGCTGCTGGAGGCCTCCAAGCTCGTGGAGGACGTGCCCGCGACCATCAAGGCGTGGCAGCGCGGCACGGTCGTCCGGTCCTGGCTCCTCGACCTGCTGGTCCGCGCGCTCGACTCCGACCCGGAGCTGGACGACCTGCGCGGCCACGTCGAGGACTCCGGCGAGGGCCGGTGGACCGTCGAGGAGGCGATCAACCTCGCGGTGCCCGCGCCGGTGATCTCCGCCGCGCTGTTCGCCAGGTTCGCGTCGCGCCAGGACGACTCGCCCGCCATGCGCGCAGTGGCCGCCCTGCGCAACCAGTTCGGTGGCCACGCCGTCACCGCCGCCGGGCCGTCGTCCGGCAGCGGCAGCACACAGAGCTGACCGACGCCGTTGTACGTCAGGCACCTCCAGGTCAGCGACTTCCGCTCGTGGGAACGAGCGGACCTGTCGTTCGAGCCGGGCGTCAGCGTGCTGGTCGGTCCGAACGGCCAGGGCAAGACGAACCTGGTCGAGGCGATCGGCTACGTGGCCACGCTCGGGTCGCACCGGGTGGCCACCGACGTGCCGCTGATCCGGCACGGCAGTCCCCGCGCGGTGGTGCGGGCCGCGGTCGTCAACGACGGCCGCGAACTGCTGGTGGAACTGGAGATCACGCCGGGCAAGGCGAACCGGGCGCGGATCAACCGCGGCCCGGTTCCCCGCCCTCGGGACGTGCTCGGCATCCTGCGCACCGTGCTGTTCGCACCGGAGGACCTGGCGCTGGTGCGCGGCGACCCCGGTGAACGCCGCAGGTTCCTGGACGAGATGGTCGTGGCGCGCGCGCCACGGTTCGCCGGGGTGCGCAGCGACTACGAGCGGGTGCTCAAGCAGCGCGGCGCACTGCTGAAGACGGCGGGTGCCGCTCGGCGGGCCGGGCGGTCGGGCGACATCAGCACCCTGGACGTGTGGGACGGGCACCTGGCGAAGCACGGGGCCGAACTGCTCGCCGCACGGCTCGACCTCGTCGCGGACATCGCGCCGCACGTGGCCGCGTCGTACGCCGAGGTCGCTCCGGAGTCACGCCCAGCGAGGATCGGCTACC
>JBDSAJ010000982.1:0-7300 GCA_039922235.1 Umezawaea sp.
GAGAAACCGAGGAGGAGTTGCGCGCCCGATACGCGCATCCACCGGAGCCGCACGTGACGACCAAACCGGTCACCGAGACCTGACCCCGAAAGCACCGACTCCGCCCCGACCGGTCATGAATCGGGCGGGGCGGAGTCGTCAGTAGCCCAGTGCCGAGCGGATCTCCTGCTCGACCGCCGCGGTCGCCACGAACAGCAGCTCGTCGCCGCCCTCGAACGTGTCGTCGGTCGACGGGACGATGACCCGGCCGCCCCGCAGGATCGTCACGAGCGCCGCGTCGCGCGGCAGGACGAGCTCGCTGACCGGTTCGCCCCCCAGCGGCGTGTCGTGGGGGAGGGTGATCTCCACCAGGTTCGCCTGGCCCTGGCGCAGCGTCAGCAGGCGGACCACGTCGCCCACCGTGACGGCTTCCTCGACCATCGCGGCGAGGATGCGCGGTGTGGACACGGCGACGTCGACGCCCCACGACTCGGTGAACAGCCACTCGTTGGCGGGGTCGTTGACCCGCGCCACGACGCGCTTCACCGCGAACTCGGTCTTCGCGAGCAGCGACACCACGAGGTTCACCTTGTCGTCGCCGGTGGCGGCGATGACGACGTCGCAGAGCTGCATCCCGGCGTCTTCCAGCGACGACAGCTCGCACGCGTCGGCCTGCACCCACTCGGCCTGCTCGACGGTGTGCGGCTCGAAGTGCGCCCAGTCGCGCTCGATCAGCATCACCTGGTGGCCGTCGGACACCAGTTCCTGCGCGATGGACCGGCCGACCGCGCCCGCGCCCGCGATTGCGACCCGCATCAGTTCTCCTCAGGTGCGCGAACGGCCGCGGCGGTCACGTCGGTGACGGTGCCGGACAGGGCTGCGACGTAGATCACATCGTCTGCTTGGACGACCGACTTGGAGTCCGGCAGCACTCCGGTGCCGAACCTCATGATGAACGCGACCCGGCTGCCGGTCGCCTCCTGGAGTTCCGCGACCGAGTGCCCGACCCAGTCCTCGTGGACCTCTATCGGCAGCACGGCCACCGTGCCGGACGGGTCGCGCCACGCCGTGGTGCTGCCCTCCGGGACGAGGACGCGCAGGAACCGGTCGGTGCTCCACGGGACCGTCGCGACGGTCGGGATGCCCAGCCGCTCGTACACCTCGGCGCGCTTGTGGTCGTAGATGCGCGCCACGACGTGCTGGACGCCGAACGTCTCCCGCGCCACCCGTGCCGAGATGATGTTCGAGTTGTCCCCGCTGGAGACGGCGGCGAAGGCGCCCGCGCGCTCGATGCCGGCCTCGATCAGCACCTGCCGGTCGAAGCCGTTGCCGATCACCTGCTGGCCGTGGAAGTCGGCCCCCAGGCGCCGGAACGACTGCGCGTTCTTGTCGATGACCGCGACCTGGTGGTCAAGTCGCTCCAGGGCCTTGGCCAGGGATGTTCCCACCCGGCCGCAACCCATGATCACCACGTGCACCACGTGCCTCCTCGTCTTCCGCGCAGGGACCTGCGCGTGAACCGAACCTACCTTGGCACCCTCGTCCGCCGTGGACGGCAAGGAATCCGGGCCTCGCGGTCCGGGGAACCGTGTGGTCCTCGGTCGCCTTCCACGCGGCCGAAAACCGCACGTAGGTCATCGACCGGGACTCGGTCAGGTAGGCGCTCGGGGGTGGAAGCGGTACTCGCACGCCCGCTTCATGAACATGGCTCATATTTTATCGTGAATCCGGATTGAGACACCCGCAGCGGCGACTGGGGCGCGGATGTCCGCCACGAGCTGGAGATATCACGCTCAAACGCTGGTAGTTGGTCGGAAACGGCGAGTCCACCACCTACGCTCTGAACCCGTGTCCAAGCTCGCAACCGCGGCCAAGCGCCTTGTCGTCGGCAGGCCCTTCCGCAGTGATCGACTCGCCCACACACTCCTGCCCAAGCGCATCGCCTTGCCGGTGTTCGCCTCGGACGCGATGTCCTCCGTCGCGTACGCACCGGAGGAGATCTTCCTGGTGCTGTCCGTGGCGGGTCTCTCCGCGTACACCCTGGCACCGTGGGTCGGGCTCGTGGTCGTCGCCGTGATGCTCGTCGTGGTCGCGAGCTACCGGCAGAACGTGCACGCCTACCCGTCCGGCGGGGGTGACTACGAGGTCGCGACGGTGAACCTGGGCCGCCGGGCGGGGCTCACGGTGGCCAGCGCCCTGCTGGTCGACTACATCCTCACCGTCGCCGTGTCGATCGCCTCGGCGATGGCGAACATCGGGTCGGCCGTGCCGTACGTGGGCACGCACAAGGTCGAGTTCGCGGTCGCCGCCATCGTCGTCCTCACCGCCATCAACCTGCGCGGCCTGCGCGAGTCGGGCACCGCCTTCGCGATCCCCACCTACGCGTTCATGGTCGGCATCCTGCTGATGATCGGCTGGGGCCTGTTCCGGGTGTTCGTGCTCGGCGACGTGATGCACGCGGAGAGCTCCACGATCGAGATCCGGGCCGAGGACGACCACCTGATGGGCCTGGCGTTCGTGTTCCTGGTGCTGCGCGCGTTCTCGTCGGGCTGCGCGGCCCTGACCGGGGTCGAGGCGATCAGCAACGGCGTGCCCGCGTTCCGCAAGCCGAAGTCGCGCAACGCCGCGACGACGCTGCTGCTGATGGGCCTGATGGCCGTCACGATGCTGATGGGCCTGATCGTGCTGGCCCAGGTCACGGGCGTGCGGATGGCGGAGGACCCGGCGTCGCAGATCGTCAACGCCCCTCCTGGCTACGAGCAGAAGACGATGGTCGCGCAGATCGCGGGCGCGGTGTTCGAGGGCTTCCCGGTCGGCTTCTACTTCATCGCCTCGGTCACCGCGCTGATCCTCGTGCTCGCGGCGAACACCGCGTTCAACGGCTTCCCGGTGCTCGGCTCGATCCTCGCCCAGGACCGCTACCTGCCCCGCCAGCTGCACACCCGCGGCGACCGGCTGGCGTTCAGCAACGGCATCGTGTTCCTCGCGGGCGCGGCGATCGTGCTGGTCATCGCGTTCGACGCCGAGGTCACCCGGCTGATCCAGCTCTACATCGTCGGCGTCTTCGTGTCGTTCACGCTCAGCCAGCTCGGCATGATCAAGCACTGGAACCGGCTGCTGTCGACCGAGGAGGACCCGTCAGCCCGTAACCGGATGCGGCGCTCCCAGCTGATCAACACCGTCGGCCTGGTGATGACCGGCTCGGTGCTCGTGGTCGTGCTGATCACCAAGTTCACCAAGGGCGCCTGGATCGCGATCGCCGCGATGGCCGCCATCTACGCGCTGATGACGGCGATCCGCAGGCACTACGACCGGGTCGCCGAGGAACTGCGGCAGCAGGAGCGGCAGAAGATGCTGCCCGCCCGCAACCACGCGATGGTGCTGGTGTCGAAGCTGCACATGCCGACCCTGCGCGCGCTGGCCTACGCCAAGGCGACCCGGCCGGACGTGCTGGAGGCCGTCACCGTCAACGTCGACGACGCGGACACCCGCAAGCTCGTGCAAGACTGGGAGAAAGAATCCTTCAAGATCCCGTTGAAGGTGATCGAGTCGCCCTACCGCGAGATCACCAAGCCGGTGCTGGACTACGTGAAGCGGATGCGCTCGGACAACCCGCGCGACGTCGTCACGGTGTTCATCCCCGAGTACGTGGTCGGCCACTGGTGGGAGCAGATCCTGCACAACCAGAGCGCGCTGCGGCTCAAGGGGCGACTGCTGTTCGAACCCGGTGTGATGGTGACGAGCGTGCCGTGGCAGCTCGCGTCCTCCAGCCGGGTGCACGAGAAGGACGTGGTCGCGCCCGGCGCGATCCGTCGAGGTTTGGACAAGAGGGACCCCAGGTGACTTCGCCAGAACCCGCAGGACACGACGACACGCCCTCGGCCGAGTTGGACGGGCAGCCGGCAACCCGGTCTGATGGACGGCCCGCCGCTCAGTCCGATGGACGGCCCGCCGTCGCCGAGAAGCCCAACTGGCGCCACCGCCGCATCGAGGTCGAGGTGGGCCCGGTGGCGCACGGCGGCCACTGCGTCGCCCGCCACGAGGGCCGCGTCGTGTTCGTCCGGCACGCCCTCCCCGGTGAACTGGCCGTCGTGGTGGTCACCGACGACACCGGCGGCTCGTTCTGCCGGGGCGACGCGGTCGAGATCCTGCGGCCGTCCGCCGACCGGGTCGAGCCGCCGTGCCCGTTCTCCGGGCCGGGCCTGTGCGGCGGCTGCGACTGGCAGCACGCCTCCTGGGACGCCCAGCGCGACCTGAAGGCCGCCGTGGTCGAGGAGCAGCTGCACCGGCTGGCGAACGTGGACCGCGCGGTCGTCGTGGAAGAGCTGCCCGGCGGCCCGCTGAACTGGCGCACCCGGATGCGGATGGCGGTCGGCCCCGAGCGCCGGGCCGGGTTCCGCGGCCACCGCAGGCACAACATCGTCGTGGTCGACGAGTGCGTGATCGCCGCCCCCGGCGCGCTGGACGAGGCCGTTCGCCGCGAGTGGACCGTCGGCGGGGAGCTGTCGATCACCCGCGACGCGGGCGGGCAGGTGCACATCACCGAGTCCGGCAAGCCCCAGCCGCGCAACGGGCGCCGCGCGGTGCCCGGCAGGCCGATCCGCAGGCGCGGCAGCGGCACCGCGGTCGAGCTGGCGGCCGAGCGCACGTGGAGGCTGGACGCCGAGGGCTTCTGGCAGGTCCACCCGGCCGCCGCCGACACGCTGGCGGCCGTCGTCCGCGAGTGGGCGGCCTGCGAACCCGGCCAGTTCGCCTGGGACCTCTACGGCGGCGTGGGGCTGTTCGCCTCCGTGCTCGCCAACCAGGTCGGCCCCGGCGGTCGCGTCGTGGTCGTCGAGTCCTCCCACCAGGCGATCCAGGACGGCGTCGCCAACCTGTCGGACCTCCCCCAGGTCGAGTTCCGCCGCGGGAAGGTCGAGGACGTCCTGTCGTCGCCCGACGTGACCGACCAGAACCCGGACGTGGTCGTGCTCGACCCGCCCCGCAAGGGCGCGGGCAAGGTCGTCGTCGGCGAGATCGCCCGGCGTTCACCCGCACGAGTGGTCTACGTCGCCTGCGACCCCGCCGCACTGGCACGTGACGTGGCGACGTTCGCGGAACTCGGGTATCAGCTGGCCGATCTCCGGGCGTTCGACACGTTCCCGATGACACACCACGTCGAGTGCGTCGCGCTGCTCGTCCCCCGAACGTGAGTCTCCATACACCCTGAGAGGCCAACCGGACGGGTGGTCTTCACGTCCTGGTCAGGGCGAGCGGGTGAGGAACTGCGCCTCAGCCGTGCCTCCGTAGACTGACCGGACGATGCGCGTCCACCACGATGCGTAATCCGAACCGACGCAGACCACAGGCGAGGTGGAGCGGTGACGCTGCTGGAATCCGTGCAGGGACCGGCGGACTTGAAACGGATGACCGCCGAGGAGCTGGTGCGGCTCGCGGAGGAGATCAGGGGATTCCTGGTCGACAAGGTCTCCCAGACCGGTGGTCACCTGGGCCCGAACCTGGGGGTCGTCGAGCTGACGATGGCCGTGCACCGGGTCTTCGACTCACCGCACGACCCGGTCGTCTTCGACACCGGCCACCAGAGCTACGTGCACAAGATCGTGACCGGTAGGCGCGACGGGTTCGACACCCTGCGCCAGCGGGGCGGGATGTCCGGCTACCCGTCGCGCTCCGAGAGCGAGCACGACGTCGAGGAGAACAGCCACGCCTCGACCGCCCTGTCCTACGCGGACGGCCTGGCGAAGGCCTTCCAGCTCACGGGCACCCAGCGGACCGTCGTGGCGGTCGTCGGCGACGGCGCGCTCACCGGCGGCATGTGCTGGGAGGCGCTCAACAACATCGCCGCGGACAAGACCCGCCCGGTCGTCATCGTCGTCAACGACAACGGCCGCTCGTACTCGCCGACCATCGGCGGGCTCGCGGACCACCTGTCCTCGCTGCGCCTGCGCCCCGGCTACGAGCAGGTGCTGGAGAGCGGCAGGCGCGCGTTGCAGCGCACCCCGCTGTTCGGCAAGCCGCTCTACGCCGCGCTGCACGCCGCCAAGCGCGGCATCAAGGACGCGCTCGCGCCGCAGGCGATGTTCGAGGACCTCGGCCTCAAGTACATCGGCCCGGTCGACGGCCACGACCTGCCCACGCTGGAGTCCGCGCTGGCGCGCGCCAAGGCGTTCGGCGGGCCGGTCATCGTCCACGCCGTCACCCGCAAGGGCAACGGCTTCGCCCCGGCCGAGAACCACCAGGCCGACCAGATGCACGCCACCGGCGTCATCGACCCCATCACCGGCGAAGCCGTCGGCCCGTCCAAGCGCACCTGGACGCACGTCTTCGCGGACGAGCTGGCCGCGCTCGGCGGCGAGCGCGAGGACCTGGTGGCCATCACCGCCGCCATGCGCGGCCCGGTGGGCATGGACAAGTTCGCGGGGCTGTACCCCGACCGCTGCTTCGACGTCGGCATCGCCGAGCAGCACGCGATGACGTCCGCCGCCGGTATGGCGATGGGCGGGCTGCACCCGGTGGTCGCCGTGTACGCGACGTTCCTCAACCGGTCGTTCGACCAGCTGCTGATGGACGTCGCCATGCACAAGCAGGGCGTCACCGTCGTGCTGGACCGGGCGGGGATCACCGGCCCGGACGGCGCCAGCCACCACGGCATGTGGGACATGTCCATCTGCGGGCTCATCCCCGGCATCCACGTCGCCGCTCCGAGGGACGCGGCGACGCTGTGCGAGGAACTGCGGGAGGCCGTGCTCATCGACGACGCCCCGTCGGTAGTGCGCTACCCGAAGGCGTCCGTCGGGCCGGACCTGCCCGCTCTGGAGCGGGTCGGGACGGTGGACGTGCTGCGTCGGCCCGCCGAGGGCGAGAGCGCCGACGTGCTGCTCATCCCCGTCGGCTCGTTCGGGGAACTCGGCGTCGCCGCCGCGCAGCGGCTGGCCGACCAGGGCATCGGCGTCACGGTCGTCGACCCGCGCTGGATCCACCCCGTTCCGCCGGAACTGGTGGAGATGGCCGCCGAGCACAAGCTCGTCGTGACCGTCGAGGACGGCGGCCGGCACGGTGGCTTCGGCTGGACGCTGGCCGCCGCGCTGCGCGACGCGGACGTCGAGGTGCCGCTGCGGGACCTGGGCGTGCCGCAGGCGTTCCACCAGCACGCCGAACGCCCCGAGGTGCTGGCCGAACTCGGCCTCACCGCCCAGGGCGTGGCCCGCAGGGTCACCGAGTGGGTCGCGGGCCGCATGGTCGAGACCACACCGGCGTCGTCCGAAATGGACGCGACGGCGGAGAAGTAGCCCCCTCGTCCTCATCCGGCAGCGAAAGTGGC
>JBDSAJ010000983.1:0-10791 GCA_039922235.1 Umezawaea sp.
AGGCACTCCACGGAGCCGTCCGGTAGCGTCGCACATCGTGCAGAGGACGAGCACCGGGCACTACACAACGCGGCTGCCGGGCACGGCATGAGCCGTCGGAGCTGGCTGATGCTGATCGCGTTGTCCATCCTCTGGGGCGCTGCCTACCTGGTGATCGAGCTCGCGCTCCGAAGCTTCCCCCCGGTGGTCGTGGTGCTGGGACGTGTCGCGCTGGCCACCGTGGTGTTGCTCCCGCTGGCGCTACACCGGAAAGTGTTGCCTCCGCTGCTCCACCACCCGTGGTGGGTGCTCATCACCGTTCTGTTGCAGGCCACAGCGCCGCTGCTGCTCCTCACCTTCGGCCAGCAGTGGCTGTCCACCGGACTGACCGGCATCCTCATCGGCTCCCAACCCCTGTTCGTCGCCCTGCTCGCGCTTCGCTTCGATCCCGCCGAACGACCCCACGGTATTCGCGGTGTATTCGGGCTGTTGCTCGGCTTCGCGGGCTTGGCGCTCATCTTCGGCGTGGAGATCGGCGGAAGCCCGCGGGTACTGCTCGGCGGCGCGCTCGTGACCGGCGCCGCACTCTGCTACGCCGCGGGCTCGATGCTGATCCACCGCAAACTCGCCTTCGCACAGCCGCTCGGCATCGCCACCGCGGCGATGCTCGTGGCGACCACGGTGCTCCTCGTACCAGGGCTGCTGTCCCTCCCGGCGACCACGCCGTCCATGACCAGTTCACTGGCACTGCTCGCGCTCGGTGTCGTCTTCACCGGCTTCACCCTGCGGCTCTTCTACGGCCTGATCGCCGAGGCCGGGCCGGCCAGAGCGACGCTGGCGTTCTACCTGTCTCCCGGCGTGACGGTGATACTTGGCTGGCTGCTGCTGGACGAGCGCATCTCGTGGTCCACGGTGTCGGGTCTGGTCGCCATCGTGGCGGGGTCGGTGTTGGTGGCGAACCGGGCGACAGTTCAGAAGCGCGGTCAGGCGTGATCGGGATCTCGATCACGTCTTCCGTGCCTTCACCGCCAAGATCCACCACGACGGGTGAATCCCCCCGCCCGTGCACGTGCTCCTGCCCTGGCCACAGTATTCCGCTCTATCCTCGCCGGCATGGAGCAGCCGAACAGCGATCACCAACGAGTGCCGGAGGAGTTCGTCGGCGCCGCGGATCACACCCGAGCGGCGTTCGCCAGCACGGCAGGGGCGTTGCAGCGGCTGGAGCAGACCTGGGAGCGTGGCCAACGGGAAACCCTCCAGCGGCTGGACGAGCTACAGCAAGACGTGGAGGAGGCCCTGCGGCTGACTCGATTGCTCGTCGACCGCACGCCCAAGCCCGCATGATTGTCCTCGGCCCAGCGGAGTTGTCCGTCCCCTGTCCGGTGACCTCTTGTTCAGGGGATCGCGTTCCGGCGGGCCGACCTGTCACCTGTGGACAGATCGGATGCGGTGGCGCAGTTTCAGCGGCGGAAGGGGGCTTACTGGGGCCAGACGGATGTAGGCGCCGAGGGCGTGCAGCTCGGTGATGTCGCGCAGCAGGGCCCAGTCGGACCCGGCGGCGGGGTTGGGATACGGCTGCCGGTTACCGGTGCTCGAAGACAAGGTGTTGTGGGTCGCCAGGGCGTGCAGGGTACGACCGAGTCGAGCTCCGACATCCGGGCCCGCAGCCGGCTGATCGCTTCGCTGCTGGCGACGAAGGCAGGTCGGGGCCGCCCGCGCTTGACGTGGTGTCGAGGACCACCGCCGTCGAACACCATCACAAGATCAACAAGACTTCGGGGACAGCCGGGCATTCCGCGGGCCAACACTCGAACCCGCCCACCACACGACGAACGAGGTTCTTGCGGAAGGCAGCAGGTCAGAACGCGATCCACGGACCCCGGTCGTCAGCTCGCACACCCGCGACCCGCTCCCGCAGCGCTCGGGCGAACGCGGCGTCGTGCGGTGCCCGTCGCAACGGCCCCGCAATTTGCACCAGATCGCGCATTGCGAAAAGCGTCGCGAAGCCGGGCCACGCGGCGAGGTCATGTCCGTAGGTATGGGCGAAGTCGTCGGCCCAGCGGGATCCCTTGGCGTAGCGGACGGCGGCGTGCCAGGCCGGGATCAGGTCGATCTCCCGAGGTCCGTGACACACCGAGTCCCAGTCGCCGAGCAGGACCGGTTCCGTCGCGGACGTGGTGTCCCACAGCAGGTTCCCGGCCCAGGCGTCGGCGTGCACCATTCCCCACCCGAGTGGGAACTCCAGCGTGGCCAACTCCTGCCGGACCTGCTCGATCCGCGACAGCAGCCAGACCCGGTCCGGCTCGTCCAATGCCGCGGACTGCGCGGGATCGGCTACCTCGGCGTGCAGGGCGTGCAGCGGACGCCAGCGTGGCAGTTGCTGCTGCGGCAACGGCAGATCATGCAATCGCCGCACCACGGCACCCAGGTCCGCAGAGCCCGGCGGGGTCCGGTCCGGCTGGGGATAGTGCCGCCAGAAGGTGACGGTGGCATCGGCCAGTTCGACCGGACCCACCTCCGCCAGCGGCGCGGTCGCGGGGAAACCCGCCTCGGTGCTCAGCCACCGGGTGACCTCCAACCCCAGGCGGGCCCGGTCGGTGTGTCCGGGTCCGGTGATGCGGGCGACCGCTCGTTCGGCGGGCAGGTGCACCACCGCGTTGGCGTAGTGGTGGATCACGCGGGCCCCCGACCCGTCCAGGCCCGCAGTCGCGCAGGCGGCGCACACCAGTTCGGCGAGGTCGGGGCGCAGGGAGCGTTCGGCAGGGCTTTCGTGGGGGGTCACTCCACGATGGTTCCCTGCCACGGCCGGACGAACTCGCCGATCTCGGCGCGGAGATCCCTGGCGTCGGCGTCGTGCGATACGAGGTGCCGCCCAGAATCTCGGCGAGTTGGGTCATCGGTGTCCGCAGGGGCTGGATGCGTTGTTCGCGCGGGAGCGCCAGCACCCGCGTGAGGGAGGGCATCGCGCAGGTCCGTGCCCGACCTCGTCTCCTCCGTGCTGTTCGCGCCCGGCGAGCGCCCGGAGGCAGGCCGATGACGAACGTGCTCATCGTGGTGGCCCATCCCGACGACGCCGAGATCGCCATGGGCATGAGGATCCGCTGGTATGCACGTAACGGTGCCCGGACCGGGTGCACTGCCTGACCACCGGGGCACCCGGTCCGGACGGCACGGCGTCACGCCCGGACGAGTGCCGCGCCGCTGGCGCACTGCTGGGCGTGGACCAGTACACCTTCTCGTCCATTCCCGACACCCGCTTCGTGGAGCACCGCGGGGCCATCCATGCCGACCTGTTCTCGATCTTCAACGACACCCGACCCGACATCGTCTACACCCACTACCCCGGCGACCAACACCCCGACCACAGCACCACCGGGCAGGAAGTCACGACCGTGGCCCAGCGGGAAGCCCGGAACCTGCACTACTTCCGCTCGCCCTACACGCCGGGTTCGAACCCACGCTGATCTTCATGGGCACCCCGGAACTGCTGGCCATCAAGGCCTGCGCCCTCGACTGCTTCGGCTCGCAATCCCAGCTCGACATGACCGTCTTCGGACAACTGGCCGCAGTGGAATACCGCCGGTACGTGCACCACCGGGTCGTCGCGGACTTCCCAGCACAGTCGACCTGTGCCGAACTGTCCGCAATCGCGCGACGAGTGGAGTTCGCCGAACAGACCGAGTGCGGCTGACCCACCACCGTGCGATGAGGTGAGCGCAGCCGATCGCCGGTGTTGCCACCGGACAGCTCAGGAACACGGACGACCCGCGCCCTCCTCGCGGGGCATTCGCCCCGCGAGGAGGGAACCCAAGTAGGCGTCGCGTGGCGCGTTCCCGATCGGTGGCGGGCCCAGGCGGACCCGGTGGCGGGGCTGACGAGCGACTATTGGCTAGCCGCCGAACGCCACGTCGGCCACGGTCGTCCACTGGTATATCCCGTGGTCACGGTGCAGGCGCAGCAGTGACACCGACCCGAGGGTGGTCGTGGTCGACGGCAACTCCCAGGCAGCCAGCGCGGCGCGCACGGGCTCGGCCGGTCCTGCGGAGTTGGAGTAGCCCAGCGTGACGTGCGGGTGGAAGTCGTCCTCCGCTTCGGGCACGCGGTCGGCCGACCACACGTCGGCGATCGCCGCCCGCACCGTGCGCCGGACCCGGACCAGGTGTTCGGCAGGTGCCACGGGCAGGAAAACGCCCTGGGGATCCCATCTGGCCGGGCCGAACGTCGCGGAGATCGGTGCCAGCGCGGCACACCGGTCCCGTGCGGCGGCGATGATCCGAGCGAGGTCGTCGTCGGTGACCTCGTCGGTGAATCCCACCCCCTGGGTGGTCAGGTGCAGCCAGGGAAGCGGAACCGGGTCCAGCATCGGCAGCTCGGCGAGCAGGTCGGCGTGCGCGTCGGCCAAGTCCCGCACAGCGGGGTTGGTGGGGAAGATGATGTGCCAGGTGTAGCCGGACCGGCCGACGTGCCAGCCCGGCCGCCACCACCAGTGATCGATCATGGTGTCCGCGTCGCCAGTGTCCATGGCGCTGATCCTGCTCCCTGCAGCGTGGTGGCGCCACCGTCGGCGAGGCCGCGGCGGAACTCCGTGATGTCATTGCGCAGCAGCAAAACCTGGGGATCAGTCGCTCTGCGCAGGGACGCGGCCGCCGCGTCGATGTCGGCGAGCCGAGCCATCAGCGGCCGTATCCGGTGCTCCGCCGCGGTGGCCAGCACCGGCGTGAGGGCGAGGTGCGCGGCCGCAGGGTCACCCAACCGCAGGTGAGCCAGGACTTGAAGCAGGCGGGCCATGCGTTCGCTGCCCATGTTGCGCTGCTCCGCCGGCGTTGTCTCGAACATGGCCACCGCGCGATCGGCCGACTCCAATGCCCCGGCAGGGATGCCGAGTGCCAACTCGGCGTCACTCCACACCGAGCGCGCCCGTTCGAGGGAGCAGCCGAAGGGGCCGCCCGGTTCGTCCGCGACCGGGGCCACCTGATCGGCGGTCGACATGGCGGCGGTCAACGCGTCGCCAGCCCGATCCCTGTCGCCGGCACGGGCGAGATCGACCGCCAGGGCGCTGCTCAGGAACAGCCACGCGGTGCCGATCCCCCCCGCAGGGCCAGGCCGCGCTCCGCGTAGTTCGCGGCGGCGAGGTGGTCGCCTTGCCAGTAGGCCGCGGTGTGCTGTGTGGCGCGAACCCAGGCCCGCAACGAGTTCTGGCCTGCTCGTTCGGCACACACCCAGGCGGCACGGGCGTGATCCTCCGCCAGTTCCGGGTGTCCGAGGTCGATGCTCATCCACGCCAGCGTGACCAGGGACCACCCGGCCTCGGAGTACAACTCGCGGGTGTGGCTCGGGGCGCCGGGAGCGCGAGCAAGGTCGTGGCCCGGTCCCGGAGTTGGGTGGTGTGCGGCAGCAACTGCGCTGTGGGAACACACAGATAGCTGCGGGTGATCCGGCGGACGTCGCTGTGCAGTTGCTCCACGGTGTGCTCGCCGACCGGACTGCTTTCCAGTCAGCGCAACAGGTCGAAGGACTCATCCGAGGCCGTCTCCAATGCCGCCGCATCCGCGAGCGCCATGGTGTGCGGACACAGGTGACCTGCAGCAGCCGTGCACCACCACGAGTCCAGATCCCGGCCGGGCCTCATCAGGGGTGATGAGCGCGGACTGCTAAGCCGAGTTCGGGCTGCAGGAGCGGTCGGTTGCGACGCCGCCCTGTTGGTGGGCTGCGTCGAAGGCCTTGGCCGTGGCGTCGGGTATCCGGCCGCGTGGGGCCAGGTCATGCCCGTTGCGTGCGGCCCAGGCTCGGATGGCTCGGCTCCGTTCCTGTGCGGTGAGACGGGCTGGGCCTGCGGACGCGGGCGATACCGGACCACGGAGACGAGTGCCGACACGGCGTCCGTGGCGGATAACCTCGGCGAACGCGGCGTTCAGTCGCTGCCTGTTGGCCAGGTTCAGGTCGATCTCGTAGTGCACCCCGTCCAGCATGAATCGTCTCCGGGCCACGTTATCCGATGCGCTCCCGTCGATATCGTCGACAAGGACCGTTGTGGTTTGCTGTGCCATCGCGTCGTCTCCTGACATCGTTTGTGCAGGGGCTTATTTTCATGTCATCCGTGGCGTTACCAGAGTGCGGCGTCGACAGTTCGGGGGGTGCGGTCAGCGAGCGTTGTCGAATCGACCGCGAGTCGTCCACCGGCTCCGAGATCCGCCAGATCCCGGCATGGCGGGACGGTCGGCTCGGTGGGTGTCCGCGTGAGGACTGGGGTTCCCCTCGCGCGTTCGCAGCTGCGGGATGACTGTCTCGGTGGTCACTGGCGCATCCACGGTCAGGTCACAGGTCCAAGCTGACGGACACCGCGCGGTGGTCCGAGGGCAGGGGAGCATCGGGTGCGGGAACGTGCACCCGATAGCTGGCGCCACTGACGGCGTCGGCCAGCGCGGGCGATACCAGGATGCGGTCGATGCGCAGAGGGTCGTGGACGTCCCCGCGTGGGTTCACGGTGGGCATGAAGGCCTGTTCCGGTGGCATGCCGTGCTTGTTGGCGAGCTCGGCGACGTCGAGCAGTCCGCTGTCGTACAAGCGGTCCAAGGCGTCGGTGTCCGGTCCGATCGGCTCGGCCGGCCACTGGTCACGGGACGGGAGCCATCGTCCTTTGTGGAACCTCTTGTGGTGGGGGTGGTCGTCGAACCGGTGGAGGGGTTCGTGAGGGCGGGAGGAGATGGAGTTGAAGTCGCCGGCGACGATGGTGGCGTGCGCCGGGTCGGCGGCCCAGGTGATGAGTTCGGCTTCGGTCAGTCGTGTGCGGCCGCCGAGGAAACTGAAGTGGATCGGCAGCAGCCGCAGGATCCGCTGGGTGGGGCGGTGGCACAACACGATCAGGTTGCGTTCGTGGCGAGGATTGTCGGGGTGATCGTCGTAGTGCTGGACCACGGTGAAGACATCGGGCCGGTAGTACACTGCGGGCGGGTAGGGTCCGTGTTCACTGGTGCACAACAGCGGGATGTACACCCGGCCGGTGTGGTGATGCAGCGCTGCTGCGGCGGCGTAGAGCGCCTGGTTGCCGCGGTTGGCGTAGAGCTTGGCTTCGTTCAGGATGAACAGGTGTGGTGTCGTGGCGGCGACCGTGGCCCCCAAACCGTCCCAGGCGTAGGTCCCGTCAGGTTGTCGACCACCGTTTTCGTAGTTGAACACCATGAGATCCATCCGGCCGACCTCGTCCACTTCGTACTCCTATCGGGATTGACGTGTGTTCGTCAGCGCGCTGCTCGGAGATCGGCGGGGCACACCGCTCCGACTGCTCGGGCAGTGGTGGCGGACCGGTAGCCGCGGCGATCGGCTCCGCTCCGACGATGCGCATGGAGGTACCGCAGGACCACCACAGGAGTGGCGACCATCGTCGGATTCGGTCGGCGAACTCGGGCGAGGACGGGACCGAGCTGCCCCGCGGCTATCCGAGCTTTCGGGCGGCGCCCACGCGAAGCATCGACGTGGCCGGGTCGTCGCCTCCGAGATCGACGCCGTGCTCCGGGTGCCAGAGCGGCGCCCACGTCACCCCCGGCGGATCCACCAGGGACCAGCCGCGGAACAGCGCGGTGAACTCGGCTGCGGTGCGGAAACAACCCGGAGTCGACGTCTGCTCGTAGGCGTCACGAACTCGCATCGCGTTGCGCGCGAGTTCCTCGGGAACGCCGTCGACGGTCACGTGCGACAACACCAGCAGCGAGCCCGGCGCCACCGCCGTCCGGTAAGTGGCGAGATGCCGTTCCGGTTCGCGCTCGGGCGCGATGAAATGGAGCAGGGCGACGCCCAGAAGGCAGACCGGCCGGCGCAAGTCGAGCACCCCGGTCTTTTCGACCAGGTCCAGCACGATTTCCGGTCTGCAGAAGTCCGCCTGCACTACGGCATGAGGTGACCCTCTGCCCAGAGTCTGGCGCATGTGGGCGACCGCGACCGGTTCGGTGTCGACGTAGACGACCCTCGCATGTGGACGGGTGTCGCACGCGATCTCGTGGACGTTGCCGACTGTCGGGATACCGCATCCGAGATCCAGGAATTGGTCGATCCCGTCGAGGGCCGCGAACTGGACCGCGCGCGTCATGAAGGCGCGATTCGCTCGGGCGATCTGGCGGATGTTCGGCTGGAGGACTTCGATTCGCTCGCCGAGCTTCCGGTCGGCAGCGAAGTTGCGGCCACCACCGAGCCAGTAGTCGTACACGCGAGCCGCGTTGGGGGAGGTGGTGTCGACCGTGTTGTGGTCGTTGGGATCCACGATGATGCCTTGTCCTTACAGGATATGCGAGTGGGTTCGTCCACCGAGTGGTGACACGGCGGTCGTGGTGTTGTCGCTGCAGCGGCAGCGGCAGCGGCCGGCCGGTACGTCGGTCGCGTCTGTAGTGGTCGTGGTGACCGGCAGCCCCGCCGGCTCGTGCGCGGCGGATCCGCGCCTGCCTGGTGACCTCATCGCGGGCTGTCCACTGAGGCTGCTGCGATGGCGTGTTCCACCAGGGCGGTCAACGCCAGGGTCGTCGAGTCCCGATGGCGCGCATCGCACCTGATGATCGGCACCTGTGCGTCGATCGTGAGTGCCTCGCGGATGTCGTCGATGCGGTGGTGCGGCGACCCGTCGAAGCAGTTCACGCCGACGAAGTAGGGCAGCTGCCGGTCGTCGAAGAAGTCGATCGACGCGAACGCGTCGGCCAACCTCCGGGTGTCGACCACGACGATGGCGCCGATGGCACCACGGACCAGGTCGTCCCACATGAACCAGAACCGGTGCTGACCCGGCGTACCGAACAGGTACAGGATCAGGTCGCTGTCCAACGAAACACGCCCGAAGTCCATCGCGACGGTGGTGGTGACCTTGTCCGGTGTCGCCGACAGGTCGTCCACACCCGCGCCGGCTTCGGTCATCACCGCCTCGGTGGTCAACGGCACGATCTCGGACACCGAGCCGACGAAGGTCGTCCTGTCCACGCCGAAACCACCCGCGATGATGATCTTCGCCGAGGATGCGACGAGAGTCGTCATCCGGTGGCTCCGCGTGGTTCCGGCTGTCGGAGAGCCGAATCGAGTTGCCGGCCGAAGCGCTCGACCTGCCGGGCCATCTCGAAGCCGAGCAAACCCAGGTCCGAATCAGGAGACCCGAGCACAGCGAAGTCGGAGCCGTCGCTGATGGACATCACCAGCAGACAGCCCCGATCCATCTCGACCACCGTCTGGGTGACCTCGCCCGCCTCGAAGCAGCGCGCGGCCCCACAAGTGAGACTGACCAGCCCGGAGACGACGGCGGCGAGTTGGTCAGCACGATCCGCGGGCAACCGTGCCGACGCGGCCAGCACCAAGCCATCGGCGGACACCACCACGGCGTGCGCGACACCGGGTGTCCGGGTGACGAACTCGTCGAGCAGCCATTCCGAGCCCTGGCGCGGGGCGGTGATCACGGGGTCTCCTGGTCGCTGGGGCCGGGTGGGGGTAGTTCGACGGTGAGAGACCCGATCCGTTCGTGGCGGCCGCGGCTGACTCCTTGTTGGAAGCTCTCCAGTCGGGTTCGCATGGCATCGGGATCCAGCGGCACGGCCTGCTCTGCCATCGGGGGCGGCGCGGCGGCCCCTGGGATGAGACGAGCGCGGGGCTCTCGCTTGGGTAGACCGGTGGCCGTCGCTGTGGTGTCGGAGGCCGTGAGGGCACAATCGGCTACGGCTTGGCCCTCGTCGCCACCCGAGGACCAGAAGTCGGCAGGTTCGGGGCCGGTACGCGGTGGCCGCTGACGGGGATGCGGGCGGGCAAGGCGACCAGGGCCGGCTTCGGCGGGGTGGACCAGGACGGCACCCTCCGTGACGCGGGGTGCGGTGGCGTGGCCGTGGGCGAGCGTGGCGGCGGGAGTCTGAGCAGGGGCGACCGGCGGGTCCTCGTCGATGGGATGGTCGTGTCGAAACCACGCCGGCATCCGTTCGACGGCGGGCATGCGCAGGGTGGGTGACTCGACGCCGGTCGAGGACGACAGGTCCGATGAGACCCAATCGGCCTCGTCCTGCAGTTGACGGGCCAGCGGCGGAGGAATGAGGCCGGCGCCGGCGCCCATGCGCGCACGCCGTCGGTGTGCGCGACGCGACGCGCCGCGCACGAGCGGCTGGAGATCGACCGGGGTCTGGGCTTCGAACAGGTCCACCGGCGGTGGCGTGTCGCTGTTCGTCCCGGTCGTCGAGTCCGTGACCGGGCCCGCGACGGTTGTCGGTGGGTGTGATCGTCGGACGAGGGGTGCGGGCACGAGAACGTGTGCGGTGGTGCCGCCCATGACGTCCTCGTTGGCGCGCAGCCGGACGGTGATCCCATGGCGTTTGCTCAAACGCGCCACCACGTACAGGCCCATCCGGCGGGATATCTCGGCGTCGACGTCAGGTGGGTCGGCCAGTTGGTTGTTGGCGTCGCGGAGTTCCTGCTCGGGCATGCCGATCCCGCAGTCCTGGATCTCGATCGCCAGTTCGCCCCGGCGGGTGATCGCCGTGCTCACCCGTACCTTGGATTCGGGACTGGAGAACGCGGTCGCGTTGTCCAGCAGTTCGGCGATCAGGTGCAGCAGATCCTGGACCGCGCGGCCCTGGACCGTGAGTTCCGGCGTCTGGCCGACCTGCACGCGGACATACTGCTCGACCTCGGACACCGCGGCGCCCAGCACCTCGGCCGCCGGAACGGGCCGGGTCAGGCGACGCGAGAGGTCGGTGCCCGAGAGGACCAGCAGGTTCTCCGAGTTGCGGCGCATGCGGGTCGCGAGGTGGTCCAGCTCGAACAGGCTGGCGAGCTGGTCCGGGTCCTGCTCGTCCTGCTCCA
>JBDSAJ010000984.1:0-2588 GCA_039922235.1 Umezawaea sp.
TGCGGGCGGCTCGGCGCCAGGTGCGTGACGAACTGGTGGCCGTGCAGGTTCCAGTCCACCCACGTGTCGGCGCTACGGCCCTGCTCAAGACCGAGCACTTCGCCGTAGAAGTGGCGCGCGGCGGCCAGGTCGTCGACCGGCATGGCCAGGTGGAAGCGCGGGATGGGCGAGTCGAGGACGGTCATGGGACCTAGTTCCTTTCGTCGGCGGATGATGTCGCAATGTTAACATTAGGACATGGGGGAGGAGTTGGTGAGCTTGTTAACATTGCGACATCCAACGGGAAGCAGGTAGCGGTGGCGGAACAGGGCAAGGTGGCTCCCGCTCGGCGTCGCGGGCTCGCGGACGAGGTCGCGGACCGCATCCGGGAAGCCGTCTTCACCGGGGTCTACGCCCTCGGGGCCCAGCTCCGCGAGGTCGAGCTGTCCGAGGCGCTCGGTGTGAGTCGCGGCCCGGTGCGCGAGGCGCTGCTCCGGCTGGAGCGGGAAGGCCTGGTGCGCAGCGAATGGCACCGCGGCGCCACCGTCACGACGCTGTCCCCGCAGGACGTGTCCGAAGTGGACAGCCTGCGCGGCGCGCTGGAGCAGCTCGCCGTCCAGCTGGTGGTCTCCCGTGCTTCGGACGACGACATCACGGCCATCGAGACGGCGGCCCGGCGGATGGAACGCGCCGAGGACGCGCACGAGCTGGTCCGCCGCGACATCGCGTTCCACGACGCCGTCTTCGCCGCCACCGGGCACCAGCGCCTGCTGGAGGCCTGGGAGGCGATCCGCTCCCAAGTCCACCTGTTCCTGTTGACCCGCATCACCCTCAGCTCCGACGGCTACCTCTCGGGCATCCCGGACGAGCACCGCGAACTCGTCGCCGTCCTCCGCGCCCGCGACGCCGGGAGGGCGCTCGACCTGTTCGCCGAGCACCGCCGCCACGCCTTCGACGTGCTCACCCGGCACTCCGGGACCTGAGGCCGGTTCACTCCGGGTGGATCGAGTACGCCCGCGGGTACTTCCGGCCAGGGATCGGTGTGGGCGACCCGGTGAACGACACCGGTGTGCCGGTGGGGAGCACGGTGTGGCCGTCGGGGAGGTCGTCGCGGGAGACGAACCACGAGCCGCCGCGGGTGTCCGTGATGAACCCGTGCGGCTGACCGGGGCGCCAGCCGGTCACGGTTCCCCGCCTGCGGCCACGGGGCGCGCCCACGGGGGAGGCCACCGCCTGGGAGGAGCGCACGAACGCGCGGCGCAGCGGGTAGTCGCGGTGGTCGGCGGCCGCGAACAGGGAATCGAAGGACGGCGTGGCGGTGGCCGCGGCGCGCAGCGGTGCCGCGGTGCGCGGCGTCCAGGCCGGTGGCGGCGAGCCAGGGGTCGACTGGATGTCGACGACCGGCACGAGCACGTGCACGCCGCGCGTGGCCAGCCGGGCGGCCAGCGGGGTGAAGTCGGAGTCCCCGGTGAGCAGCACGACCCACTGCAGCGGCACGGTGGTGGCGCGCTCCCACGCCTCCAGCGCGAAGTGGACGTCGACGCCCTTCTCCTTGCCACCGTGGAGGGGCAGGTCGTGCCGGGTGATCCCGGCATCGGCCAGCACCGCGTCGAAGGACGTCGCGGGTGTCTCGATGCGACCGCGCACGTAGTGCGCCTCGTGCACCAGGCACTCGTCGAGGGGGCGACCGGTCTCGGTGTGGACGTACCACCGCAGCGCGTCGTGGAAGCCGTCGAGCGCGATCCTGGCCCCGCGGGGGTGGGCGGTGGCGTAGAAATCGCTCAGGTAGGCGAACCACGTCCCGTCGTAGAACACCCCGATGCGCACGGTCTTCCCCATCGGGAGGATCTTACCCGCACGCCCGCACCCGAGCCGTCGCTCGGGTGCGGGCGTGCGGGGGATCAGCCGGGTGCGACGGCGCGGCCGGTCTGCGGCGAGATCATGCCGGAGCACAGACCGCGACTGGCCAGCGTCTGCGCGATCCGCGGGATCGCGGCCCGCGTGTTGGCGGGCCACTCGTGCATGAGGATGACCTGGCCGTTGCCGAGCCGGGCGTTGGCCTGCACGATCGCGTCGGTGCTGGCGCCGTTCCAGTCCTGCGAGTCGACGTCCCAGATGACCTGGCGCAGGCCGTACCTGGACGCGACCGCCTGCACCGTCGAGTTCGTCTCGCCGTACGGCGGGCGGAACAGCCTCGGCGTGCCGCCGCCCGCGTTGGCGATGGCCTGCTGGGTCCGGGAGATCTCCGAGTCGACCTGCGACTGGCCCTGCTGCGTCAGGTGCGGGTGGGTGTAGCTGTGGTTGCCCACCCACATGCCCGCCTGGGCCTGGGCCCTGACCTGGGCCGGGTAGGCGGCGGCGTACTGGCCCTCGTTGAACATCGTGGCCCGCAGCCCGCTCTGGCGGAGCGCGGAGAGCAGGGCAGGGGTGTTGTTGTTGGACGGACCGTCATCGAAGGTGAGTGCGACGTACCCGTTGCACGCCGCGGCGTGCGCCGGGGTGGTGGCGACGGTGCTGGCCACGGCCAGCGCGGCGACGGTCAGTCCGGTGAGCAGCGCGCGTTTCGACAGGGGTGGTGTTCGCATTGCGGTGGCTCCTTCAAGGTTCGG
>JBDSAJ010000985.1:0-15256 GCA_039922235.1 Umezawaea sp.
CGCGACCGCACTGGACAACTGGAAGGCGTCCAGGACCGGCACCCGCACGGGGCCGACGATCCGATTCCCACGGTTCAAAGGGAAACGCAAGGCGATGTCGTGCCGGTTCACTACCGGCAGATTCGGCCTGGTCGACCGCGACCGGCGGCACGTGCGACTCCCCCGGATCGGCGTGGTCCGCACCCACGAGTCGACCCGGAAACTGGCCCGGCACATCGAACGCGGCACCGCCCGCATCCGATCCGTCACGGTCACCCGTCGGGCTGGACGCTGGTTCTGCTCGTTGTCGGTCGAGATCGAACGACAAGATCCGGCTCCGACCCGACCCGATTCGGTAGTGGGCGTCGACTTGGGTGTCAAGTCCCTGGCGGTGCTGTCGACCGGTGAGGTCATCGCCAACCCCCGTCACCTCGACGTGGCGCAACGAGAACTGCGGCGCCTGCACCGCCAGGCCGCACGCCGCACCGGCCCGGATCGGCGTACCCGGCGGCAACCCTCTCAGCGGTGGCACCGCACCCGCGCTCGTATCGCGAAGCTGCACACCGCCGTGGCCAATGCCCGCCGCGACGGCCTGCACAAGCTGTCCACCCGTCTGGTTCGCACCCACGACACGATCGTGATCGAGAACCTCAACGTCGCCGGGATGCTCCGCAACCGTCGTCTGGCGCGGCACATCGCCGGGGTCGGCATGGGCGAACTACGCCGCCAGATCGAGTACAAAACCGGCTGGGCCGGGAGCACCGTGCACGTCGCGGACCGCTGGTACCCATCCTCCAAGACCTGTTCGGGCTGCGGCACGGTGAAAACCAAGCTGGGCCTGTCCGACCGGGTGTTCCGCTGCGACGAGTGCCCGCTGGTGCTCGATCGCGATCTCAACGCCGCCCGCAACCTCGCCCACCTGGTGGACGAGAGTATTGGCGGCAGGTCCTCCCCGAGTTGCGGGGCGACCCGAAACGAGCCCGCTGGAAACCCACGTCAGACCCGCATCGCGCGGGCAGCGGGTACCCGCCACGGGAAGACCCGGACCACGTCCGGGCCAACGCCGCCACCGCAAGGTGACGACTGCCTGATCAGAGCGGACTCACATTCGCTCACACTTCAGGCAACGGTGTGAGTTGGAAGCGCTGTGGGACAACGCGGTTCGAGTGCTGGGCGGGGTGCCCCGGCCGACGGACCTGTGCGAGAGGTACACGGAGCCGCACCGGGGGTACCACAACGCGGACCACGTGCGGCAGGTCGTGCGGGACGCGCGGGCGCTGGCCGTCGACCACGACGAGCGGGACCGCGCGCTGGTGACGCTGGCCGCGCTGGCGCACGACATCGTCTACGACGGCAAGCCGGGCGACGACGAGCGGGGCAGCGCGGAGTGGGTGCGCGACCAGCTCGCCGCCACCGGCGTGCTCCCGGTGGACATCGCACGGGTGGAGCGGATGGTCCTCGCCACGCTGACCCACGAGACCGCGGACGGCGACCTGCTCACGGCGGTGCTGCTGGACGCGGACCTGGCGATCCTCGGCTCGGACCCGCCGGGGTACGAGCGGTACCGCGCCGCCGTGCGGGCCGAGTACGCGCACGTCGACGAGGCGGCGTGGCGGGTCGGCCGGACGGCGGTGCTGCGGTCCCTGCTCGACCGCGACCAGCTCTACCTGACGGCGACGGCCAGGGACCGGTGGACGGCCGCCGCTCGGCTGAACATGACGGCCGAGGTGGCGGCGCTGAGCTGACTCAGCCCCGGTGGCCCGCCATCAGGGTGTCGAACGTCGGGAACCGCAGTGCGATGTCGCTGCCGGTGAAGTTGCCGACCCAGCCGTCGTCGTCGTGGAAGAAGCGGATCGACACGTAGTCCGGGTTCGAGCCCATGTCGAACCAGTGCGTCGTGTTCGCGGGCACGCTGAGCAGGTCGCCCGCCTCGCAGAGGATCCCGAACACCTTGCCGTCGACGTGCAGGTAGAACACGCCCGCGCCACGGGCGAAGTAGCGGTCCTCGTCGTCGTCGTGCGTGTGCTCCGCGAGGAACTTCTTCCGCGCCGCCGCGGCGTTCTCCCGCCACTCGGGGTCGTCCGACGGGGTCATGTGCAGGGCGTCCACGAGCACGTAGCCCTCGGTCTCCACCACCCGGTCCACGTTCGCGCGGTAGGCCGTCACCACCTCCTCCGACGAGGGCGTGGCGGGCAGGCCCGCCACCACCGGCCAGTTCTCGTACCGGACGCCGAGCCGCTTCAGCTCCACCGCGATCTCGTCGGGAGAGCTGGTCCGGACCAGCACGGTGTCCGGGTCCGAGTCGGGCCACACGGTCAACAGGGTCATCAGGCCCTCCTCGTCTCAACGGTGAAGCGGAGCAGCCAGTCGAGGCATTCCGCGCGGTGCCGCGCCTGGTGCAGGTCGTCCCCCCACACGTACACCCCGTGCCTGGCCACGATCAAGGCCGGGGTGTCCTTGCGGTACCCGGCTTCGAAGGCGTCGCCCAGCACGCGCATGTCCTGCGAGTTCGGGATCACCGGGATGAGCACGTCGTCGTCGTGCGCGGTCCGGCCGAAGCCCTTGAGCATCTCCAGGTCCCGCAGCGGCACGCCTGCCGGCCAGTGCTCCGCCGCCACTACCGGCGCCATCGCGTGCACGTGGACGACCGCGCCCGCACCGGACACCGCGGCGATGCGGCCGTGCAGGCCCGCCTCGGCCGACGGGATCCTGACCGGGTCGTCGGTGTTCCCGTCGGCGTCGACCACGACGACATCGTCCTCGGTCAGCTCACCCTTGTCCTTGCCGCTGACGGTGACCGCCAGGCGGAGGGGGTCGCGGTCCAGCACCACCGAGAGGTTGCCGGAGGTGCCGCGCATCCACCCCATCGCGGTGTACCGCGCGCACTCCGCGGCCAGGGACCGGCCTGCCTCCAGGATGTTCACGGGAGCGTGCGGACCATCTTGTGCGGGGTGAAGTCGGCTTCGCCGTAGGGCTCGCCGACCCGTGCCACACCCACGGTGCCCCAACCCGCCGCCGCGGCGGCGTGCAGCTCAGCCGGGACGTCGGAGTAGAAGACGATCTCGTCCGGCGCGGCCCCCAGTGCGGCGGCGATGGTCTTGTAGGACTGCTCTTCGCGTTTCGGGCCCGCGTTGACGGTGTCGAAGTGGTGCTCCAGCAACGGGGTGAGGTCGCCGTCGGTGGTGTGCGCGAAGAAGGCGACCTGGCCCGCGACCGAGCCGGAGGAGAAGATCGCCAGGCGGGATCCGTTGGCGTGCCAGGACTTCAGCGCGGGGACGACGTCGGGGAAGAACTCGGCCACGAGGTCGCCGTCGGCGTAGCCGCGCTGCCAGATGAGGCCCTGCAACGTCTTGAGGGGCGCGATCTTCTGGTCTCGGGTCATCCAGTCGTGCAGCACCGCGACGACGTCGGCCGTCGTGGCGTCGTCCGGCAGGTCCGCCAGCTCCCGGATCTGGGCGACCGCTTCGACGACCGCCGGGTCGTCGGGGTGCTCGTCGATCCACGGGCCGAGGCGGGGGCGGGCGTAGTCGTAGAGGACCACGAGGACCTGGTCGGTCGAGCTGAGGGTGCCCTCGATGTCCAGGACGACCCACGTGGGCGTGCTCACTGCTGTTCTCCTCGGTAGTAGTCGGCCAGGTGGTCGGGTGCGAAGGCGCCGCGGTCGGTGACGACCGACGTGACGAACCTCGGCGGGGTGATGTCGAACGCCGGGTAGTGGCCGCGCACGCGGGTGCTGGCGGTGCGCCTGCCGAGGGTGAACAGGACCTCGTCGCCGGAGCGGTACTCGATCGGCACGTCCGCCGCTGTCGGGGCCAGTCGATCGGGAGCTTGGACCAGTGCGTGGAACGGCACGTCGAAGGCGTGCGCCGCGACGGCCAGCCCGAGGGTGCCGATCTTGTTGACGACGTGGCCGTCCATGGTGACGCGGTCGCCTGCGGTGACCAGCGCGTCGACCTCGCCGGAAGCCAGGACGGCGGCGCCCATGCCGTCGGTGATGACGGTGGTGTCGACGCCCATCTCGGCGAGGGTTTCCGCCGTGAGCCGGGCTCCTTGCAGGTAGGGACGTGTCTCGGTGCAGATGAACCGCAGGCGCTTGCCGTCGCGCTGGGCCGCGGACACGGTTTCCGTGAGGTACAGGTCGGCCCAGCAGTGGGTGAGCACGCAGGCGTCGTCGGGCAGCAGGGCGGCCGTGGCGGTGCCGAGCGCGCGGCTGCGGGAGCGGTAGCGCTCGTCACCCGCCCGCGCTCCTGCCAGCGCGGCCGCTTCCAGTGCCGCACCGGTCGTCGGGCCTGCCGCGTCCACGGCGGTCAGCACGGCCGTGGTGGCTTTGCGCAGGTGGTTGTTGGTGCTGCGGGTGCGTTCCAGCCGGTCGGCGGCCCGGCCGAGGTGGGCGCGGGCGTCGGCGGCGGTCAGCCCCGCCGCCTCGCGGGCCGCGAGGACCATGCCCCACAGCACCGCGAAGTACGGGCCGGACGACTGCGTGACCATGTCCTCGATGGCCTTGGCGACGTCCTCGACCGTGGTGCAGCGCACCCAGTTCCGCTCGAACGGGAAGTCGCGGCGGTCGAGGACGTGCACGCCGTCGTCGGCGAGGCGGACGCTGTTCGCGAGCACCGGCTCCATCAGCTGTACCCGGTGAACGGTGCCCGTCCGCCGGTCAGGAAGTACTCCCCCACCTCGCGCGCCTTGTAGCTGACCGGGTCGTGCAGGGTCAGGGTGCGGGAGTTGCGCCAGAACCGGTCGAAGCCGTAGCCGGACGCGGTCGCGCGGGCGCCGCACAGCTCGAACACCTTGGACGTGGTGTCGTTGACGACGCGGGTCGAGAACACCTTCGCCGACGAGATGGTCGCGGCCGTGGCGGCGCGCTGGTCGACGGTGAGCGCCGTGCCCGCCTCCGACGCGGCCAGCAGCGCCTCGGACGCGTGGTCGGCGAGCAGCCCGGCGGCCTCGACCTGGGCGACCAGTTCACCGTAGGTGGCCAGGACGTACGGGTCGGCCGTCGCCGTGTCGACGCCGCTGAGGAACCACGGGCGGGTGGTCGACCGGGTGTAGCGGGCGGCCTCGGCCAGCGCGCCTTCGGCGATCGCGACGTAGAGCTGCGCGAGCACGAGCTGGAACCCCAGCGCGGCCAGCGACAGGCGCGGGGTGGCGTTCTCGTCCGACTGCGCGCCGAGCACGTTCGCCGCGGGCACGGGGACCTGCTCGAACACCACGCCACCGCTGGCGGTCAGGCGCTGGCCCATGTTGTCCCAGTCACCCGCGAACCGGATGCCCGGCGTGTGGGCGTCCAGCACGAACGTCAGCTTCTCGCCGTTGTCCGTGCGGGTGGCGCTGACGACCAGCCGGTCCGCCAGCGAGGCGCCCGTCGCGAACGTCTTGCGGCCGTCCACGAGGTAGTCGCCGTCGACCGGGATCAGCTGGAGCGCGGCGTCCAGCGGATTGCTGACCCCGGCCCAGAACAGGTTGTCGCCGACCTCGAACGGCACGTCGAACAGCCCGCTGCGCCAGATCTGCAGGTAGTGGTAGCCGAGCAGGTGCCCGATGTTCGCGTCCGCCGCGCCCACCACCCTGGTGACCGCCTGCTGGGTCGCCCAGTCCGTGATCGTCAGCAGGCCGGACTGCTTGAGCAGCTCCAGCTCCCGCACCGGGGACTCACCGAGGCGATCGCGCTCGGCGGCGTCGACGCGCAGCGCCGTCGCCAGTTCCTCGGCGACGGTCAGCCACTTCTGCCGCCCCTCGGTGAACGTCATCCACTGCCTCCAGGCTCCTCGCCCGGTCAGCCGGGCACCCATCGAGCCTAATGGCCGGTGGCGAAGTGCGGATGAGCGTCTCGCCACATGAACACCGTTTGCGTTAGCGAGCGAAAGCGGGAGCTTTCCGGCGCACGGGCCGCTCGGCTGCGCGGGTGAGTTTCAGCCTGGTCAGAGCTGCTTGCAGACTGCCGGCGTTGCGTGCCGGGTGCTGCTCGACGAAGTCGCGCCAGGCCTTGCGATCGTGCTGCAAAGCCTCCAGGTAACCCACGCACAGTTCGGGGGTGATGATCTGGCACCGGCCGCGCGCGGCCTTCAGCGAGGCGCTCATGCGCTGGATGTCGGCGGCGCTCCGATCAGCCCGGTCCACCTTGCCGAGCACGTCGTTGATCAGTTCACGGCGGCTCTCGAGAAAGTCGCGCCAGTACGCGACGTCGGCGTCACCGATCGACTTGTCGTCGTCCAGCAGCGCGAAAACACCCTCCGCCAGGCAGTCGCCGAACTCCTCTACCCGCGCCCTCAGTTCGTGCGCGAACGGGTCGTACGGCTTCTGCACGGCCTGGCCGGTCACCGCGGTGGGCAGCAGGCCGTTGTCGTCCAGCAGGAAGAACCAGTCCTCGTTGTACACGTTCGGGAAGAACGAGGTCATCGACCGCTTGCCGATCGCCAGCGCACCACCGCCGACGAAGGTCTTCTGAAACCCGCCGACTTCCCGGTAGGCGTGGCAGACCACCGAGTTGTCCGGAAAACCGCCGATGCGCAGGCCCACTCCGGCGTAGGAATCGACCAGTCCGGCTGCCCTGGCGAGATCGTCCGGGTCGGGCACCTGGATGTCGTCGTCGAGGAAGACCACCCGGTCCCACCCTGCCGACCTGGCGAACAGCAGTCCGAGGTTCCGCTTCAGGCTGGTGTCCGTCTTGCGCTCGAAGGGTGTCCCGGCCACCATCGTGGTGGTCTCGAAGGCCGGCAGCAGGTCCGGGCGAACGAGGTCCACGTCGATGGCGGTCACGTCCGTGCCATAGGTCTCGGCGAGCTGGACGGTCCGGTGGGCACTGGCCAGCCCACTGCACAGGACGAGCAGGTGGCTGCCGAGGTCCTGGGCGAGGACCATGGCGGTGCGCAGGTAGGCAGGTGTCCGATTGGTCGGCACGATTAAAGCGTCCACTGTGGCCAGTGGTCCCTCCACAATGGCCAGCAGGGAGGTGTGGTCACCGCTGTGGTTCACCTCTGCTCACCGGACCACTCGTGCAGCACGTTTTCGGACACCGTCCAGTCAGGGGTGAGAACTTTGCCGTTCACCACTTTGACCCGAGTGATCACGCTGTAGGCATCCTGACCGTCGAACCTGCGCTTGAGATAATCCTCGTTGCGATCCCGGAACTTTACGTCGGTCAGTGCTCGGACGACACCCAGGGTGCCGCGACCGAACATTCCATTGCAGATGGTGACCGTGCGCTTCCTGTTGTAGGGGTTGACACCCCGGTAGAACTGGCCGACGTCCTCCACCAGCTGTCCATCGACGAGAACCGGGGCGAGGCTCCGGCTCGTCCCGCCGTCGAAGACCTCGAACCCTCCGACATCGGATACGTTCGGACGGTCTTCCTGGTTCACCGGGACATCGGTTTGCGCGACGACAGCCTTGGTCACCTCGTTCCAGTCCACTCCACCGAGCAGCACCAGGTGCGTCGTGTAGTCGTCCTGGCTGAGGGCGTTCGCCGTGCGGAAGTGCACCACGCTGCGGGGGTTCACCGAGCGGATGTGACCGTGCAGCTCGATCAGCGAGTCCAGATCGGCGTAGGTGTACAGCTCGACGTAATCCGGGTTCGCCGGGTCGGTGAACGGCGTGACGGCCACTTGGCGGGCGGGCAGCTGAGCGACGACGATCGTGATGACGTGCGGGTCCGGGAAGTACCAAAACCCTCGGCCTGCGGCCACCGAACCGTCGGATTCCGCCAAGTCCCGCAACTCGGCGAGCAGCACCTCGCGGACCTCGGCCTCGGCGGCGGTCAGCTCCGCCTCGTCGAGCACCCGGTACGGCCTGTCCTCCACCGAACGCCCGGTGGCGAAGAACGTGGCGTAGGCGGTGAGCCGCGCCGGAGGTGGCACCGCCTTGCCGTTCTCCCACGAGGAGAGCAGCGACGTGCTCGAGTCGAAGACCTGGGCCAGTTGCCCCTGGGTGATGGAAACGCCAGGCCAGCCCTCCACGCGCAACGCCTTCAGACGACGCGCGAGTACAGGGGGGAGACGATCGTCGGGCACGTGCCAATACCCTTCACTGAAGTTCAGTATACCTGCTGAAGTGAGCAAGGTACCCCATGGATGTCGGGTCTTACGCGCGGCCCGCCGTAGTGGTCACCCGAACGGGGGTGACCACTTTTTGACACGTATTTTGCGTTGCCCTCCGCTCACATCAGCCTTACAGTGACCTTACTGAAACTTCACTGAAGTTCAGTTGATCCACTGAAAGTCCCACCGGTCCATCTACCAAGGGGCTCCGATGCACACACTCGACGCAACAGCGCAGGCCACCCAGTCCACCAGCTGGAGCCCGTTCATCCTGATGGGGCTCATCGGCGCCATGATCGTGGTGCTCGGGCTCTCCGCCCTGCTCCGCCACCTGATCGGCGTGATGTCCAGCATCCTCGTCACGACAGGCAGGGCGATGGGCGGCCTCACGACGATGTTGACCATGTTCACCCTGCTGGTCGCGGTCTTCCTGGCGGTCGCCGCGGGGTGACCGGGCGGACGGCGGCCAACCCCGGACGGCGGGTGCCCCATCCCCCGTGCCTATCGTTGTCCACCATGCGAAGCACTCGGGCGACTCTCCACGGCGCCGTGGACCGATCCGCGAACGGGCGACCCGCGCACCTGGTCGTGGCGGAGCGGTTGATCGACAACGTGCCGCCGGGCCGGAACACGTACAAGGACCCGGTGCAGCGGAACGTCGTCAGGTGGGGCAAGCCGGGGGTTCCGGAGACCTGGACGAACCAGAGCCAGTGCGCCTCGTTCATCACGGCGGTGTTGCGGCGCGCCTACCCGAAGTGGGCGACCCGCTGGTTCTTCGCGAAGTACTTCGGTTCGCGAAGCCCCTACGCGCGGGGCTACCTGCAAGCGTTCACGGACGGCAAGGTGCCGCACTTCTCCGCGGTCACCGAGGTCGCGGACCTGCGGCCCGGAGATCTGGTCGCGATCGACTTCCGCCAGGACCAGGGCACCAACACGGGGCACATCGTGATGGTGCGAGAGGTCAAGGAGGTCTACGACGCGCGGAGCTCGTTCGAGGGCGAGACGCAGTACGCGGTGGAGATCGTGGACTGCACCTCGGAGCCGCACGGCGTGTTCGGCGTCGGCGACTACTCGTCGTTCCCGGACAGCCGGATCGTCGACGAGACCACGCAGCGCACCGGCGCGGGGTACGGGCACATGATGTTCTACGCCTCGGACGAGACCGGCGGGTTCAGCCGGTACCGGTGGAGCGTCAACAGCTCCGCCTCGTGCACCGCCGAGGAGCGGCCGCTCGCGGCGGTACGCGTGGGGCTTGGGCTGTTCGGGTGAGCGGGCTGCGCACGGGGTAACAGCGGTCGGGCACCGGGCGACAGCCAGGTGTCCGAGAGGAAGTGCCCGATGGCCACGAAGAAACCCGCCAAGGGCCGTGACGAGCTGCTGGCCTCGCTGCGGCGGTTCATCCGCGCGAAGGGCTCGGACTTCCTGCGGGACAACAACGTGTCGTCCATCGGCGTCGGCTACAAGCACCAGGACGGCAAGCCCACCAAGGAGATCTCCGTCCAGTTCACCGTGCGGCAGAAGGCGCGGCCGGAGGAGCTGGAGGCGCTGGGCACCACCCCGTTGCCGGAGGTGATCGTGGTGGACGGCGTCGCGGTGCCGACAGACGTGCTGGAACGGGACTACCGGCCGGATTTCCGGGTCGTCGCCGAAGCGTCCACGGTGGAGCGCAAGACGCGCATCGACCCGATCGCCCCCGGCGCGAGCGTCGGGCACGTGGCGGTCAGCGCGGGCACCATCGGCTGCATCGTCTACGACAAGGTCGACGGAACTCCGTACGTGCTGAGCAACTGGCACGTGCTGCACGGGTCGAGAGGCGCGCTCGGCGAGGACGTGGTGCAGCCCGGCCCGCACGACGACAACCGGGTCGACCGCAACCGGATCGGCAAGCTCGTGCGCTCCTACCTCGGCAAGGCGGGCGACTGCGCCATCGCGTCCATCGAGGACCGCGCGTTCGACGTGACCGCGATGGAACTGGGCGTCGCGGTGACTCAGATCGGTGAGCCGGAACTGGGCGACAAGGTCGTCAAGAGCGGGCGCACCACCGGGGTCACGCACGGGGTCGTGCGGCGGGTCGACACGCTGGTGAAGATCGACTACGGCGGCACGGCGGGCGAGTGCGAGATCGGTGGCTTCGAGATCGGCGTCGACGAGCGGAACCCACCCGCCGACGGCGAGATCAGCTCCGGCGGCGACTCGGGCGCGGCGTGGATCTTCAAGCTGGGCAACGGACGGCCGAGCAAGGTGTTGGCGGGCCTGCACTTCGCGGGCGAGGGCGGCGGCGATCCTGACGAGCACTCGCTGGCCTGCCTGCCGCGGTCGGTGTTCGAGAAGCTGGAGATCACCCTCGATCCGCCGGCGGCCGTCGCGGTCTCCGCGGTGGCGGCGCTCGGCTACGACGTCGACTTCCTCGTCACGCGGGTGGAGGCGCCCGCGCTGACCGCGTCGACCAAGGACGACGCGGTGCTGGTCCGCGGCACCGAGCGGATCGACTACACGCACTTCTCCCTGGCCATGAGCAAGTCGCGCAAGTTCGCGCTGTGGGTGGCGTGGAACATCGACGGCGGCTCGCTCCGGAAGCTCGACCGCAGCGGCATCCCGTTCGTCAAGGATCGCCGGGTGCCCGCCGAGTTCCAGACCGGTGACGAGCTGTACAAGAACAACCGGCTCGACCGCGGCCACATCGCCCGCCGCGCCGACCTCATCTGGGGCAGCGCCGCCGTGGCGAGCAAGGCGAACAAGGACTCCTTCTTCTTCACCAACATCACGCCGCAGATGGACGACTTCAACCAGAGCACCAAAGCCGGGCTCTGGGGCAGGTTGGAGGACGCGCTGTTCGCCGACGTCGAGGTGGACGACCTGCGCGTGTCGGTGAGCGGCGGTCCGGTGTTCACCACCGACGACCGCGTCTTCCGGAACGTGGCCGTGCCGCGGGAGTTCTGGAAGGTCATCACCTTCGTCGAGGCGGGAGTGCTGAAGACCAGCGCGTTCCTGCTGACGCAGAACCTCGACCAGCTGGAAGCGCTGGACCTGGACGAGTTCCGCGTCTTCCAGGTGACTATCCCCGAACTGGAGCAGCGGACCGGGCTCCAGTTCGCGCAGGCGCTGCACGACGCCGCAGCTCCCGAAGTGCTGGAGGTGGCCGAACGCGAGCCGCTGGCCGGCACGGAGGACATCCGCTGGTCGTGAGTGGTCGAGGGGATGTCTTCGGGGCCTCCCGACCACTCACGACCGCTTGCAGGTCGACTACGCGAACTCCAGCCCCTGGTCGTCCATGCGGACTGGCATCAGCGAGTTCCGCCCCACAGCGACCCCATGCGGTAACATCGGATATCAGATATGAAAGCGCCCTCACCAACCGTGCCGACTCGCTCGCCTCAACGGTCGGCTCGCACCGGGGTCAGGCCTAAGATCGAACGACCGGAACGAGGGAGGATGTCCACAGTGCCCAAGGACGCGCCGTCACGTCTGCCGCGGTTGACACCGCCACCGCGGACGATGCTGCGCGACTCGGTCTACGAGGCCATCAAGGGCATGTTGATGGACAACGACCTCGAGCCAGGGGCGCGGCTCTCCATCGACGGCATCGCCCGTGAACTGGAAGTGTCACCCACGCCCGTCCGCGAGGCGATGACCAAGCTGGAATCCGACGGGCTGGTGGCCAAGCGCCCGCACGCCGGGTACATCGTCGCGCCGTTGATGGACCAGGTGTCGCTGGACAACCTGTACGAGTTCCGGCTGCTGATCGAGCCCGCTGCGGCCGGGTTGGCGGCTCGGGGGGTGTCCGAGGCCCAGGTGAACCACCTGCGCAAGGTGATCGACGAGATGGCCGGTCGGCCGCACGGCGAGAACTACGAGGGCTATCGGGATTTCGCGGTGCTGGACGCGTTGCTGCACCGGACGATCGCCGAGGCGTCCGGGAATCACCTGATCGTCGACGCCCTGTCCCGGCTGCACGCTCATACGCACAACTACCGGCTGTACTTCCGCACCGGGATGGCCGACGAGACGAGGCGAGAGCACGAGGCCGTGGTGGAGGCCATCATCGAGCAGCGGCCCGAGGCCGCCGAGGCGGCCATGCGGGAGCACCTCACCGCTTCCAGGGCCCGTCTTCGGGCCGCTTACCCCCGCCGGCCCTGAAAGCTCAGCGCCCCGCGTCCTGGTGGATCAACCCCATCACCTCGTGGCCGACGGTCTCGTAGTCGTGGCCGTTGACCACCTCGCCGCACACGTGGAAGTCCCGCATCACCACGATCCGGTCCGCCAACGTCACCATCTCCACCAGGTCACTGGTGATCAGCAGCACCGCCAGCCCATCAGTGGCCAACTGCCAGATCAGCTCGTGGAAAGCGGCCTTGGTGCGGACGTCGATGCCCACCGTGGGCTCGTCGATGATCAGGATTTCGGTCTCGGCGGCCAGCCACTTCGCCAGGCTGACCTTCTGCTGGTTCCCACCGGACAGCTCGCCCACCAGCTTGTCGGTGGACGACAGGCGAATCCCCAGCCGTTCGACGTAGGTCTCGGCCAACTCCCGTTCCCGCCGAGCGGAGACGCCGCCGAACCGCTTCTGGATCCGGTCCCACACGGCGACAGCGATGTTCCGCGTCACCGGCTGGTCCAGGAACAGCCCTTCCTCCTTGCGGTCCTCGGGCACGTACCCGATCCGGTGCGTGCGCAACGCGTCGCGCACGTCGCGGATGCGCACCGCCTTGCCCCGCACCCGGACTTCCCCGGACGTGATGGCGGACAAGCCGAGGACGGCCTTCGCCAGCTCACTGCGCCCGGCGCCGACCAGCCCGTACAGACCGAGGATCTCGCCCGGCCGCAACGAGAGCGACACGTCGCGGTGCCCGACGGCGGTGGCAACGCCGGTCAACTCCAGCACGGGCTCGGCGACGACCGGAGGTCGAGCGGGCAGGTCGACAGCGCTGTGCGCACGCCCGACCATCGCGGTGATCAGGTCCTGCTTGGCCAGTTCGGCCAACGGCTGCGACTCCAGCACGGACACGCCGTCCCGCAGCACGGTGACCGTGTCGCACAGCTCGTAGACCTCTTCCAGCTTGTGGCTCACGAACAGGACCGCGGTCCCGTTGTCCCGCAGCTTGCGGATGACGTCGAACAGCCGCTCGACCTCGCTGGGGGTGCTGGCGGTGGTCGGCTCGTCCAGCAGCAGCACGCTGCTCTCCATCGACAGCGCCTTGGCGACCTCGATCAGCTGCAACTGCGACACCGGCAGCCCGCGCACCCGGCGGTCCGGGTCCAGGTCCAACTCCAACAGGTCCAGGCACCGCTTGGCTTCCGCGCGAATGGCGGCCCGATCCAGCAGCCCGCCCTTCGCGGGCAGCCGCTGCAGCACGATGTTCTCGCCGATGGAGAACTCCGGCACCAGGTTGCGCTCCTGGTGCACCACACCGACACCAGCACGGGAGGCGGCCTGGGGCGAGTCCAGGTGCACCTCGGTGCCACCCACCGACAAGGTCCCGCCGTCCGGCCGGTACACGCCGGTGAGGATCTTGATCAGCGTCGACTTGCCCGCCCCGTTCTCGCCGAGCAGCGCGTGCACCGAGCCCGGTTCGATCCGCAGGCTCGCCTTGTCCAGCGCGCGGACACCGGGGAACAGCTTCACCAAGTCCTGTGCGATCAGCACTGTGCCGCCCCTCGACGGTGGGTCAGCACGACGGTGCCCAGCACCACCGCGCCGACCACGAAGTTGACCCAGCTCGGGTTCAGCGAGAACTGGGCACGAGCGACGTCCACCAAGCGGATGATGACGGCGGCCAGCACGGTGCCGGACACCGAGACCGCGCCGCCGGACAGCGCCACGCCGCCGATGATCGGCGCGGCGAAGCTCGCCAGCAGCCAGTCGCCGCCGATGCTCTGGTTGACGCCGGGCGCGGATGCCAGCGTGACCACCGCGGCCACGCCGATCAGCAACCCGGACAGCGCGTGGGCCAGCACGATCGACCGGTTGTTGGAGATGCCGGAAAGCCTGGCCGCCAACGGGTTCCCGCCGCTGGCCAGCAGGTACCGGCCCCAGATTGCCCGGCGGAGGAACACCGCCAGCGCTACGGCGACGGCCAGCGCCACCAGGAACACCACGGGGATGTGGAACACGGCGGCGCGGCCCAGCGACCGCAGCACCGGCGAGTAGTCGGACACGGTCGCGGTGCCGACCAGTTCGTACTGCAGGCCCGTCAGGATCGTCATCGTCGCCAGGGTGACGATGAACCCGTTGATCCGGGTCAGCACCACCAGCACGCCGTTGAGCATCCCCACCAGCGCGCCGAGCACGAGCGCTCCCGGCACGGCCAGCCACACCGGGATCCCGTGCTGCGCCATCGCGACGCCGCCAGCGCACGCGACGAACCCGCCCAGCGCACCGACGGACAGGTTCATCTGCCCCACGGCCAGCGCCACGAGCTGCGCGAGTCCGATGAGGACCGGCACGGCGAGGTAGGCGAAGAACGTCTCGATCGCGGAACCGCTGAGCAGCGAGCCACCGGAGGTGACCGCCAGCGCGGTGTAGCCGACCACCGCCACCACGGCCAGCGTGGTCTCGTTGGACTTGAGCCGAGCGTCGAGCGTGATCACCGCCGAACCGCCTTCCGCTCCGTGATGACCTGGCGCACGCGGTCCAGCGAGAGCGCGGCCAGCAGGATGATCCCGAGCGAGATCGAGAGGCTCTGCACGCTGGCTCCCAGCATCGTGAGGCCCTGCCGGATGACCTGGGTGAGCGACGTGCCGAGGAACGTGCCGATGATCGAGACCGCTCCCCCGGTCAGCAGCGTCCCGCCGAGCACCGGTCCGAGGAACGACGGCAGCATGAACTCCGACCCGATCGTCGCGGTGAACGACCCGCTGGTGACCGCGAGCATGAAGCCCGCCAACGCCGCCAGCCCGCCCGACAACGCGTGTGCGCCGACGATCCGCCGGTCCACCGGGATGCCGGACAGCTCGGCCGCGATCGGGTTGCTGCCGACCATCAGCATCTCCCGCCCGGTGCGGGCGCGGGAGTAGAGGTACCCGACCGCCAGCATCGCCAGCACCGCGAAGATCGCGAGCTGCGGGATCGCCCCGGTGCCGCACACCGGACCGACGCACACGTCCGCCAGTGAGAACGTCCGGAGCTCCTGCATGCCCGCGGGTTTCGTCGTGAACGCCGCCGAGGTGGTCAACTCGGAGTACACCAGCGACACGAACCCCAGCAGCGCGAAGTCCATCGCCAGCGTCACCACGAACGAGTT
>JBDSAJ010000986.1:0-10277 GCA_039922235.1 Umezawaea sp.
CGGTTGAGGGGTTGGCGGGGCGTGCGTAGGGACTCTGCGGTGCAGGCGGACCGTGCCGTGCAGCAGCAGGTTGTGGTGGAACAGGTGGCACCGGTGGAGCAGCAACAGCAGCAGGAAACACGCGTCGAGCCCGAGCAGGCGACATCCGCACCAGCGGTGAACGCCTCCGTGGTCTTCGCGGGGGCGACACTCGTCGTGGGGCCGCCGGAGGGTGCGAGCCAGCAGGCGCTGACGCTCGCGCGCTCCCTGCCCGCCGACCGCGGCCGCACCGTGGTGGTCATCGACTTCCCGCCGGGCGGTGAGAGCACGTTCTGGCAGGCCGCGGCGAACGCCCTGCGGGGTCGCGGCGGCATCCGGCTGGCCGTGTCGTTCGCGGGCAGCATGCGCCCGACGGCTCCCGCGCAGTGGCTGGCGTCGCAGCTCAACGCCGAGGTGATCGCCCCGGACGGCGCGCTCACCACGGTGCCCGGCGCCGCGTTCGTCACCGGCTCGACCGGCTACGGCAGCTGGCTGCGGTTCCTGCCCGGCGCGTCCCCGACCCCGTTCGGCCGCCGCTTCCCGGTGCCCGCGTGGGAGGCCATGGACCCCAACTCGGCCTGGCCGACCGGTGACGTCGGCATCGCCGAACCCATCCCCGCGGGGTTGTGGCTGCGCGCGCAGAGCGTGCCGTTCGACCCGAACTCGCAGGACGCGCGCGCCATCGTGGCCCTCCCGTGCCGCGAGAACGTGCTGACGATCGTGATCGGCGGCCCCGGCCAGCCGTCGATCCCGACCGAGGAGATCTGCAAGCTGCTCAACGCCCTGCCGTCGGCCGCGCGCAGCCGCGTCCGGCTCGTGCAGTACGACATCGACGCGGGCGCCGAGCAGGCGCAGCAGGTGGCCGAGCAGCTCGGCGAGCCGATCAACGTCTACACCGGACTGCCCGTGTCGAACCTGCGCGAGGGCGGCGGGGCCGTCGTGGTCGCGGTCGACCGGCGCGGCAAGCCGACCTGGCACCCGTTCGTCACCGAGATGCGCTGCATCCCGCGTGCGCAGGCGGAGGAGAACGAGGTCTCCGGCTACCGCAACCCGGTGCCGGGCCTCGGCGAGCTGACCCCCGGCGTGTTCGGCCTCGGCGACGGCGTGGTGCTGGAGGTCGTCGCCTCCGGGCTGTGGGTCCGCGAGGCCGCCGCCGCGGGTGGCGCCGACGTGCGCGCGCTGCCGGTGGACCCGGAGTGGGCCCGCCTCACCGTCGGCACGCCCGGCCGCTCGACGCCGGGTGCGGTCGCCGTCGCGGGCGCCGCGCTGGTGGAACGCCTCGAACCCGAGGTGCGCAAGCTGCTGCGGCTGGTGTTCTGCGACACGACCGAGACGGCCATCCCGTGGCCGACGGCCGTCGAGGAGGAGAGCACGAAGCCGACGCCGGTCTTCTCCGAGCCGGAGGAGCCCGCCCGGTCCGCTCCGGCGCACGCGCTGGTCGCCGAGCCCGCGACCGTCGTGACCGCGAAGCTCACCCCGGCCCCCGAACCGGCGACGGTGAACAACCACCCGGTCGTCCAGCAGCCGGTCGAGGTGCCGACCCAGGTCACGGCCACGGCGGTCGAGGAGCCGTCCGTGACGCACGACGACCTCGCCGACAGCGAGATCCCGCTGCGCATCGAGGGCCCGGTCCCCACCCCGCCCTCGCCCGCGTGGGAGCCGAAGAACTCCAAGTGGGGCGAAGAGCTCCACAACGAGCGGGAGACCATCCCCGCCGACCACCAGACCACCGACCTGGAGCGCGACGCGGTGCGCCGCATCCTCGGCGATCGCTACCCGGCCTACGCGACCGCCGTCGGCAGGCTGCTCGCCCAGCGTTCCGGCCCGATCGTCGACACCGTGCCCGTCGAGACCCTCGTGACCGAGCTGGCCGCGCTGTCGGCGTACGTCGGCCAGGACGAGGAGATGATCGTCGAGACCCTGCGCAAGGGTTCGCTCGGCAGGCTCCGGCCGTACGTGGCGGCCGTGGTCGCCGGGTTGCGCAGGCTGCCGCTGCACCAGGGCATCACGACGTGCTGGAGCCTCGCCCCGAGCAACGCGGGGAACCTCTACCGCACCGGTGAAGTGCTGGTGGAGCACGGTCTGCTCAACACGCACGCCAACCCGCAGGAGTCGTTCGACGGCGGCGTCGAGTACCTGGTGTGGTCGCTCACCGGCAGGCGCGTGGAGGTCGTGGACCGCCGCGCCGGCGTGGTGAACGAGCGCGTCCTGTTCGCGCCCGCGACCGCCTTCAAGGTGCTCGCGGTCGCCGAGTCGGACGGCTCCGCGCCCACCCAGGTGCTGCTCCAGGAGGTCGCCGACTCGCGGACCGAACGGCAGCTCGCGCAGATGCGGCCCGGTGTGCTGACCCAGCTGGAACGCGCCGCCGTCGCACTCCGCTCGCTGTCCAACGCGTGATCGACATCGGGCCGCTCGCCCCGGAGGACCGCGCGGAGTGGGAAGTCCTGTTCCGCGCGTACACCGACTTCTACGGCCGCACCTCGCCGCAGGAGGCCTACGACCGGGCGTGGCACGAGTTCCAGGCCGCCGAGCGCATGTTCGCGCTCGGCGCCCACCTGGACGGCCGACTCGTCGGCATCACGCACTTCCTCACCCACCCCAGCACGTCGTCGGCGGACGTCTGCTACCTGCAGGACCTGTTCACCGCACCCGACGTCCGCGGCCGGGGCGTCGCCCGAGCGCTGATCGCGGCCGTCGAGTCGTGGGCCCGTGAGCGGGGCTGCGCCCGCGTCTACTGGCTCACCCAGGAGTCCAACGCCACCGCTCGGCGGCTGTACGACCAGGTCGCGGTGAACAAGGGCTTCATCCAGTACCAACTAGCGCTTTGACCCGGCCCTGCGTCAGTGCGACGCCGACCAGCACCACGACCATGCCCAGCACGATCCGCAGGCCCAGCTCCTCGCCGAGCACGGCAGCGCCCAGCGCCACCGACACCACCGGCAGCAGGTAGCCGACCGTCGCCGCGCTGGTCGCCCCCTCGTCCGCGATGAGCCGGAAGTTCAGGTAGAACGTCACCCCGGTCCCGAACACCCCGAGCACGAGCACGGCCGCCAACGCCCCCGCGGTCACACCGGGTCCCGTGCCGCTCAGCGGCAGCGCCAGCGCGCTCAGTCCCGTCGCGGCGATGAGCTGCGCCGCCGACATCGCCATCGGCGCGCTCCGCCCGACCAGGTGCTTGCCCATGTAGGCGAACGCGACCGCGTAGCTCGCCGCCGCCCCGAGGATCGCCACCGCGCCCCAGCTGACCAGGCCGGCCTGCCGCCACGGCGCGAAGATCAGCAGCACGCCCGAGAAGCCGACCAGCAGCCCGGCGACCCTCGTCGGCCGCAGGCCCGCCTTGGCGCTGATCAGCAGCGACCACAGGGGAGTGGTCGCGTTCAGGACGCCCGCGACCCCGGAGTCGACGGTCTGCTCGCCGATGGCGAAGAGCGCGAACGGGACCGCGTTGCAGAAGAACGCCGCGACCAGCAGGTGCCGCCACGTCGTCCGATCGCGTGGGAGCCGCTGCCCGCGTGCCAGCACGAGCAGGACGGCCGCGCCCAGCGCGCAGCGGATCACCGTCAGCTGCACCGGGGACAGGCCGGTGAGGGCGAGCTTGATCCACAGGAATCCCGACCCCCAGAGGAGGGCGAGCACCACCATCCGAACCCACGACGCGTTTGTCATGCGGTTGACGGTGCCCGATGGGAAGTAGTAGGACAACTGAACGTTTCTTGCTGATCTTTAAGCTGTGCTAATGGTTTTCCACGTGGTCAGCACGCCGTCGACCAGTGCGGCGAGTTCGCCCACCCGCTGCCTGGTGGGCACGAATCCGAGAACCTCGCCAGTGCGGTGCCCGGTGGCGGGATCCCAGACCTCCACACCGCCGTCGGTCACGGAGTAGAGCCGCTCGCCGTCGGCGAAGAAGGTGCCGCGCGGTCCGGCGAACGCCCTGACCGCTCGCCGGCTGACGGCGTCGAAGACCTGGACACCGTCGAGCCTGGCGTCCTCGTCATCGCCGATGCCGCCGACCGCGAGGAGGTCGTCGCCCACCCAGCACATGCCGACGTTCCAGTAATCGCGCCAGCACAGGGGTTTCTCCTCCGCCAGGTCGTCGAGGTCCCACACGTGCGGCACGCCGACCGGGTGCCACGCCCAGCCGTCGTCGGCGATCCGGCGGCCGGTCGGCGACACCACGAGCCTGCCGTGGAACAGGCCCGTGATCGGTTGGGTCGTGGAGCGGGTCCCGCCGGTGGCCGGGTCGGACCAGGTGACCTCGTCCCACTCGGAGGCGTGGCAGACGAGCCCGTCGACGAACGCGATCGGGAACGGCGTGGTTTCGGTGCAGTGGTCGCCGCGGTGCAGGTCGAGCGTGGCTCTGCCGGTCGTCAGGTCCACCACGACACCGGTCGCGCCGTGGTCGTGGACGACGGCGGCGAACCGGCCGTGGGGCGAGGTGTGCAGCGCGGGCGTCGCCGGACCCCAGTAGGTGTCGCAGAACTCCTCAGCCGTCAGCGGCACGTCGAGCACCGGTCCGGTGGAGCCGTCGGCGGGGTCGAAGGCCACCAGGCGGTAGGGCTCGCCGAGCAGCAGCAGCCAGCGGCCTCCGGGGAGCGCGGCGAAGTCGAGCGGCGCCAGGCCGTCGGGCAGCGGGGTGCGGTGCAGGGTCCGGTCGACGGGCTCCGGGCGTTGCGCGATCTCGGGTTCGCCGCGCCACCCGGTGTGCCCGTGCAGGTCGTTGACGTCCTTGGCGCAGTCCTCGCACACGGTCAGGAGTTCCACGGGCGGCTCGCACGCCGGGCAGCACGCGTCGAACTCGACGCCGCGGTCGGTCAGCACGCCGACGAAGGCCTGTTTCCCGTCCTCGGCCACGTGCGGGCAGAGCCTGGTGGTGCTCGGCGGGCCCTCGTGGCCGCAGTCGTTCGTCACCGCGCCGATTCTGCCGGTGCGGGTGCTCGTTCCGCCGGGAATTTCCTCGCGCGCACCGGGATCGTCGCCCGTTACTCCGCCCCGGCGGCCCTCGTCAGCCGCGCGCCCAGTGCCCGCAGGTGTTCGCGCAGCTCTGGCGGTTCCAGCACCTCGAAGTCGAAACCCAGCACGGCCAGGTGGATGGCGAGCGCGTCGAGGCGTTCGGCGCCGGTGGTCATGAGGCAGGTGCTCTCGTCGATGGCCTCCAGCGTCACCGACGTCGGCGACGTCTGCTCCTGCACGGCGGCCAGCGGCGCGTGCATCAGCAGCTTGGCCTGGTGCCGGTACACGACGCTGGTCACCTGGCGCGAGATGTACACCGCGAGGTTCTCGTGCGGTGGCTCTCGGGGCGTGAAGCGGGCGGCCAGCGAGGGCTCGCCGTCGATGCGGTCGAGCCGGAACGTCCGCCAGTCGCCCCGGTCCAGGTCCCACCCGACGAGGTACCAGCGCCTGCCGGTGTGCACCATGCCGTGCGGCTCCACGTGCCGCGGGGCGGCCTCGGCGTCGCGAGCCTGGTAGCGGAACCGGATCGCCTGGTGGTCGCGGCTGGCGCCCGCGATGGTCGTCAGCGTCCCGGCGTCGACCGTCGGCCCGAACGGCGCCAGCGTCGTCGTGTGCGCGGTCAGCGCGCTGACCCGCCGCCGCAGCCGGGAGGGCAGCACCTGTTCGAGCTTCGTCAGCGCCCGCACCGACGTCTCCTCGATGCCGGACACCGTGCCGTTGGCCGCGGTGCGCAACCCGACGGCGACCGCGACGGCCTCGTCGTCGTCCAGCAGCAGCGGCGGCAGTTCGGCCCCCGCGCCCAGTTGGTACCCGCCCGCCGCGCCCGGCGTGGCGTTCACCGGGTAGCCGAGGCTGCGCAGCTTGTCCACGTCGCGCCGCACCGTGCGCACGTCCACGCCGAGGCGGCCCGCGAGGTCCGATCCGGTCCAGTCCCGGCGCACCTGCAGCAACGACAACAGGCGCAGCAGTCGAGCCGAGGTCTCCAGCATGGCAGCAGTCTCGCACCCATCGCGGACAACTACTGTCCTCTTGACCCACGTCAGCGGGCTAATTACCGTCCATCCGGTCGGTAATTCCCGCGGGAGAGGTGACCACCATGCTCCGGTCGGCGCGCGCTCCCGCCCTGGAGGACCTGACCGCCGTCGAACGGATCGGCGTCGACGAGCTGCGGGCCCTGCAACTCGACCGTCTGCAGTGGACACTGCGGCACGCCTACGCGAACGTTCCCCACTACCGAGCCAAGTTCGACGCCGCGGGCGTGCACCCCGACGACTGCCGGGAGCTGGCGGACCTGGTGAAGTTCCCCGCCACCACCAAGGACGACCTGCGCGCCAACTACCCGTTCGGCATGTTCGCCGTGCCGGAGCGCGACGTCCGGCGCATCCACGCGTCCAGCGGCACCACCGGCAAGCCCACCGTCGTCGGCTACACCGAGCGCGACATCGACACCTGGGCGACGGTCATGGCGCGGTCGATCTTCGCGGCGGGCGGCAGGCCGGGCCACAAGGTCCACGTCGCCTACGGCTACGGGCTGTTCACCGGCGGGCTCGGCGCGCACTACGGCGTGGAGAAGCTGGGCGGCACGGTCATCCCCGTCTCCGGCGGCATGACGGCCCGGCAGGTGCAGATCATCACCGACTTCCGGCCCGAGGTCATCATGGTCACCCCGTCGTACATGCTCACCCTGCTGGACGAGTTCGAGCGCCAGGGCATCGACCCGCGCACCAGTTCCCTCAAGATCGGCATCTTCGGCGCCGAGCCGTGGACCGAGCAGATGCGCCTGGAGATCGAGGAGCGCGCGGACCTGGACGCCGTCGACATCTACGGCCTGTCCGAGGTCATGGGACCCGGTGTCGCGCAGGAGTGCGTGGAGGTCAAGGACGGGCTGCACGTCTGGGAGGACCACTTCCTGCCTGAGGTGGTCGACCCGGACACCGGGGCGAGCCGCCCCGACGGCGAGGACGGGGAACTGCTGTTCACCTCGCTGACCAAGGAGGCGCTGCCGATCATCCGGTACCGCACCCGCGACCTGACCACCCTGCTGCCGGGCACCGCGCGGCCCGCGTTCCGGCGGATGCGCAAGGTCACCGGCCGCAGCGACGACATGATCATCCTGCGCGGCGTCAACGTGTTCCCGACGCAGATCGAGGAGATCGTGCTCCGCGTCGGCGGGGTCTCCCCGCACTTCCAGATCCTGCTCACCCGCAAGGATCGCCTCGACTGCCTCACCGTGCTGGTCGAGGCCCGCGCCGACACCACCTCCGACCGCAGGCTGTCCGCCGCCGAGGAGATCCGCGCGAGGGTCAAGGATGGCGTCGGAGTGACCGTGGACGTGGAGGTCGTGGACCCGGAGACGCTGGAGCGGTCGGTCGGCAAGATGCAGCGCGTGATCGACCGGCGCCCGTGACGCGTGGTCAGGCGAACTCGTCGGCCCAGCCGCTCAGCAGCGCGCGTGACCGCTGTTCGCCCAGCGCCATCGCCGACAACACGAACACGGCGCGCTCGTACCGCGCGACGTGCGCCGCGTTCTCCAGGTACACCGTGGCGGCGTCGGTTTCGACGTAGGCCACCGTCGTCTCGCCGCCGAGCAGCGTGAACGCCTCGCGGGACGCTGTTGACGGGACTATCCGCACGGTCGTCGGCACGAGCAGCAGGTGCATCAACTGGTCGTGGGTCACCCGTGAGCTGCCGACCACCCTGCTCAACGCCTGCTCGGTGACGAAGCAGGTGGTGTCCGCTCGCCACAGGACGTTCTGCCGCTCGCCGGGCTGATCGACGTGAGCGGCCGCGGCCATGTACTCCGGCGTCCTCAGCAGGCACGGGATCGTGGTCGGGTGGTGGGTCAGGATGGTCGTCGCCCGCGACTCCTCGACCATCCGGGTGCGGATGTGGGTGCCGTGCTCGTCGATCGGCTGGGCCCAGATGTCGTGCTCGGGTTCGCGGCCGAGCGCGATCAGGCGCTGGAACTCCGCTCCGGAGACCTGGCAGACCGTCAGGAGCGCCGCGATGTCGGCCTCGGCGGTGCCTCGAACGCCCGCCTCCACCTTCGACAGCTTGCTTGGCGACCACCCGAGCCGCTCGGCCGCGATCCCCGTGCCCAATCGAGCCTGCGTGCGCTTGACCCGCAGTTCGTCACCCAAATGTCTACTTCGGACGGTGGATCCCCGCCGGGAGTCCTGGTTCATCGGCGAGGGCTGAGGTTCTCGCGGGTGCGCCAGACCGCGTTGCACTCCAGACAGGTCTTCTTGTGCGCCCGGCACTCGGCCAGGCGCGGGAAGTCCTGACGGCTCAGGACGACGCGCTTCCCGCACAGCGTGTCGATCTCCTCATCGGGCCTCGGCGGCAACGGGTACTGGACCAAGCTGATCGCGTGGCGTTGCCCATCCGCGTCGTGCCAGCAGTGCTGGGCGAGTGCTGTGGACATCGCTTGCCTCCAAGTGGTCCGCGCGGTGATCGGTGGAGAAGTTCGACCGCTGATGCTCAACTCATCATGACGTCATGATGAGTTGAGCGTAGCACCCACTCATCATGACGAGTGGGTGTGCGTCAGGGGCATTGCGAACATGTCGTTCCAGCATCTTTACGATGCGGTGTGTGTCCGGAAGGGTCGGGACGGCATGACAAGTGGAGGCAGCTGCGATGATCGACCGGATGAGCGGTCTTCCGGTCTATCGGCAGGTGGCCGCCGTGCTTCGGGAGAAGATCGAATCCGGTGAGTACGGGCCGGGTGCTCGGCTGCCGTCCGAGTCGGAGTTGATCGAGTTCTTCGGTGTTTCCCGCATCACTGTGCGAGAAGCGATCAGCCTTCTCCGCGCGGAGGGCATGGTCGCTTCCGAACACGGCAGGGGAGTGTTCGTCCGATCACCTGGTCGGGTGCTTCGGATCAGCCGCAACCGGTTGATCCGGGCGGCCCGTGAACAGGACCGAGGTCTCTTCCTCGCAGACGCGAAGGCGAGCGACTTCACGCCGAGCGTCACGGTTGAGGTTCGCTTCGAACCCGCCTCAGCTGACCACGCGGAAGCGCTGGGCATCGAACCCGGAACCGAGCTGCTCGTTCGCGATCGGGTCATGCTCGCCGACGGGCTCGCCGTTCAGCTCGCGATCTCGCGTCTACCTCGCACCATCACGAGAGGTACCTCTATCGAGGAATTCGACACCGGTGCCGGAGGTGTCTACGCCCGCTTGGAGGAGATCGGGCACAGCCTCGACCGGTTCCACGAGACCGTGGGAGCCCGAATGCCGACCAGTGACGAGTCCGCCGTTCTGCGGCTGCCGGTAGGTGTGCCAGTGCTGGTCGTCCGCCGCATCGCGTACGACGCCCATGATCGGGCAGTGGAAGTCAACGACATGGTGCTGGCCGCCGACCGCTACGAACTGTCGTACCAGCTTCCCGCCGACTAGGAGGTGCGAGCGCTGAGCGCCACGCTCGACGTCTGGTATTACCGGACGACGACAGCGCGAACACGGTCCGGCCCGAATCGGTTCGGACGCCGTCGGAACTCGATCTGATTCTGGACTACGTGCTGGACCACGACCAGCCTCATCCCCCTGTGCTGGTCGTGCGCGAACGCCCCCGCGTCCTCGACGGCAGGTTTCCCGACCACCAGATCAAGATCGATGTGAGTCGGGAGGCCCAGTTGGGTGCGATCTTGTGCCAAGGCCCCCCTGACTTCGCACCCGACGCCGTTCTCGACGATCCGGAAGGCGGCACCTGGGTCACCCGATCCGACGTGGTGGACCCGGACGCACCTCCGCTCTACATCGACAAGGCGACTCCGACCGAATTCCCCGCCGATGCGGTCATCCCGCTCGCCCAGTGGCGGAAGGCGCTCGGTGAACTCCTGGCAACCGGGCGCCGTCCCACGTGTGTGGACTGGCAGGACTCGGACGTCTTCTGAGAACCGAGGCACCTGCCCGTCAGAAGGCCGGGACGTCGCTGGTGGAGGCGTTGCCCGCGAGGCTGGCCTGGAGGTCGATGCTCCAGTCGGAGTCGCCGGTGAACAGGTCGTCGAACTTCTCGTAGGAGCAGTCCCTGGTGAACCCGTTGCGCCCGGCGTCCCAGTCCTTGCCGGCCTTGAAGTACACGTTGTAGTCACCGGTGATGCCGCTGACCGACGCCTTCGAGCCGGCCTGCACGTACACCACGACCTGCGGGTTCGACGGGTCGCCCAGCGCCACGGCCACGGCGACGTCGCCGGTCGAGCCGTTGTTGACCTCCAACGTCCCCGGCCCCTGGTCACCGTTGCGGAGCACGACCTCGCCATTCTCGGCCCGGCGCTCCTCCACGACGTCTGCGACGACGGGCGGTG
>JBDSAJ010000987.1:0-10245 GCA_039922235.1 Umezawaea sp.
GGGATGAGGGGTGATTCGAGATGAAAGCTCTCGGCACTGTTATCGCTGCAACGGTCATGGCTCTCGGCTTCGCGGTTCCCGCGCAGGCGGCGGCCGCGGACTCCCCCTGCTCCATAGCAGAGGGTGCCTGTCTGCGACTGTCCACGAACGAGGCCTGGCTCATCTACCACGGTTCGGTCAGCTACGGCCCGGTTCCCGTCACGCACGGCAGGCCGGGCTACGAGACTCCGACCGGCACGTTCCCCGTCCTGCGCAAGGTGAGGGACGACTGGAGCGTGCCCTACAACGCACCCATGCCGTACTCGACGTACTTCACGTCCGACGGCATCGCCTTCCACGAGGGCAGCCTGAGCGACCCGTCGCACGGCTGCGTGCACCTGTCGAACGAGGCCGCGGTGGTCTTCTTCGACAACCTGCTCATCGGCGAGCAGGTCCAGGTGGTTCCGTAGCATCCAGATAGGCCTGTCCCAACGCGATGAGCAGGCCGCCCAGCTCCGTGTAGCGGGCGGCCCGCTCGTCCGCGCTGAGCAGTCCGCAAGTTCTCAGGAGGTGGCGGCCCAGCAGGAGCCCCACTTCCGGCACGTCCTGCCCCACCGCCTGCGCGGCCCGTTGCAGGCACAGGCGCAGGTCGCTGTCGTCATTTACCGGGGCCACGGCAGGATTCCCGCTTCCCGCCGCCACACCGCGTCGCACACCGCGCACGTAGGCCAGCAGTTCTTGTGCCGCCAAGGATCCCGCGGCGACTCCACCGGATCGCCGCACAACGTCTGCCCCGACTCGCCCGCCACCAGCGTCGCCGACACCGCGTGCCGACGCCCGGAGTACGGCAACCACCTGAACGTCATAGCGTGATGCTGTTCCTTGGAGGGGCTCCAAGGACCCGCCTGTTCGGGCGAACTCGGCGCGAGCAGTCGCACCCGCGCGACGAACACCCCTAACGTCGTTGCCATGCCACGGAGACTGTCGACGGTGCGGGGCCGCGAACTGGGCGAGGGCCTGCGCAAGGCCGTCGGCACCGCCAACCTCAACGGCCGCGAGTTGGCCGGGATGCTCGGCTGGGACCCGGCCAAGCTCTCGGACCTGCTCAACGGCAAAGGTGGGGTCACGGAGCTGGAAGTCGCCCACCTGCTCGGGGTGTGCCGAACGCCGGTCGCCGAACGCGACCACCTGCTGACCCTCTATCGCGAGGCGAGCACCACCGGCTGGTGGCAACAACACGGCTCGACCCTGCCGATCAAGGTCCGCACCCTCATCGAGCACGAGAACATTGCCACCTCGCTGATCAACTGGCAGATGAACCTGATCCCCGGACTGCTGCAAACCGCCGACTACATGCGCGCGGTCATCCTCGCCTGCGCGACAGCACCCACCACCGAAGTCGAGCAGCGGGTGAGTGCCCGGCTAGCCAGGCACTCGATCTTCGACCGCCGCCTACCCTGCACCTTCTACCTGCACGAACAGGTACTTCATCTCCCAGTCGGCGGCTCGGAGGTGCTGAGCGCCCAGCTCCACCACCTGCTCCGGATGTCCGTGCGCCCCTACATCTCCCTGCGAGTGCTACCCACCGCCTATGGCGCGCATGCCGGTCTGGCTGGCACCTTCACCTGGCTCGGCTTCCCCAAGATCAATCCCGTGGTCTTCCTGGAGAGCGAAAACGCCAGCCTTTTCGTGGAGGACGAAGCCTCCATCAAGGGTTATCGCAAGGTTCTCGGCGCGCTCGATCGCTCCTCCCTCGATGAGGAAGAATCCAGGAGGCTGATCAGCACCCTGGCAACTTGAGGAGGCCGCATGACCGTCTGGCGCAAGAGCACCCGCAGCGCAAATGCCAGTGACTGCGTGGAGATCGGTCCCGGTATCGGTATCCGGGACAGCAAGTCCACCGGTCACCTGCCCGTGACCGCTCCGGCGTGGTCGGTGTTCCTGGCAGCCGTCAAAGCGAGCAACTTCCAGTGCCGCTAGCTTTCGCCACCCTCACCAAGGCGGGCCAGACCCGCCGCCTCAAGCACCTGGCCACCCTCGCACTGGCCGAGTACGACGTCCCGGTCCCCGGCCTCACCCTGCTCCCCAACGGCTGGAACACCAACTTCCGCGTGGGCAAGGACCACGTCCTCCGCGTCCGCCCCACGAGCGCCACCTTCGCCGAAGCCGAAACCACCTGGCTGACGGCCTTGGCGAAGGACACCACCCTGGGCGTCCCGGAACCCGCCCCCACCCGCACCGGCGAATACGTCACCACCGTCACCACCCCGGACGTCCCAGGCCCGCGAACCTGCGTCCTGTACCGCTGGGTCGAGGGCAGGTTCCACAAGACCCTCACCCCTGCCGACGCCCACCAGGTCGGCGAGTTCACCGCCCACCTCCAGAACCACGGCAAGACCATGCCGCCCCTGGCCCGCAACCGCGTCGACACCCTGCCTCCCAACGCCGCCGAACTGGCGGCCCTGCACTCCCCGGAAGCGGCAAGGCTCTTCGAGAAGGCCATCACCCGCATCACCGCCACCCAGTCCGCCCTGACCTCCGAAGGCCTGATCCACGCGGACCTCCACCAGGACAACTTCCTGTTCCACCACGGCGAAGTACGGGCCATCGACTTCGACGACTGCGGCTACGGCCCCCACCTCTACGACCTGGCCGCGACCATCAGCGAACTCGACGACCCGACCCTGCGCGCCCCGCTGCTGGCCGGCTACCGCACCGTCAACCCGCTGGACCACGAGGAAGCACTGGAGGACCTGATCCTCCTGCGCCGCCTGCAACTCACCACGTGGGTGGTCCAGGAACGCCACGACCCGCAGTTCCGCACCACCTGGGCCGACACCCTGGCCCGCACCGTGACCCGTCTGGCACAGGCGAGTTAGGCCGAAGTCCCCGGCCCAGCCATGCCGGTCGTGCTATGAACGCACCCGTGTCGAAAACCGGCTATGTCCTGGCCACGGTCCTGTGCGCTGCTCTGGCGCTCGCCGCGTGCACCTCGCAGAACCCCACCCGCGAGGGCCCGCTCACCGCGGCCGACGCCCTGGGCGACCTGAAGTCGATCGACTACTGCAGCGTCATCGACCAGTCGGGCGAGTCGGCGTTCGAGCACTGCCGGATCGCGAGCGGCGACAAGGTGACCGTTGTGGGTCCTGTCGAGTCCGGCGAGAACAAGGACCTCTACCCGGTCGAGTACCACGGCACCGTGCTGCCCAGCGGAATGCGCGTCCAGGGCTCCACCTTCGACTCCAAGCAGTCCTGCACCAGGATGCTGACGTTCAGCGACGACCTCCGCCTGACCTTCATGGTCGCCGGCGAAGCCAATCCCGACGCGAACTGCGTGAAAGCGATGGAGGTCGTGGAAGACGCCCTCGACGTCATCAACGGCGGCAAGGTGGCCCGCCGGTCCTTCGCCGACAACTCCTTCGGCCGCCTCGACCCGTGCGAACTCCTCTCGACCCCCGAGGTCGAAGCGGTCCTCGGCTCCGGCCGGAACAAGAAGCCCAGTGCCACCGGCCACAACTGCCTGCACGGCGACGTGGCCCTCTCGTTCGACGTGATGCAGCCTGCCAACGGCAACCCGGAAACCATCGCGGGCTACCCGGTGAACGTGGACAAGATCAGCCTGTTCTGCACGGTTCGCGTGGACGCCGGAGCCGAATCAGCGGACATCAAGGCGATCAGCATCAAAGGCCCTGCCGACGACAAGACCTGCGACAAGGCCCGACAAATCGCCGAACTCGTCCTGCCCGCGCTGCCGAAGGCCTGATCCGCGAAGCGGGCTAGATCTCGACCACGTCCAGGAGACCGTCGAGCCGGTCCTCGGTGCCGAAGAATTCGTCGCTCTCCTGCCGCATCAGGGCGTGGTCGACCGCGGGAAGCCGACGATGCCGAGCCACCAACTCCTCCGCGCTCAGGCGAAGTCTCCAGTTGAGCGTGCTCTTCACGAAACCAGGGTAGCGCCGCGTATCTCATGGGGCGACGCGCTCGCTCGACCACCTCGGCCCGGCAGGTCCTGACCAGGATCTGCCGGGCCGAGGCTCCAGCTCAGGGGCGAGATGTGGCGTAGATGATCCGCTGCTTGTCGTGCTCGGTGACGGTCCACAGCTGGTCACGGCCCGGCCAGTAGGACAGGTCCTCGACCCCGATGGCCACGTCGTACTCGATGCTGTCCGTGGTCAGGACACCGGGACTGCCCGCCACCGCCGCCTGCAGGTGGCCGGGCCCGGTGGTGCCGCCGCCGGTGCTGTTGAGGTACCAGCGGCCCGCGGTCGACACCGCACCCTGCACCCTGGGCTTGGGCAGTCGGTAGGCGTCCGTGGCCAGCCAGTTGCCCAGGCCATCGGTGATCGGCGCGCCGCTGAACTTTTCCACCGGCCGCCGCGCCACCCGCCCGTTGAGGTTCGGGTCGGCCTGATCGGCGCAGTACTCGCCGGTGATGATGGTGCGCGGCTCCGTACTCCGGTCCAGGGAGATGTAGGAGTACTTCTGCGGGCCGGAAGCGTTGCACTTGTAGTCCGGCGGGAACGTCGCCAGGCCGCCGGGGTTCGTCCACCCGTAGACCTGCGGCATCACGTAGCGGTAGCCGTAGCTGTAGTACGTGCCGTTCTGCCTGCCGACCTGGTTCGAGTCGGTCACGTCGCCGTTGGCCGCGGACTTGATGTCGAAGATGTAGCGCATGTCGAACACCCGGATGCCGCGGTTGGTGTCGGCCAGGTACAGGTAGTTGCCGTACCAGACGATGCCGCCCGCGTGCACGCTGCCGCCGTTGCCCGCCTGCGGCGCGGTCACCGCCTCGTAGGACGGGTTGCCGGAGGCGTTGGTGTACGGGTAGGCCAGCAGCACGTGCTGGTAGTTGCCCGTCGCCGGGTCCAGGAAGGACACCCGCACGCCCTTGGCGGGCGAGGACTCCGTGTTGTACCAGCTGACCAGGATCGCTTGCTTGTCTCCCCAGAGCTGGTCGTCCTGCGCGTCGGCGACCGTGGTCACGCCCTGCGGCACCCACTGCGTGGTGGTGTTGTCGCCCGCGGTGAAGCAGAACTTGTCCAGCACCGGGCGCCTGTTCGGGACCAGCGCGGGTGAGGTGCAGGCCGAGCCCTTCGGCGCGTCCGTCCGGTTCGCCTGATCCAGGATGTTCTGCACCCCCAGCTTGGGCAGCTCCTGGTCGAGCTGGGCGACGACGTCACCTTGGGCCTGGTTGGACACCAGCAGCCGGAAGTCGCCCAGCGACGGCGCCGTGGCAGCTGCCGCGGCGGTTCCGGGGTTGACCACGCTCACCAGCACCGCAGCCACCACCGTGGACACGGTGAGCAGGGACACCGCGTTCCTGTTCCTCATGGATCTCCTCGGGTCTAGGCCGAACACTTCCGACCGGCTTCGACCCTAGACGCGGCCTCCGACGATTCTCCGGAGACCGAGATCCGCGTCTCAGTCCTGACCGGTTCACTCCAAGTGATGATGGCCAGCACAGGGGGTGGCTGACCGTTGATGTGAGACTCGTAGCAAGTATTCTTGCCACGGAGTCCGTGCACCGTGGGTGCCGGACGAGTCGCAAGGCCAGGTGCACCTGGGGCAGACCGGAACCCTGGCCTTACGCATGTCCTCAGCAGTCCGTGACGACGTCGATCTCATGCGCGCAGTCCGCGAGGACGTCGAGGAACGCGCCTTGGTCCTGTCTTGCCGCGCGGACCGCGCCTGCGACGATGTCAGCCGCCCACAAGATCGGTTCGGCGGCGCCGGGCAGGTGTCAAACGCGGTGCGCCGGACACGATCGAGCTAGCCCTCGTTGCTCGAATGCCCAGGGAACAGGTGCGCCGCCGGGTTGAGGGCCACCGCGATGTTGTTCACCGCCGTCGCCGCCTCGCCGAACCCGGTGGCGATCAGTTTCACCTTCCCCGGATACGCTGCCACGTCCCCGGCCGCGTAGACCATCGAGCGCTGCGTCCGCATCGTCGTGTCCACGCTCACCGCCCGGTGGTCCAGCTCCAGCCCCCAGGACTCGATCGGCCCGAGGTCCGCGGTGAACCCGAGCGCCGCCACGACGGCCTGCGCGGGTAGCACCTTCACGTCGCCAGACTTGACGCGAACCTCCACCTCGGCCAACGAAGGCGACCCCCGCAGTGCCGTGACCTCGGCGTCGGTGATGATTTCCACGCCCAGTTCCCGCACCGCTCGCACGGTCGGCGGGTGCGCGCGGAAGTTCGCCCGCCGGTGCACCAGCGTCACGCTGGCCGCGATCGGGTGCAGCGCCAGCGCCCAGTCGAACGCCGAGTCGCCGCCGCCGACGATCACGACGTGCTGGGCGGCGTGCACGGCCAGCGACGGCACGAAGTGCACCATCCCGCGCCCGAGCCAGTCGTCGCCCGCGGGCAGCGGCCGGGGCGTGAACTCGCCCATCCCGGCGGTGATCAGCACCGCGCCCGCGGTGACCACGGTCCCGTCGGCCAGGCCGACGTGCAGTCGTGAGTCCACAGTGGACAACGTGCGGGCCTGCTGCCCCAGCAGGTACGTCGGCTCCCACTGCGCGGCCTGGTCGACCAGCGCCGTGACCAGGTCCCGGCCGCGCACGGCGGGGAAGCCCGCCACGTCGAAAATCATCTTCTCCGGGTACATCGCGGTGATCTGGCCGCCCGCCTCGGGCAGCGCGTCGACCAGCGCGACGGACAGGTCGCGGAACCCCGCGTAGTAGGCCGCGAACAGCCCCGTGGGACCGGCGCCCACGATCAACAGATCGACATCCATCGGTGGAACCCCTCTGCCAGTGGTGGGTGGCAGTGCAGAAGTCGACCTTAGGTGCTCAACGCCACCGTGCCCAGATCCCCCTACGGGGACAAACTGGGAGCATGGGTGAACAGGGGTACCGCGTCGAGCACGACACCATGGGCGAGGTCCGGGTGCCGGTCGACGCGTTGTGGCGGGCGCAGACCCAGCGGGCGGTGGAGAACTTCCCGATCTCGGGGCGCGGGCTGGAGCGGGCGCAGATCAGGGCGCTGGGGCTGCTCAAAGCGGCTGCCGCGCGGGTCAACGAGCGGCTCGGGGTGCTGTCGTCCGAGGTGGCGAAGGCCATCGCGGACGCGGCGGACGAGGTCGCCGACGGCGCGCACGACGCGCACTTCCCGGTGGACGTGTTCCAGACCGGGTCGGGCACGTCGTCGAACATGAACGCGAACGAGGTGATCGCGACGCTGGCCACCAGGAGCCTGGGCCAGGACGTGCACCCGAACGACCACGTGAACGCGTCGCAGTCGTCCAACGACACGTTCCCGACAACACTTCGGGTCGCGGCTACGGAGGCGGTCGTCCGGGACGTGATCCCGGCGCTGGAGCACCTGGCGACGACGTTGGAGGGCCGGTCGGCGGAGTGGGCCGACCTGGTGAAGTCCGGCCGGACGCACCTGATGGACGCGGTGCCGATCACGCTCGGCCAGGAGGTCGGGGCGTGGGCGGCGCAGGTCCGCTACGGCGTCGAGCGGCTCACGTCGTCGGTGCCGCGCCTGGCCGAGCTGCCGATCGGCGGCACGGCCGTCGGCAGCGGGCTGAACGCGCCGGAGGGCTTCGGGGCCGCGGTGTCGGCCGAGCTGGCGGAGGTCACCGGGCTGCCGCTGACCGAGGCGCGCGACCACTTCGAGGCGCAGGCGACGCAGGACGGCGTCGTGGAGATCTCCGGCCAGCTCAGGGCCACCGCCGTGGCGCTGTACAAGATCGCGAACGACCTGCGCTGGCTCGGTTCCGGCCCCCGCACCGGGCTCGGCGAGCTGGCGCTGCCGGACCTCCAGCCAGGCTCGTCGATCATGCCGGGCAAGGTCAACCCGGTGATCTCGGAGGCGACCATGATGGTCGTCGCCCAGGTCATCGGGAACGACGCGACCGTGGCGTTCGCGGGCAGCCAGGGGAACTTCCAGCTCAACGTGATGCTGCCGGTGATCGCCCGCAACGTCCTGGAATCCGCCCGGCTGCTCGCCGCCGTCGCCCGACTGCTCGCCGACAAGGTCCTGGCGGGCACCGAACCCCAGGTCGAGCGGCTGCGCGAGCTGGCCGAGTCGTCGCCGTCGATCGTGACGCCGCTCAACCGCTACCTCGGCTACGAGGAGGCCGCGTCAATCGCGAAGCAGTCCCTCAAGGAGCGCAAGACGATCCGCGAGGTCGTGCTGGAACGCGGCCACGTGCCCGGCAAGCTCAGCGAGGAGCAGCTCGACGCCGCGCTCGACGTGCTGCACATGGCCCGCGGCGGCCGCTGACTCACGACGCGGGCACGGGTTCCACCGTGCCCGCTCGGGATCGCACGGGCCGGGCCGACAGCCCGACGACGCACCCGGCCGCGACGACCGCCGCGCCCACCAGGCCCAGCACCGTGAGCTCCTGTGCTCCCAACGACACCGACACGACGAGCCCGGAGATGGGCATCAGTCCGATGAGGACTCCCGCCCGATCCGCACCGAGCCTGCCGACGGCGTAGTACCAGAGCCCGAACGCGACCGCCGTCAGCACGACCGCCAGCGTGACCAAGGCCAGGCCCTGCTTCAGGGTGGGCACCTGCCAGCCGCCCGCGAACGTGCCGACCACGCCACCCGCGACCGCGGCGATCAGGCAGCACCACGTCGCCACGGACACCCCGCCGAGCCTGCGCACCACACCCACCGCGCACAGCGTGAACGCCGCTTCGCCGCACATCGCGAGCGCGGCGAGCAGCAGCCCCGGCCCGTGCCACGCGCCACCGCCGGACAGCACGACCACGCCGACCGCCACGACCGCCGCGCCCGCCACCACCGCCGCGGACCGCCGCTTGCTCGCCAGCGCGAGCACGACCGGTGTGCCGCCGAGCATCGCGGCCACGAAGCCGGGCTCGGCATAGCGCTGCGCGTACAGCAGCACGGCGGTGAACCCGAGCATCCCGAACACCACGAGCGCCAGCAGCGCGGGCACGTCGCCGAGCTTCGGCGGCGCCGGCCGCTGGCCGCGGGCGAACGTCCACGCGAGCAGCACCAGCCCGCTCAGCCCGTACCGCATCGCCTGCCCGGTGAGCAGCGGGTAGTCCTGGAACATCCCGGTGACGGGCACCGAAGCTCCGACGATGATGGCGGCGGACGCCCCTGCGGCCACCGCGAGTCGACTGATCATGTCCGACAGCCTGCACGCCAGGTGGTCCAGGTTTAAGCTCCACTTCCATGGCCGGCAACTGGTCCACTTATCGCGAACTGCTCCTCCCCGCGCTCAGCGGGCGCCGCCGCGCCGTCGAGACCGAGCTGCGCCAGGCCATCCGCGACGGCAGGCTCACCACCGGCACCCGGCTGCCGTCCAGCCGCGACCTGGCCGGGCAGCTCGACGTGTCCAGGGGCACCGTCACGGCCGCGTACGCGCAGCTCGTCGGCGAGGGGTACCTGTCGGCGAAGCGCGGTTCCGGCACCACCGTGACCGCCGCGGGCGGCTGGCCGTCCGACAGCGGACCGCTGCCCGACCCGGTGCCGCGCTGGCGGTACGACCTGCACCCGCGGGTGCCCGCGCTGAGCGCGTTCCCGCGCGTCGAGTGGATCGCGGCCTACCGCGCGGGCCTGGCCGGGCTGGGCGACGAGGAACTCGGCTACCCGCCGACCGCGGGCTACCCGGCGTTGCGCGCCGAGCTGTCCGACTACCTCGGCCGGGTGCGCGCCGTCGTGTCCGAACCGGACGCCGTGGTGTTCACGAACGGCTCCGCGCAGGGGCTCGCGCTGTTCGCGCGGACGCTGGTCGGGGAGGGTCACCGGAGCATCGCCGTCGAGCAGCCAGGCCACCCCGGCGTGGCGGAGATGCTGCGCTCACACGGGCTTTCCGTCGTCCCCGTGCCCGTGGACGACCTGGGCATCCGGGTCGACCTGCTGGCCTCCACGGACTGCCGCGCCGTGCACGTGACCGCGGCGCACCAGTTCCCGCTCGGCGTCGTCCTGCACCCCTCGCGCAGGCACGCGCTGATCGAGTGGGCGCGGGACGTGGACGGCCTGGTCATCGAGGACGACTACGACGCCGAGCACCGCTACGACCGGCCCGCCGTCGGCGCGATGCAGGCACTGGACCCCAGCCGCGTCGTCTACCAGGGCAGCGCGAGCAAGGTGCTCGCCCCAGGGCTGCGCCTCGGCTGGATGGTGGCGCCGGAACCGTTGCGGGAGAAGATGATCCGGCGGAAGCGGTACGAGGACATGGGCAGCGACGTCCTGCACCAGGCCGCGTTCGCGCACCTCCTGCGCACCGGCGGCTACGACCGCCACCTGCGCCGAACCCGTGCCCTGTACCGGAAGCGCC
>JBDSAJ010000988.1:0-6358 GCA_039922235.1 Umezawaea sp.
GTCCAGCAGCGCGGCGCCCATGCGGCGGAAGACCTCCCTGGTCGTGGCCTCGTCGAACGGCGGCCCGGCGGCCCGCAGCGCCCACAGCTCCTCGGCCGCGGCCGCCCGGTCAGCCGCCCCCTCGTCGCCGCGCGCGACCCCGTTCGCCACTGCGGCGGTCAGCTCGCGGAGCCGAGCGGGCACGGGCAGCTCCGGTGGGAGGGCGATCTCGGCGAGGGCGTGCCACTGGTCCGCGATGCCGCGCCAGCGCACCGCCTCGTCGGCCAGTGCGGGCACGTCCAGCACGGCCGCGGCCTCGGTCAGGAAGTCCGCGAACAGCGGCCGCAGGGTGCCACCGGTCATCCCGACCTGCTCGACGCCCTCCCACACGTTGAGCAGCGCGTTCGTCAGCCCGACCCCGCCTGCGAATGCCTTCGGCCACCCCTTCGCGGCGCGCTCGTCGGTCATCGTCCGACCCCACTTGCGCCACGCGGGCAGCCCGAACGAGTCCGATGGCTTCCCCAGGTGCTCGACGACGTCGGCCAGGCCCGCCCGCACCGCCGCGCGGACGTCGACGTCGTGCGGCTCGTCGTCCACGACCAGCAGCGCGTTGCGGTAGCTGCCCACCCGCGCCCGAGCCCGGTCCAGGTCGGCGCGCGCGACCGTGAGCGGCGCCAGGTTGCGGTCGTCCACCCGCACCTGGCACTCGCGACCGCCCCGCCCGTGCGGTGCCACTCGACCCCGATCCCCAGCCGTTCCACCGTCCGGTCGAGCCGCCTGCCCAGGTACTGCCACGTGTTGTGGAAGCCGAACCCGACCAGGCGATCGCGACCCTGGAACTCGAACAGGATGTACCCGGCCCCGATCCCGCCGCCGACGCCGAACAGCAGCGCCTCCGACAGCCCCTCGAACCCGCGGTGCGCCAGCACCGCCGCCAGGTTCGCCGCGTCCGGATCGGTCCCGCCGCGCAACACCCAGCCACCGTCCACCGTCATCGCACCTCCCCGTACTGCCGTGGAACTGGCATTGTGGACCCTCACGCCGCCGACGCCGGAGGTTCGCCATGCCGCAGATCGAGGTCGCTGTCGCCGCACCGGTCGACGTCGTGTGGGAGGCCTTGCGCGACAAGGAGAAGGTCCGCCAGTGGCACGGCTGGGACTACCACGGGCTGGACGACGAGATCGACCAGATCTTCTTCGCCAACGTGGTGGAGGACGGACGAACCCTCGCACTCAACGGCGGCGACCGCTTCGCTGTTTCCCCGTCGGAAACGGGAACGCTGATCACCCTGACCCGAGCCCCACTGGGCGGCAACCCGGAACTGGACGCCTACTACGACGACATCACCGAGGGCTGGACGACGTTCCTCCAGCAGTTGCGGTTCGCACTGGAACGCCACCCCGAAGAGGTGCGCCGAACGCTGTACTTCGCGGGCGAGGACGGTGACGCGGCCGCCGAACTGGGCATCGCCGACACCGGCCCGCACTACAAGGCGGACCTGGTGGGTGAGCAGGTGGCGGGGGAGCTGTGGTTCCGCTCCGCCAACCAGGTGGGCATCACCGTCGACAGCTGGGGCGACGGCCTGCTCGTCGTGGCCCGCACCCCACCATCGGACGGCAAACCCCGCGCCGCCGTCATGGCGGTGCTGAGCACCTACGGCCTGGACGAGACCAAGTTCGCCGACCTCGACACCCGCTGGACGACGTGGTGGTCCGCACGCCAGCCGGGCTAGGCGGGCGCGCGGGTCATCCGGTTGGCCAGCGTGGACATCGTGTAGGCCCCGATACCCAGCACCACTTCCAACGCGTTGCGGTGCGTGTACCCGTGGTCCAGGAACGCGGCCAGCGCGGAGTCCTCCACCTCACCCGCCGTCCGCAACACCTCCAGCGTGAACACCCGAACCGCTTCGAGCACGGCGTCCTCCAGCGGCCGCTGCTCGGTCAGTGCCGCGACGACCTCGGCATCGGCGTCCAACGCGGTCAACTTCGCGGTGTGCATCGTGATGCAGATGTGGCAGTGGTTGCGCGTCGCCATCGTCATGACGACGACCTCGCGGGCCACCGGGTCCAATGTGGACGATTCGAACAGGCTGCTGCTCTTCAGGAACCCGTCCAGCAACTCCGGCGAGGCCGCGATCCGCGCCACGGCGGGCGGCACCCGCCCCATCCGCTTCTCCATGGCCTCCAGGGTTCTGCGGGAGCCCGGCGGCGCGGTTTCGACGGTGTGATCTTCGAACATGGTCACTTCCCTCTAGGGTCGACAACGCGGTTGACCAAACCGTAAACCTGGTTGTCTAGTTTGGCAAGGGGTATCGCCGTGGCCGGATTCGAGTTGCCGCTGCTGCTGTTCGCGGGCTTCCGCACGCTCATCGACCGGTTGCACGCCGAGCTGGCGGAGGTCGGACACCCGGACGTGCGGCCCGCGTACGGGTTCGCCATGCAGGCCATCGGCCACGGCGGCGCCACGGCCAGCGAGCTGGGGCGGCGGTTGGGCATCTCCAAGCAGGCCGCGGGCAAGACGGTCGACCGGCTCGAAGCGCTGGGGTACGCGGAACGGGGTGACGACCGGGTTGACGCCCGGCGGAAGGTCGTGCGGTTGACGGCGCACGGGGTGGACGCGCTGGAGCGGTCGGCGGAGATCTTCGAGCGGCTCCGGGATGAGTGGGCGGGAGTGCTGGGGGAGGAGCGGGTGGTCGCCATGGAGGCGGACCTGCGGAGGGTGGTGCCCGTCGACGGGCACCGGCTGGACGTGGCCGGGTGGTTCGGGTGAGTTGTTCGGGGTGAGGCCAGGCAGGTTCGGCTGTCCTGCTGGAGGACGTGCGGCAACTGGGGGAAGTTCCTCGGAGCCGGGTCGTCGGTCTTCGTTCTTTCGCGCCGCGACCGCGGCCGGTCACCGCACTAGGCTGCTCGACCGGTCCAAGGAGGTCATCGAGGACACCGTCGGCGCGGAGTCACCCGCGGCGCGGGCGATCGCGAGCAGCGTCGACAGCCACCTCCGGAGCGACGTCGCCAAGGACGCCGCCGAACCGCAGGCGCGCCGTGGTCGCGGTGACGAGGTCGACGACAGCGTCTACGACCCTTCCACCGACTTTCGGCGGTGACGCATGGGATTCAACGTCGACATCCAGCAGTTGCGCACCCACGCGCAGAACGTGCAGGGGGTTCGGCAGCGCTTCGACGCCGTGCAGGCGGCAAGCGCGCACATCGCGCAGGACGACCAGGCGTACGGGTTGTTGTGCGGGTGGATCTCCGCGGTGTTGGAGGGCAGGCACCGCAAGCAGGACGAACTGCTCGCCTACGTCGCCGAGAGCCTCGACATCGCCACCCGTGAACTGGAGATGAGCGCGGACATCTACGACACCGTGGACAACGACGAAGCAGACCGGCTCAAGAAGATCGGGGTGGTGGAGCTGCCATGAGCGATGGTTCCCTCGTCGTCCCGGTGGAGTCGACCCGCGACCCGTGGACCGGGTCCAGCCTCGCCGACGGGATCGAACCTGGTCGGCGCGAGCAAGAGCGAGGACTGGGTCAGCGGCGCGCTCGCGGGCGCCGGACTGGCGCTGGAGGCAGGCGCCGCGGTGGTGGACCCGTTCAGCGCGCTGTTGTCCAACGGGCTCGGCTGGGCACTGGAGTACTTCGAGCCGTTGCGGGAGGCGCTGGACGAGCTGAGCGGTATGCCCGACGTGGTCCGCTCGCATGCGGCGACCTGGACCAACATGGCGGCCGAGCTGCACGCCATGTCCGAGGACCTCGGCAGGCACCTGAGCAACGACCTGTCGGAGTGGACCGGTGGCTCGGCCGACGCCTACCACCCCTGTTCGGTGACTACCGCTCATCGCGCGATTCGAGCGCGATGAGCAGATGACCAACAGGATTCCGTAGGCACTTCACCCCGCAGCGGTGGGCACGAGCACGACCTTGCCCGCGACCGTGCCGGACTCGGCGAGCGCCAGCGCCGCCGCGGCCTCGGTCAGCGGGAACGTCGCGGCGACCTGTGCCTTCAGCGAACCGTCGGCGAGCAGTGCCAGCACCCGGCCGAGGTCTTCGGCGAGCTTGGCGCGGAAGGTCGCCGCACGCAGCTTGCCCGCCCAGATGTTGAAGAAGTGCGCGCTGCGGCCGTTGGGGAGGTAGTTCCACCACAGCAGCCTGCCGACCAGCTTGAGCACCGGCAGCTGCTTGGACCCGCTGTCGTCACGGGTGGAGGCGCTGCCGTAGGACACCAGCGTGCCGCCCTTCGCCAGCAGCTCGAACGAGTCGACGATGCCAGGACCGCCGACGTGGTCGAACACGGCGTCGACACCGTTCGGTGCCAAGGTGCGCACCCGTGCCGGGAGATCGGCGGCGCGGTAGTCGACCGGGATGGCCCCGAGCGTCCGGACGGTGTCGTGGTGGCGCGGCGACGCGGTGCCGATGACCCGGATCCCCGCGTGCCGGGCGAGCTGCACGAGCGTGGAGCCGACACCGCCGTTGGCCCCGAGCACGAGGACCGTGCCGCCGGACCGGACCTTCGCGATCCGGTGCAGCATCTGCCACGCGGTGATGCCGTTGACGACGACGGTCTCGGCCTCGACCGGGTCGACGCCCGCGGGCACCGGGACCAGGTCGACGGCGTCCAGCACGACGTGGCTCGCCCAGCCGCCGGTCTTGGTCAGCGCGGCGAAGCGCTGCCCGACCAGCGTCGACGGCACGCCCGAGCCGACGGCGGTGACGGTGCCGACCAGGTCGTAGCCGGGGACGAACGGGAACGGCGGCTGGTCGTAGTACTTGCCGCGACGCATCTGCTGCTCGGCGAACGAGACGCCGGAGGCTTCGACGCGGACCAGGACCTGACCTGCGGCGGGCGCGGGCGCGGTCGTCTCGCGCACCTGCAGGCCGGTCGGCTCGACGACGCCGGGGAGGACGATCTCGATGGCCTTCACCATGACGGGCTCCTTATGTTTGTGAGTGGTCACATACTTTTTTGGCCAGACGAAGAGGACTCGATAGCGGTGGGGAAATCAGTCGGGGTGGCGCATCCCGTGCGTCAGGGTGCGGGCCCAGTCGGCGTCGACCGAGTCGAGGTCGGCGGCGACGATCAGGTGGCAGAGCTGGCCGAATGCGATGAACTGCTGCAGTTCGGCATCGCTGCCGCCGGAGAGTTCCCTGGCCGTGTCGACCACCGACGCGTAGCCCCGCCGCATCGCGTCGCGGATCTCGGGAATGTCCGAGGCGCTCTGCGCGTGGATCTGGAGCATCAGCACGTCACGGTCGGAGATCAGGGCGGCGTACGCGTCGCCCATCACGTCCAGCACCTCGGCCGGGGTCCCGTCCGGCGCCTGCTCGGCGCCCGCTGCGAGGGCCTCGCGGATCAGCAGGTAGCAGCGGTCGAGCGCGGCGACGAACAGGCCGAGCTTGCCGCCGAACAGCCGGAGGACGTAGGCCTGGGAGATCCCGGCGGCGTCGGCGACGTCGGTGACGGGGGTCGCGTGGTAGCCGCCGCGGCCGAAGACCGACACCGCCTTGGCGACAACCGTCGTGCGACGGGCGTCGGCGGTGGAGCGGGGCGTCTCGGTGAGCGACATGTATGTGAGTGAACACTTACAAGTCGGACGAGTCAAGTCCAGAGTCGAAAACTGGTCACGTGGGTGTCCCGATCCCCACCGAAGGGCACCCACGTGACTCCGAACGGGGGAGCGAATTCCTCCGATCGGGTTTCCGAAACCGCACTAGGGCTTGTGGCCCACGGCGCCGACGATGCAGTGCGAGACCTGGTCCAGCGGCTTGATCCGCGGACCGTCCGGCCACCAGTCGGCGCACAGGGTGAGACCGGGGTCGATCAGCTCCAGACCTGGGAACATCGCCAGGATCTCGTCGCGCGTGCGGAATAGGCCGGTGCCCATCGGGCTGTGCAGGAAGGTGTCCTCCATGCGCCGGGCCAGCTCGCTGTGCTCCTCGGTCTGCGGGTCGTAGAAGTGCGACAACGCGACGTAGGAACCGGAGGGCAGCGCGTCGACGTACGTCTTCATGATGTCCGCGGGGGAGCGCTCGCCGTTGTAGTGGTGCAGCGTGCCCAGCTGGAACAGCGCGACCGGCTGGGTGAAGTCGATGTGCTTGACCACGACCTCGTTGGCCAGGATCTTCTCCGGCTCGAAGATGTCCTCGGCGGTGAAGTGCGTCTGGTCGTTCTCCTCCAGCAGCGCGCGTCCGTGCGCGAGCACCACCGGGTCGTTGTCCACGTACACGACCGTCGCCTCGGGCTGCAGGCGCTGCACGACCTGGTGGGTGTTCTCGGCCGTCGGGAGGCCTGACCCGCAGTCCAGGTACTGGGTGATCCCCGTCTGGCTCGCGATGAACCGGCTCGCGCGGATCAGGAACGCCCGGTTGTCCCAGGCCAGCGTCGC
>JBDSAJ010000989.1:0-8333 GCA_039922235.1 Umezawaea sp.
GGCGCATACTTGTTGTGGCCTCGTCGGGTTGGTTCAGGTGTGGTAACCGGATTCAACCCGACGGGGTTTCTTGCGTTCGTGGGGGATCTGCGTGGGTTACAGACACAACTTCAGGCAACGCGCTTAGCTGTCCAAATCCCACCCGCGAGCTATGTGCCAAGCGGCGCACACGTTGACGTCGAGGATGTAAGCAGTGGCGGTCCCGCACTGCTGAGGCCCGGTGCCGGGGTCGACTGGCTGCCCATGACCCATACCGGTGATCGTGTAGCTCTCGACGACGGTGGCCCTGGAACCGTCCTGGTACTGGGTGCGTGGGTATCCGGCGACGGTGTCGGTGACGTCGGGGATCGTGTCGACGTCTAGGGCGTTGGTCCACTGCTCGACCAGTTCTCGCTGGTTGGCCGGAGCGACGGTGTAGTCGGCGGTGCCATGGAAGATGGTCACGGGCGGACGGGAGCCTGTGTGCGAGCTGGCTGCCCGGACCTTGTCGCCCCACTGCTGCGGGGTGAGGTTCTTGCCTGGGTTCATGCACGGGTAGGCGTCCAGGATGCTGGTGGCGCAGCCGAATGGCACGCCCGCGACGATGCCGCCGCCTCGGAAGGTCTCCGGGTAGGTGGCGAGCAGGGCCGAGGTCATGGCGCCGCCTGCGGACAGGCCGGTGACGTAGGCCGGGCCCGCGGCCATCTTGGTGATCATCTGGGCGATCGAGGCGACTTCGCCTTGGCCGCGGGTGGTGTCCGAGGCCTGGAACCAGTTGAAGCACTTGTTGAAGTTGTCCAAGTTCTGCTGTTGCGGCAGCAGTACCGAGAAGCGGTAGCGGCCGGCCAGTGCGATCCAGCCGGACGCGGTGCCGTAGCCGGCGGCGTCCTGGGTGCAGCCGTGCAGGGCGACCACGACGGGGCAGCCCGCCGGCAGGCCGTCGGGGACGTAGCGGAACATCCTGAGGTTGCCGGGATTGGTGCCGAAGCCGGTCACCTCGGTGATGCTCGCGGCGTGCGCGGATGGCGTGATGGCCGTGAGCAGGATCAGGACCAGAGCTGCGATGCGCATGTGGACCTCCTTGTCCACATCTCAAGGTAGGAACGGCGGCGGAAACGCGCGATGGAAAGGACAACCACATCCGTGCGAGTCGATGTGGTGGCCGGAACCATTACCCCTCAACGGTTGTAGTCCTACCTTCGGTCACGTGAACATCGTGGTTCCGCTCCTCGCAGCCCTGTTCCTCGTCAACGCCGTTCCCGTGCAGGCCTCGTCGGACGCCCGGTGCGGGCCGCTCCGCGTGCCCGGCGCGGAACACCAGGAAGTCCGGAAAGCCGATGACCTGACCACGAATGGCGGGCTCACCGATCCGGCCGACTGGGCTGGGTTGACGCCCGCTGGTCTCCCGCGACCAACGCCCGTCAAGGGGATCCAGGTCGACGGGTACTTCCCGGACGACTCGACCGACAACACCAACCACGGGTGGAATCACGACTCGCAGTTCGTGATCCGTCTGCCGAAGCGGTGGAACGGCGGGCTGGTGGTCGCGGGATCTCCTGGGGTGCGGGAGCAGTACGCGAACGACCGGGCGATCGGGGACTGGGTGCTCCAGCGCGGGTACGCGTTCGCGGCGACCGACAAGGGCAACACGGGTGTGGAGTTCTACCGCGGCGGTGACGCGATCGTGGAGTGGAATCAGCGGGTCACACAGCTGACGCGGGCGGCGAAGGCCCTGGTGCGGCAGCACTACTGCCGTCCGGCTGACCGGACGCTGGCCACCGGGCTGTCCAACGGCGGGTACCTGGTGCGGTGGCAGTTGGAGAACCACCCCGAGCTGTACGACGGCGGGGTGGACTGGGAAGGCGTGCTGTGGCGCGAGAAAGGGCCGAACCTGCTGACGTTCCTGCCGCCCGCGCTGCGCGGTGAGCCGGTGTTCCCGGCCGGGTCGGAGTTCCTGTGGTCGTTCTACCGCCAGCACTACTGGGAGCTGACCCAGCGGATCTACCGCGAGGCGCTGGATCCCGACTACGACGGGACAGAGGCGGACTACGACTACGGGAGCAGGCCCGAAGCGCAGCGGGCCGTGCGGCGGATCGCGTTGACCGGCCGGATCGGCAAGCCGTTGCTGACGCTGCACGGCACGCTGGACGGGCTGCTGCCGATCGACCAGGACTCCGACGTGTACGCCGACCTGGTGCGAAAAGCTGGCCGGGACCGGTTGTTCCGGTACTACCGGATCGAGGGCGGCACGCACGTGGACTCGCTGCACGACGCCTTCCCCGACCGGCTCCGACCGTTGACGCCTTGCCACCACACGGCTTTCGTCGCGCTGGAGCGCTGGCTCGACGGTGAACGCCCGCCCGTGTCGGCCACGATCGCCCGACCGGCGACGGTCTCCCCCGTCGACTGCGCCCTGCGCTAACCGACGAGCAGCAGGAGGCGCAGGGCCAGCTGGATCTCCAGCACCCGTTCGGGCGACTGCCAGTCCTCACCCAGCAACGAGGCGACCCGGTCCAGCCGCTGCACGACCGTGTTGACGTGCACGTGCAGTTCGTCCTTGGCCCGGCTGAGGTTCGCGCCGCACGCGAAGTACGCGCCGAGGGTCCGCACGAGTTCGGTGCCCCGCACCGCGTCGTAGTCCAGCAGCGGCCCCAACGTCGTGCGCACGTACCCGGCCACGTCCGCGCGGTCGCCCAGCAGGACGCCGACGAACCCGAGGTCGGCGGGTGTGCCGCCCTGGCCGCGGCGGTCGAGCACCAGCAGCGCGGACAGGCACCGCGCGGCTTCGGCGTGCGCCGTGACGACCTGCTCCGGCCCCGCCGCCGGTCCGCCCGCGCCGACGGTCACCGGAGCGCCAACGGCCTTCCCGAGCACCCGCGCGGTCTCGGCGGCAGCCGATCCGGCGGCCGTGCCCGGCAGCAGCAGCACGACGTGCTCACCGTGGACGCCCGCGAGTCCGCGACCGGCCGACGCCAGGTGCGCGGCGGCGGCGAGGAGCCGGTCACGGGGTGCGGCGGCACCGTCGGCGACCAGGACCACGTGCGGGACGCCCAGTTCGACGCCCACCCGCCGGGCCCGCGTGGCGAGCCCGGCGGGGTCGCGGTCGGGTGCGGTCAGCAGGTCCGTGATCAGTTCGCCGCGGACCTTGTTCTCCGCCTCGGCGACGCTGCGGCGCAACAACAGCAGCAGTGCTGTGACGACGCTGGCGCGTTCGAACAGCCGCCGGTCGGCGTCCTCCAGGTCGGGCCTGCCGGTCAGCGTGATGCTGCCCAGCAGCTCCCGCCCGGCCAGCACCGCGCACACCCACGTGCCGTCCTGGGCGACCGCACGGCCGGTCGCGCGGGAGGCGTTCACCGCCGACCGGGGCGGAGTCCCCTTGGCGGCCCCGATCCTGGCCAGCTCGCCGAGGTCGCCGTCGTGCACGGTGATCGCCCCGTCGAGGACCTTCGCCACGGCGGCGGCCACCTCGGGCACGTCCGCGCCGCGCAGCACGAGGTCCGCGAGCCGGTCGTGCGCCTCCTCTGCCCGGCGCATTCCTTCGCTCTGCGCGCGGATGACCTCGTTGGCCTCGTTGCGCTCCCGCAGCGCGACCCGCGTCTCCTCCAGCAGGTGCGCGGTGTCCAGCGCGATGGCCGCGTGGTCGGCCAGCGACGACAGCAGCGCCACCTCGTCGGGCGGGAACCGCCGCGGTGTCCGGTTCGCCGCGTACAGCACGCCGATCACCCGGCTGCCCAGGCTGAGCGGCACGCCGAGGATCGCGACCAGGCCCTCGTCCCGCACCGCGGTGTCGATCGTCGTGGTGTGGTTGAAGCGCAGGTCGGCGAAGTAGTCGGCGGTGGCGTACGGCCGGGCGGTCTGGGCCACGAGGCCGCCGAGCCCGTCCCCCATGCCGAGCCGGACCTCCTGGAACAGCGCGGACACCGAACCGTCCGTCACGCGCATGGATGTCCCGAGCGCTGCGGGCTCGTTCATGCTCAGGTACGCCACGTCCGTGCCGAGCAGCAGCCGTGCCCGCCGGACGATCGACCGCAGCACCGCGTCCGGGTCGCGGGCGCCCGCGAGGTCGCTGGCGGTGTCGAACAGCGCCTCCAACTCGTTCTCGCGGCGCCGGTGCTCGGTGAGCGTGCGCCGGATCTCCAGCGCCCACTCCGTGGCCCGCTCGACCCGGTCCAGCTCGACGTCACTCGCTCCCGCGGCCCGCGCCGCGGGGAGCACCTGCGCGATCCGCTCGCTGCCCGCGTCCTGGGCGAGCAGTTCGAGCAGGTGCTCCACCGGGTCGGTCATGACGTCATGCTGGCACTTGCGCGGCTGCTTCGTCGGCAGTCCGGTCGAGCGACACGCCCTTGGTCTCCTTCGCCACGACCACCGCGATGACGCTGAGCAGGCACGCGAACCCGACGTACAGGGCGACCGGGACGGTGCTGTTGAACTCCTTGAGCAGCGCCGTGGCGATCAGCGGTGCGAGGGCACCGGCCACGATGGACGCCAACTGGTACCCGACCGAGGCGCCCGAGTAGCGGACGTTCGTGCCGAACAGCTCCGAGAAGAACGCTGCCTGCGGTCCGTACATCGCGCCGTGCAGCACCAGCCCGACGGTCGTGGCGAGCAGGATCGCGCCGAACGACTTGGTGTCCAGCAGCAGGAAGAACACGAAGACCCACACGCCGACGCCGACCGCGCCGAACAGGTACACCCCACGGCGGCCGACCCGGTCGGACAGCGCGCCCCACAACGGGATCGAGATGAAGTGGAGCACGGACGCGATCAGCACCGCGTTGAGCCCGTAGGACTTCGACAGCCCCAGCGGGCCGGTGATGTAGACCAGGATGAACGCGGTGATCACGTAGTACGACACGTTCTCGCCCATCCGGGCGCCCATCGCGATCAGCACCTCGCGCCAGTGCAGCCGCAGCAGCGTGACGATCGGCGCCTTCTCCGCGACCGGCGCCTTGTTCAGCTCCGCCTTGCGCTGCGCCTCCAGGAAGATGGGCGACTCGCTGACGGTCAGCCGGATCCACAGCCCGATCCCGACGAGCAGGCCGGACAGCAGGAACGGCACGCGCCAGCCCCACGACAGGAACGCCTCGTCGGTCTGCACGGCGGCCAGCACGGCGAGCACGGCCGTGGCGAGCAGGTTGCCCAGCGGCACACCCGCCTGCGGCCAGGAAGCCCAGAAGCCGCGCCGTTTCGCGTCGCCGTGCTCGGAGACGATCAGCACCGCGCCACCCCACTCGCCGCCGAGCGCGAAGCCCTGCACCAGCCGCAGCAACGTGAGCAGCAGCGGTGCGGCGATCCCGATCGTGGCGTAGGTCGGCAGCAGGCCCATCGCGAACGTGGCCCCGCCCATGAGGAGCAGCGCGAACACGAGCAGCTTCTTGCGGCCGATCTTGTCGCCGAAGTGGCCGAACACCACACCGCCCAGCGGGCGGGCCAGGAAGCCGATGGCGTAGGTGGTGAACGCCAGCAGGGTGCCGGTGAGCGGGTCCACGTTCGGGAAGAACAGCTTGTTGAACACCAGCGCGGCCGCGGAGCCGTAGAGGAAGAAGTCGTACCACTCAAAGGTACCAAATTACCTATGCCGTTGCCAACCGGGTACAGTAGCCACGTGACCAGCACAAACACCCCAGACCCGAGTGCCGCAGCTACCGGGCTCATGGCCGTACTTGCAGAGCACACAGACCGGTTCGCGGCGCGCAAGCTCGGCCAGCGTTCTGCCGCCGAGGCCGCTCACGAGGTACTCAAGGCTGAGTTCCCGGAGTGGCCCGCGGAGCGCCTTCGCGAGATCGTGAACCGGATCGCGGCCAGAGCGGCAGACGCGGCCGAGGCCGAGGAGTTCCCGCCCGCGACCGAGGACTAGACCCGTACAGCACGAGGCCCCGTCTGGCTTGGATGCCTGACGGGGCCTCTCGTGTTGGGGGTCTAGCGGGTGACGCGGCCGAGGAATGCGGTCCAGGCCGCATCAGTGAACGCCAGTTGCCCCGTGGGTGACTTGCTGTCTCGGACCGCCCTGCGCTCAGCCGAGGTGCAGGCGACCTCTACGCACTGCTGCGCTCCCCCAGACCGGGAGGACTTACGCCACGTGCCGGTGATCTTGTTGTCAGAGGTCATTGATCCGTCTCTCCAGTAGTTCGCGGGTGGCATCCTCGGACAGCACCCGCGTGCTTGCGTCATCGAACGCGGCGGCGTAAGCGCCGGTCGTCTTGAGGTAGTCCGAGCCGGTCAGGTTCTCGGTGTATGCGATTCGGACGTTGGCAGGCTCGATCCACAACAGGGTGAACGGGCACGACAGTCCGGCCGCAGACCCGGCGCTGAGTGGGTACACGCGCACGCTGATGTGAGGCTGCTCGGCGAACAGTTGGACGCGTTCGAGTTGTCGCCGAAGTCCGTCCCGGCCGCCTACCTCGCGGTGTAGCGCTTCCTCGCCGAGGATCACCGACACGCGCTGACTGGTAGCTGCGAGCATGTGGTTGCCGCGCACCTCACGGGCTTGCGCCATACCCTCCGCCTGAGCTGGCAGAACCACCGGGGAGCGCACGAGATGTTCAAGTGCGCATTCGGCAGTGAGCATCGCGCCCGGAATCTCCGGATAGACCATGCGCACCTCGGTCGCGTCGCGTTCGAGTGCTACGTACTGCCTGCCCCAATCCCCCACCCTCTCGGGGGCCGCTTTACGGCGTGCTTGCTTGGCGAGTTCGCGTAGCTCGGCCGCTGCCTCACCGAGCACCCCAAAGCGGGTGATCATGCGTTCTACCTCGGCCGGGGTGGTGCCGAGTACTCCGTTTTCGATCTTGCTCAGCTTGTCTTTGGTCATCCCAATGGCAGAGGCTGCGCCGGACAAGTCGAGCTGAGCCGAGTTCCGCAGCGCACGCGCACGCAGGCCGAAAATCAGCCGCTGTACGACCGGGCCGAAGTTGGGTTGATCCACGCCCGCGATTCTGCCCCATGCGGTTCGGCGACGGGCTCACGGTGTCACGCTGCGTCGCCGTTTGCGTCGCAGTTTCACCCGTGTGGCTGCGTCTCAGACTGCGACGCTGCCGTAGGCTCGGGCTTGCTAGCAGGGCGGACGGGCCGTAACCCGCATCCGTGCGGCCCCCCGAACGACCGGGTGTGGAGTGCTCCCCCTTCACCCGTCCGCCCTGTTGGCCTGACCCAGCCTCAGGAGGTATAGCCGCCATGAACTCACGTGCTCTTTTCCTTGTCCCGAGTCCCCCGCTTCCGGCCGGTGCGCTCTCCCGTGCAGCGCGGAGTCAGCAGTTGGGCGCGTCACTCATGCGCCTACGCGAACGCTTGGCGGCCGAGGCCGAGGCCAATCGGGGTAGTCGTCGGTTGGGTGCGTGAGCTGTGAGCGTTCGTCTGCGGGTGATGCCATCAGCGCGGCCAGTGCGGCTAGCGCGGTCGGTTCAGCGGCTGAGGTCGGCGGTATCCCTGGTATCCCTTACGTCGTGGGGGTATCGCATTGAGTTGTGGCGGTCCCGTCGCAGGGATGTGCGGTACCAGGAGCGTTGGTACTGGTGAGTGCGTGCAGGTTCGCGGTGTCCGGTCCTGGTTGCCCACCGGGGTGTCCCTCGTGCGCGCGCACCGAAGCCGAATCGGCGCGTCCCCAATCCGCAACTGAGGTAAGCCCATTCGAGCCTGAGATAGAAAATGAACTTGCACAGTGAAAAAGGCTGTTCGCAACCAGCTCTTGATCAATGCTCGCTTACGGATTCCGTCGCCGAATATGCCCGGTGCGGCCATGACACGGCGAGAGTTGACCGAGGCACTTAACGACTACATCTCGCAGCGAGACCCAACCGCCTTGCCATTTGATACCCGTAGCGTTGGCGTCCTTGAGCGCGGAGTAACCCGATGGCCGCGATCACTGACACGCGAAGCCCTTCGTAGTGTGCTGAGGGCCAAAAGCGACGCGGCATTAGGGCTCCATCGGGGCAGTCTCACGCCATATGAACCAGTAAGTCTCACCGTGGTACCGAAAGGCGATGTGACATTTCCGCCTCACATCCTCGAACCTTGCAATAAACCCGAACAAATTTTTTCGGCGAACGAGGCGCAGTTCAGTTTGCTGGAATTAACCAGTGAATTTGTGCTCGTTACCGATCGTCGACGAGTTCGGTAACAATGCCCACGAAGGACCCAGATAAGATGAAAGGACAACGATGGAAATTCAGGACAACAGGAAAACCGCACGACCGACGAGTGTCAGGGGCCAAGGAGGGGCCGGTTCAGGACCGTCGACCGGAGGACACGGTAAGGACGGCGCGCAGGAGGGTCCAACTGCGGACAACCCGAGTCCGCAGCCCAGGCCCATTCAGCCGGACCCGCCGAAGGACCCCCAAAAGTGAGCCATCGAGCAC
>JBDSAJ010000990.1:0-51852 GCA_039922235.1 Umezawaea sp.
CCCCGCAACGGCTCCTCCACACGACCACTCACGTGATGACCGGTCCGGAAGGAAACTCATGCCTACCACCAGCGCCGTGCTGCTGGCCACCACCCTGCTGGGGTGGACCGCCAGCGCCGGATACGCCCTGCACCTGTTCCAGCGCCTGCACACCGACCCCCTGACCGGACTCGGGAACCGCGCCATCCTGGAGAGCATCGCCCGCCGCGCCGCCCGCTCCCGCCACGGTGGCTCGGTCGGGTTGCTGCTGCTCGACCTCGACCGGTTCAAGACGATCAACGACACCCACGGCCACGCCGTCGGTAACCACGTCCTGCGCGTCCTGGCCGCCCGACTGACCGCCGCCCGACGGCCCGGTGAGTTCCCGATCCGGCTACACGGCGACGAGTTCGCCCTCTGGCTCGGGTTCCTGCCCTCCGGCGCCCGCGGTCGACAACTGGCGGCCCAACGGGCGGGCGAGATCCGGCGGGTGCTGGCCGAGCCGATCACCGTCGCCGGAACCCGGTTGTCCATTGCGGCCAGCATCGGCGCGCACATCCTGCCCGCGGCCGGACTGCCACTGCCCGCGCTGCTGGCCGGGGCCGACGCCGCCATGTACACCGCCAAACGCGGCGGACGCCTGTCGAGCCTGCCCGTCACCGGCCGCCTGCGCGACCACCACAACCACGACCGCACCGAGCGCGACAGCGCCTGAAACCCCGTGGCGGGACGGGTGTCTCCCCCTCCCCGCCCCGCCACGGCACCACCCATGCAGCGAAAGGAACCCGTCGTGTCCGATCACGCCGCCACCGCCCGACTCGCCGAAGCGCTCATTGCCGCCGATCGCGGCTGGCATGTGTTCCCCGTCATCGCCAACAGCAAGCGCCCCGCGATCACTGACTGGGAGAACCGCGCCACCGCCGACCCCGCGTCAATTCGTCGGTTCTGGACCAGGTACCCGACCTACAACGTCGGTGTCGCCACGGGACCCTCGAACCTGGTCGTGGTCGATCTCGACGTGGCCAAGTCCGGTCAGGTGGCCCCGGATGGCTTCAACATGCTCGGGGTGTCCGAGGGGGCTGATGTGCTGTCTGTGCTGGCCCAGCGGGCACACGCCACCATCCCGGCCACCTACACCGTGCGCACCCCCTCCGGCGGTACTCACCTGTACTACCGGGTATCGACCGGTGTCCGGCTGCGCAACACCGCGGGCACCCTCGGCTGGCTGATCGACACCCGCGCACATGGCGGCTACGTCGTTGCCTCCGGATCGGTCCTGCCGACCGGCGCCTACGAACTCATGGTCGAGTCGTACCCGGCGATTCTGCCCACCTGGATGGTCCAGGCCCTCACCGCCAGGCCCTCACCGGTCGTCTCAGCGACCAACCACAGCGCTCCTGCGCAGCGCGGTAAGTACCTGGACGCGATCCTGCAGGGCGAACTGCGCAAGGTCGCAGCGGCGCAACCAGGCCGCCACAACAAGACCCTGTTCCAGGCCGCGTTGTCGCTGGGGCAACTGGTCGAGGGCGGCGAACTCGACCACGCCGAATCCACCGCCATGTTGCAGCATTCCGCCGCCCACATGGTCACCGGCACCTGCCAGTGCACCGCCCGCCAAATCGCCGACACCATCGCCTCCGGGCTGCGACTCGGCGCCACCCGGCCGCGTCGACTCGACAACGGTGGCGGTGTCGCGGCGTGACCGTCTACGTCGACAACTTCCGCGCCCCCGCTCGTGTCGGCCGGATCACCGGCCGCTGGTCGCACCTGGTCACCGACAACCCCGACCTCACCGAACTGCACGAGTTCGCCGCCCGCATCGGGCTGCAACGCCGCTGGTTCCAGACCGGCAAGCACGCCTACCGGCCGCACTACGACGTCACCGACACCAAACGCACCGCGGCCATCGCGGCCGGGGCCGTCCCGATCGACATCACCGAACTGGCCGACGTGCTGGCCCGCGCCCGCAACGCCGAATCCGGAAAGGACACGGCATGAACGTGCTGTCGCTGTTCGCCGGGATCGGCGGGCTCGAACTCGGACTCGAACGCGCCGGGATGACCACCGTCGGCCAAGTCGAGATCAACCCGTTCGCCCGCTCCGTGCTCGAACGCCACTGGCCGGAGGTCCCCCGCCATGACGACGTCCACACCGCCACCACCTGGTGGCACTCCCAGCCCCGCCCACACGTCGACCTGGTCGCCGGAGGATTCCCCTGCCAGCCCGCATCCGAAGCAGGACCCCGACGGGGTACCGAAGACCCACGATGGCTCTGGCCCGCCATGGCCGACGTCATCGCCGACCTCCGACCACAGTGGGTGCTGTGGGAGAACGTGCCCGGTCTGCTCACCCGAGGACTGGACATCGTCCACGCCGACCTTGTCCGACTCGGATACCGGCACCGCGTGGGGTGGACCTCCGCTTGTGCAATGGATGCCCCACACGCACGCAAACGCCTGTTCGGTGTGGCCCACACCGACACACCGCGACGGGCCACGGGGAGCGGGCTACGACCGACCCGGACGCCCCCTGTCCGAACGCGTCGGTGGCCCGCTGAACCCGACGTGGATCGAGTGGCTCATGGGCTTCCCGGACGGGTGGACCGCGTCGCCGCCCTCGGCAACGCCGTCGTCCCCGCCGTCAGCGAATACCTCGGCCGACTCCTTCTCGCCAGCCATCACCAGCACGCGGCCTGAACAGGACACCGCCATGACCACCGCCCGACCCCTGCACGCCGTCCCCGACGACCCGCCCACCGACCAGACACCCGACTGGGACGCACCGATGCCCTTGGGCAGCAGCCGACCCGTCCCGCTCTTCCCGGTCGACGCCCTGCCGGACTGGATGGCCGCCCACGTCACCGCGGTCGCCGACCTCACCCAAACCCCACCCGACCTCGCCGCATTCCTCGCCCTGGCCGCCCTGTCCACCGCCGCCGGGGGCCGGGTGCGGGTCGAGATCCGGCCAGGCTGGTCCGAACCGGTCAACCTCTACTCCGTCGTGGTACTCCCACCCGCCTCCCGCAAAAGCGCGGTGTTCAAGGCCATGACCCGACCGATCCGCGCGGTCGAAAAGGAACTGGTGGAACAAGCGAAAATCGACATCGAAGCCGCCCGGATCGGCCGCCGCGCGGCGCAGGAATTCGCCGACCGCGCCGAGAAAGCCGTGCTGTCGGCTGATGGTGCCGACCGCGACGCCGCACTCGAAGCCGCGGTCAACGCCGCCATGCAGGTCGACAAGAACGCCCCGCCCAAATCCCCCCGACTCATCGCCGATGACGCCACCCCGGAAGTGGTGGCAACGCTGTTGGCCGACCACGGCGGCCGCATCGCCGTGCTGTCGGCGGAAGGCGGCTTGTTCGGCACCCTCGCGGGCCGCTACTCCGGAGCGCCGAATCTCGATGTGTTCCTCAAAGGACACGCCGGGGATCTGCACCTGGTGGACCGGCAAGGGCGGGAAGCCACCGCCGTGGAAGAACCCGCCATCACGTTGGGGCTCACGATTCAGCCGTCGGTGCTGGACGGGTTGGCGCGCAACGAATCCTTCCGCGGCACCGGCCTGCTGGCCAGGATCATGTACTCCCTGCCGGTCAACACCGTCGGCAACAGGATCTCCCGCCCAGTGGCGCCCGATCCGGAGATCGGCGACGCCTACGACCTCCGTATCCGGTCCCTGGTCCGCGAACTGGCCGAATGGACCGATCCCGCGGTGCTGGTGTTCACCCCGGCCGCCGACGACCTCATGGCCGACCTGCAAGACGAGATCGAACCCCGCCTGCACCCCGTCACCGGCTCCTGGGCACACCTCGGGGACTGGGGCGGCAAACAAGCCGGACTCACCGCCCGCATCGCCGCCCTGCTCCACCTCGCCCACAACCCGACGAGCTGGGCCGGGGCCATCACCACCGACATCTTCACCGCCGCCCGCCGCATCACCGACTACGCCGCCCAGCACGCACTCGCCGCGTTCGACCGCATGGGCAGCGACCCCGTCATCGACGACGCCCACATGCTGCTGTCGTGGATCGAACGCACCAACCCGACCTCGTTCACCGTCCGAGAGCTGTTCACGACGGCCAGCCGAGCCCGGTTCAAGAAGGTCGCCGACCTCGCCCCCGCCCTGGACCTGCTTGAACAGCACGGCCACATCCACCAGGTATCGCCATCGGCGCACTCCGGACGGGGTCGCAAGCCCAGCCCGACCTACTACGTCCACCCCACCTACCGCACGGCAGGCCAGCCATGACCAGCCGCAATAGCCGCAGAAGCCGCAGAATTCCCGAACCGCCCTGTTTACCCAGGTCAGCGCGGTCGCGTCTGTGGAGGGAGTCCAGCCGCAGAAAAGCCGCAGAAAAGCCGCACAAATACCCAGGCCCCGCAGTCGCGCCCGTGACCGAAGTCCGCCGAAGGGGCCGCGGCCGGTCGCCGCCACCGAGGACGGCCAGGCCGGACTGAATTCTGCGGCTATTTTGCGGCTTTTCTGCGGCTAGACCCCATGATCACTCGCATACCACCTGACCAGCACAAACACGCCGCGAGCTGAATTCTGCGGCTATTGCGGCTATTGCGGCTGCCCGAGGAGGACTCCATGCCCCAGCCCGGACGACGCCCGCCCATCGGGGTCAAGGTGTCCGACGACATCGAGTACATGCCGAACCGCCCCACGCCCTACCGCGCCCGCATCCGGTGGACGGACCCCGAGACGCGGAGCCGCTGCTCGATGTCCGAGTCGTGCGAGAACGAGGACCAGGCCCAGGCGTGGATCGACTCGATGAAGCAAGCAGCAGCCGGAGGCGTCGACCCGACCGCGGGAACCATGACTCTCGCCGACTACGGGAACGCCAACATGAAGCTGGCACTCCGCGGACTGGAGGCCAAAACGACCGATCCCTACCTGGCCGGATGGCGAAAACGCGTGGTCCCGACCATCGGGCACATCGCCGTCCAGATGGTCAGCTACGGAGTTGTCGACCGCGCGGTACACGGGTGGATCGCCGACGAGTGCGGACGTTCGACGGTGAAGAACAGCATTGCCGTGCTGGTCCGCGTGATGGAGCAGGCGTTGCGTGACGAGATCATCGACCGGAACCCTGCTCGGATCACCGGATGGCAACGGGAGTACGCGCGTGCCGAGGACGAGTTGGACGATCCGCGTTTGCTCGCGCTGCCGGATTGGACGGCGCTGACTCGACTTGCCGACGGGTTGGTGTCGCGTTCCGCCGACGAGTACGAGGGTTGGCGCGATGTTGTGCTGTTCGCCGCGTGTACCGCAGCGCGTATCGGCGAAGTGTCGGGTTGCCGAGTGAAAGACCTCGATACCAACGAGTGGACGTGGAACGTGCGGCGCCAGACCACGAACGGCCCAGGAGGTTTGATCGACAAGGGCACCAAGGGAAAACGTGCCCGCCGGGTGCCGATCATCGAAGAGATTCGCGAACTCGTGCAACGCCGAATCAGCAAGACGGACGGGACCGAGGACGCACGGCTGTTCGTCGGACCACGGGGAGGCAGGATCTCCACCGCGGTCTTTCGCGACGCGACCCACTGGGACGAGGTCGTGAACAAGCTCGGCTACGAGCACCTGCGGCGCCACGACCTGCGGCACACCGGGTTGACGTGGATGGCCGACGCTGGGGTGCCGGTCCACCACTTGCAGAAAATCGCCGGGCACGGCTCGCTCACCACAACGCAGCGGTACCTGCACCCCAACCGCCAGTCGGTTACCGACGCGGGAGCGCTGCTCTCACAGCACCTCCAGCGGGCAACCACACCGCGGCTACGGGTCGTGTAGTCACTCAGCTAGACCCTCAAGGTCCACAAATGGTCCACAGAACGACCTCGGACTGATCTTGAGCAAGATCCACAAATGCATATGAAAAAGCCCCGCTGACCTCGACCTATGTCAAGTTTCAGCGGGGCTTTTTCGACCGTCGGGACGACAGGATTCGAACCTGCGACCCCTTGACCCCCAGTCAAGTGCGCTACCAAGCTGCGCCACGTCCCGGCCACACCCGTTTGCTGGGTGCTCGGAAAGCTTAGCGTATCCAGCGACGGGGGTTGACATGGGGGGCTGTTGGGGGTGATCAAGGGGTTGAGCTGGGGAGATGGCAGAGGCCCGCCTGGGCGGGCCTCTGCTCCCCCTTGGTCGCGATCGGCCCCCCGACCGTCGATCGACAGGGGCAACTATGCGTTTGCGGGGTTTCGTGCGCTACCGCCATAAGTCGAGTCATTTTGGTCAACTTTCGTCCTACCCGTGGGTAGGGTTGCTTCTACCTGGAAGCCGCCGTCTGGGGTTGGGGCTGCCTTGAAGGTGCCGCCCAGGAGGGTTACGCGTTCGGAGAGGCCGTGTAGGCCTGTGCCGTTGTGGTGGGTGTGTGGTCGAGGGGTGGCTGGGGGTGTGTTGAGCACCTTGACGTGCACGGTGCGGGTGGTGTGGGTCAAGGTGATCTCCACGGGGGTGTTCGGGGCGTGTTTGGTGACGTTCGTGAGGGCCTCCTGGATCACTCGGTAGATGGCTCGGGCTGTGGTGGAGGTGGTGGGGGTGTTCAACTGGTTGTCGAAGTGGATGGGTAGGCCTGCTGCTCGGGCTTTGGCCACCAGTTCTGGTAGGTCTTGGTTGTCGTCGGTCGGTTCTCCTGGGGTGTTGAGCAGGCCTAGGGCTGCGCGCATTTCGGCGAGGGTTTCCTTTGCCAGCGCGCGTACGCGCAGGGCGGTGTCCTTGGTGTGCTGTTCGGCGGTGGTGGCGGCCAGCGCGGCTGACTCGACTGCTATGAGGGTGGCGTGGTGGCCTACCGCATCATGGATTTCGCGGGCGATCCTGGCTCGTTCCGAGGCTCTGGCCGTGTTCGCTCGGGCTTCGAGTTCGGCTTCTTTTGCCCTGCTCGTCTCCGCGAGGCTGGTGGTGAGGTCTTGTCTTGCGGTGATGAGGGCGCCGATCGCGGTTGGGGCGGCGGACATGAAGAAGGCGAACACCACCGTGAGCAGTGCCTGGTTGATGGCCAGGTGCTCGTTGAGGACCACGAAGGTCGACGGGATCAGTGTGGTCAGCAGGACGACGGTGATGGTGATACCTGGCGCGGCGGTTCGGCGGCCTGTGCGGTAGAGGGCGACTACGGCTGGGGGCCAGCCGAGGCCGCCTACCAGGGCCGGTACGCACAGTAGGGCGGCCAGCCATGGCCATCTGAGGCGTAGGGGCAGGGCTAGGCAGGCGGTTAGGGCGGTGGGGACGGACCAGGGGAACGGGTAGGTGCCTGCCATGAGGACCATGGCTGCTGGGACGGTTACGGCCAGCAGTTCCAGTGCTGCGCGGCGGGGGGTCACCACGTGGCTCGTTGGGCGACCAGGGCCGCCTGTACGCGGTTCTCGACGCCCAACTTGGTGAGGAGGGTGGAGACGTAGCTCTTCACGGTGGCCTCGGTGAGGCCGAGGTTGAGGGCTATCGCGGCGTTGGGTTGGCCGGCGGCGACCAGGGTCAGCACCTGGCGTTCGCGGGCGGTCAGGCCTGCCAACTGGTGGTTCTCGCGCAGGCCTGAGCCGCGGAGCCTGGGCAGGAGGCGGGCGGTGATCCTGGGGTCCAGGACAGCGCCGCCTGCGGCCAGGTCGAGCACCGCGCGGATCAGGGCGTCGGGTTCGGCGTCCTTGAGCAGGAAGCCCTGTGCGCCGAGGTCCAGGGCGGTGGCCACGTAGTCGTCCAGGTCGAACGTGGTCAGGACCGCCACGACGGGTGGGTCGGCCAGTTCGTGCAGGAGGCGCAGTGCCTCCAGGCCGTTCACGCCCGGCATCTGGACGTCCACCAGCACCACGTCAGGATGGGCGGTGGTGACGACGTCTAACAGTTCGGCGCCGTCGGACGCCTCGGCCACCACCCGGATGCGGTCGTCTGCCTCCAAGAGGACCCTGAGCCCCCGCCGTAGCAGGGGCTCGTCGTCTGCCAGCACCAATCGCACGACCACGTCGCCCAGGAGACCTCATTCGGCCGCCTGGAGCAACCGGGTTGCTACTTCTTCCCGCCCTTGCCGCCGCCCTTGGCACCGGGCTTGCCGCTGAAGCCGCGCTTCTCGCGGACGCGCACGGAGACGCGGACGGGGCTGCCGACGAAGCCGAACTCCTCGCGGAGCTTGCGCTCGATGAACCTGCGGTAGCCCGCCTCCAGGAAGCCGGAGGTGAACAGCACGAACGTCGGCGGGCGGGTCGAGGCCTGGGTGGCGAACAGGACCTTGGGCTGCTTGCCGCTGCGGACCGGCGGCGGGGTGGCGGCGATGAGGGCCGTCAGCCACGTGTTGAGCCTGCCGGTGGGCACGCGGGTGTCCCACGACGCCAGCGCGGTGCGCAGCGCCGGGGCCAGCTTGCGGACGGCGCGGCCGGTCAGCGCGGAGATGTTGACCGTCTCCGCCCACGGCACGCGCACGAGGCCGCGTTCCAGCTCGCGGACCATCTCCTTGCGGCGGTCCTCGTCCACGAGGTCCCACTTGTTCATGGCCAGCACGATGCCCTTGCCGGACTCGACGGCCATGGTGAGCACGCGCAGGTCCTGCTCGCTGATCGGCTCGCTCGCGTCGAGCAGCACGATCGCGACCTCGGCCGAGTCGATCGCGGCCTTGGTGCGCAGCGACGCGTAGTACTCGGCGCCGCTGGCGAAGTTCACCCGCTTGCGCAGACCGGCGGTGTCGACGAAGCGCCACACCTCGTCGTCCAGCTCGACGAGGGTGTCGACCGGGTCGACGGTGGTGCCCGCGACCGCGTCGACGACCGAGCGGTTCTCGCCGGTCAGACGGTTGAGCAGGCTGGACTTGCCGACGTTGGGCTTGCCGACCAGCGCGATGCGGCGGGGGCCCGCGACGACCTTGAAGTCGTCACGGGGGGACTCCGGCAGGGCGGCCAGGATCGCGTCGAGCAGGTCGCCGGAGCCACGGCCGTGCAGACCGCTGACGGGCCACGGCTCGCCGAGGCCCAGCGACCAGAGCGCCGCGGTCTCGGCCAGCAGCCGCTCGTCGTCGACCTTGTTCGCGACCAGCAGCACCGGCCGCTTCGAGCGGCGCAGGATCTTGGCCACCGCTTCCTCGGTGGCGGTGGCGCCGACGGTCGCGTCCACGACCAGCAGGATGACGTCGGCGGCGGCCATGGCCAGCTCGGCCTGCTCGGCGACGGCGCCCTGCAGGCCGGTCGCGTCGGGCTCCCAGCCGCCGGTGTCCACGACGGTGAACTTGCGGCCGTTCCACAGCGCGTCGTACGCGATGCGGTCGCGCGTCACGCCGGGCACGTCCTGCACGACCGCCTCGCGGCGGCCGATGATGCGGTTCACCAGGGTCGACTTGCCCACGTTGGGGCGGCCGACCACGGCGAGCGTGGGTTGCGGGATGGCGGTGCCTTCCTCGCCGTCCTCCGAACCGTCACCGTCGAAGCCCGACCAGTCGGACTCGTCCGTCCACGTGCCGTCCAAGTCCGTCACTTTGCTTCTCCACTCACACTTCTGTTGCGAAAATCGTCCAGTTCGGCCACCAGGGTGGCCAGGCGGTCGCGCACCTGTCCGGTGGCAACGTCGAGCGCCTGTTTTCCCTTCCCAGGGGGCAGCTCGAACGGCTCACCGACCAGCACGTCGACCACGGGCAGGAACCGGCGCGAGGTGCCCGCCGGTCGCAGTGTCCCGCGACAGGCCACCGGCAGCACGACGGCGCCCGACGACCTGGCCAGCCACGCCGCCCCGTGCTGCGCGTCGGCCACGTCGCCGCTGCCGCGCGTGCCCTCGGGGAAGACGCCGACCACGCCACCGGCGCGGAGCACCTTCAGCGCCGCCATCAGCGGCGCCCGGTCCGGCACACCGCGGCGCACCGAGAGCTGGCCGATCTTGCGCAGGAACCAGCCCAACAGCCCGACGAACATCTCCTGCTTGATCAGGAACACCACCCGGCGCGGCAGGAAGCCGAAGAGCAGCGGCCCTTCCACCATCGTGCTGTGGTTCGCCACCACCACGACCGCACCGGTCAACGGTACGTGCTCACGGCCGCGCACCCGTACCCGGAACGGCAGCGCATAAGGGTACCGCGCGATCCACCGGCCGAAATCCGTCCACCCCGCCGACGCCCCGTCGGGGAGTTGAGCGGTCACCTGGTCACCCGATCCCCCACCCGCAGACCGCGCTGGTCGACCAGGTCCAGCAGTGCGGCCACGGTGCCCGCGAGGTCCAGTGACGTCGTGTCGACCTCGACCGCGTCGTCCGCGGGGCGAAGCGGCGAGACCGCCCGCGTCGAGTCGTAGTTGTCGCGCCGCTGCACGTCCGCCAGCGTGGCGTCCACGGTCGACACGCGGCCCGCGGCGGTGTCCTGCCTGGTGCGGCGCTGCGCGCGCGCTTCGGCGGACGCCGTCAGGTACACCTTCAGGTCGGCGTCGGGCGCGACGACGGTGCCGATGTCGCGGCCTTCGACGACGATGCCGTCGGCTTCGGCGATGATCCGGCGCTGCTCGGCGACGAGCAGTTCGCGGACCTCGCGCACGGCGGACACGGGCGACACCGCGAGCGTCACGTCCGCGCCGCGGATCTCGGCGCCGACGTCCTGGCCGTCCAGCGTCGTGGTCGCGCGGGCCGGGTCGGTGCCCAGCACGAGCCTGGCCGCGCGGGCGATGGAAATCACTCGTTCGGTGTCGAGCGGGTCGACCCCGGCGCGCAGCACCGCCAGCGTCACGGCGCGGTACATCGCGCCGGTGTCCAGGTACCGGGCGTCCAGGATGGCCGCCAGCCGGCGCGCCACGGAGGACTTGCCGGTGCCGGAAGGCCCGTCGAGGGCCACCACGCCACGCAGCTCACCTTGTCCCACCGCGACTTCCTCCTGATGTCGATGACGCGGGCAGCTCATGTACCGGCGCCCACGACCACCCATTGTGCCCGGTGTGGCGCGTCACACCCGCATCAGGCGTGGATTGGTGCCCTCCCGAGCCCTCTCACTGCTGCTTCAGATCGGTGCGCAGCGCGGCGGCGCCCCGCAGGTACACGTGCTTCACGGCGGCCCGTGGCAGGTCCGTCTCCACGTGCGCCATCAGCCGGATCACCCTGGGCATCGCGCCGGGCACCGCGATCTCGGTCGCCGACAGCAGCGGCACGTCGTCCAGCCCCGCCCGCCGCGCCGCGTACGCCGGGAACTCCGACACGACGTCCGGTGTCGCCGTGAGGATCACGCTGATCACCTCGTCGCTGGTGAGACCGTTGCGCGCCAACACTTCCCGGACCAGTTCGGCCGTCGCCTCCAGCACCTGGTCGCGGTCGTCGGCGTCGATCTGGGTCGCACCGCGAATCGCTCGTACCGCCATTCGGTGGACTCTAGAGGTCCGCCAGCAGCAGGCCGCTGCGGGGTTTCGGGGTGAAGTAGGTGCTCTTGCGCGGCATCCGCTCCCCCGCCGCGTGCACGGCCAGCACGTCGGCGAGCGGAACCGGCGCCACCAGCAGCACCGCGTCGGCCGCGACCGAGCGCCACCGGTCGTCGGTCACCGGCTTCACCCGCGGGGACTCCGGGTCCAGTCCGAGCGCCTTCTCCAGCAGCAGGGACTCCACGGCGGCGTGGTCGACGCCCGGCACGGGCAGTTCGACGCGCAGCACCCGGTCCGGGCACACCACCACGACCACGCCCGGCTCCGGCGGCACGGCGGCGGGCAGGTCGTCCACCCGCAGGCCGACCCCGCGCCACGCCTCGACGAGGTCGTCGGCGGTCAGGCCGGTGTCCACGAGCGCGCGGTGGATCGGGCCGATCCGCAGCGCGGGCCCGGCGGTGATCAGTGCGAGCAGGCCGCTCAGCCCGGCCGCGGCCGCCGCGGCGACCCGGTGGTTGCCGTCGGCGACGAGCAGCGGGTGCGCGCCAGCCGCGGCGAGCAGGGAGTCCTGTTCCTCGCCCGGCCCGACCAGCCACATCCGGTGCCTGCGCCCGCCGGAGTCCACCAGGGACACGGCGGGCTCGCGACCGGACCCGACGTCGAGCAGCGCGGTCAGGTCGTCGCGCGCGGCGACCGGCACGAGCATCGCGGCGCTGGTGGCGACCCCGAGCCCGGCGAGCACGCGGGCCCGTTCGGCCACGACGTCGGGGTACACCTGCTCGCTGTGCCGGACGCGGCTGATCCCGTCGGCGTCGACCGCGGCCGGGTCCACCATGCACAGCAGGCCTGCCGCCGTCCCGTCCGGACCGTCCACCCAGTACGGCGCGACGACGTCGGCCACCGGCCGGTACGACCGGCGCAGCAGCTCCGCGAGCGCCTCGCGGGCCACCGGCAGCGACTCGACCAACCCCGTCCCGGCGGCCAGCGCGGCGGGCGTGCGGTGCGGGTGCTGCACGGCGAGCAGCGTGCCGCGGCCACCGCCTGGACCAGCCAGTGCGCGGATGACGCGGTCCGGTTCGGCGAACTCGTCCACGTCCGGACCCGGCACGCGGTCGCGCACGACCCATCCACGCCGCACCGGCTGAAGCCATCCCGTCATTCGCGCACGGTACTGCGGTGTCCAGTCCGGTCATCGGACGTAAAGTACGCTTTACCCGTGAACGTCGAGGTGACGCCGCTACCGGGAATCGGCACCCGGCAGGACTTCATGATCCGCGCGGACCGGCGAATCGGGGTGATCACCTACCGGGACGGCAAGTTCGAGCTGATCGTCTCGAAGACCGAGGACCCCGACGCGTGCATGGCGTCCATACCGCTGACCCCCGCGGAAGCGGGCACCCTCGCGGGGCTGCTCGGCGCGCCGCAGTTGGTGGCGCACCTGGAGAACCAGCACAGCGACGTCACCGGGATCGACACCAAGCAGTTCCCGATCGTCCCCGGTTCGCGGTACGACGGCAGGGAACTGGGCGACACCCAGCTGCGCACCAAGACGGGCGCGTCGATCGTCGCCGTGGTGCGCGCGGGCACCGTGCACCCCTCGCCCCGCCCGGACTTCGTGTTCGCGGGCGGTGACCTGGTCGTGGTGGTCGGCACGTCGGACGGACTCGCGTCGTCCGCCGAGATCCTGGGCGGTGGCTGAGCACCCGTGCACACCACAGCGATCGCACTGATCCAACTCGGGGCGGTCTTCTTCGGCCTGGGCCTGCTCGGCCGGGTCGCCTGGAAGATCGGCATCTCCCCCATCCCGCTCTACCTGATCGGTGGGCTGGCCTTCGGGCACGGCGGGCTGATCCCGCTGGACAACATCGACGAGTTCACCCACCTCGCCAGCGAGATCGGCGTGGTGCTGCTGCTGTTGCTGCTGGGCCTGGAGTACTCGGCGAGCGAACTGGTCACCGGCCTGAAGCGGTCGTGGATGGCGGGCCTGCTCGACATCGTGCTCAACGCGACGCCCGGCGCCGTCGCCGGCCTGCTGCTGGGCTGGGGGCCGGTCGGCGCGCTCGCGATGGCGGGCGTCACCTACATCTCCTCCTCCGGCATCATCGCGAAGGTGCTCGGCGACCTCGGGCGGCTCGGCAACCGGGAGACGCCGGTCGTGCTGTCGGTGCTGGTGTTCGAGGACCTGGCGATGGCCGTGTACCTGCCGATCCTGACGGCTGTGCTGGCGGGCGTGAGCTTCGCGGGCGGGCTGAGCGCGGTGGGCATCTCGCTGGCCGCGATCACCGTGGTCCAGCTTATCTCAAAGTCCACATGTCTCCCCACCGGCCCTAGTCAACCCGCAACTTCCGCGATCTACGCCAACGCGGTGCCCTCGTGCGGTTTCCGCAGGTATCAGCCATCACACAACGCCTGACCAGCACTTATGGTTCAGATCGGCGCGACGGCGGCGACTCAGGCGAGGGATGCGCGGACGTTGAGGCCGCACGACCCCAGCACGTAGCTACCCGCAACGTCAGACGTTCGGACCGAGCCAAGCAACGAAGTTCGCAACGGAGTCAGACTTCCGACGTTCAGCCAGCGCGATACCGCGTGCGGTCTCCCTCACGCTGGGATGCAGCCGGGTCTGTTGCGGAGCTACCTTCCGGGCCTTGTTGAGCGCGTCAAGTGCTCTTCCTGGCTCGCCCGAGAGCAACCAGGCACGGGCGGTGTCCTGGTAGTGGTGCCCGGCGCGTGGCGGTGCGATCGATGCCGGTAGACGTAGCGCCGTTCCCTCGCGAGCCGCAATGGCGGGGTCGCCTGCCTCAAGTTCGACCGCGCAGGCGTGAATGCCTACGTTGGCGCGACCAAAGAGCGTGCCGTATGCGTCTGACTCACCGTTTACGTGCTCGGCGAGCTTGTGCGCTTCAGCGATGTGCTCACGCGCTAGTACGGGGTTCCTGCCACGTGCCGCCGCGATTGCCCCTGCTAGGTGCGCATATCCGCGTACCGCCAGTGCCGATTCATCGTTCCCCTCGATCGAGTCGAGCCCACGTTCCACAAGGGAGAGCCCAACGTCGTACGACCCGACGTACATCAGAACACGGCAGCGTTTTACTAGAGCCTGCGCGGAGTAGAGCGGATCATCGGCGCGCGAGGCTACGTACTCCAGGCGGTCAAGTGTCGGCGTGGTGAGCGTCATATATCCGAATCGCCTGCAAAGTCGCTCGGCGGTGACGTACGCGCTCGACAACAGCGTGTAGATGGCCGCGCGTTCGCCGTCCGTGTTGGCTGCGTGAACGGCCCCGTGAAGTTGGCGAATGAGGATGGGGAGCCTGACAAGCGATTGGCGCCCCTTGTCGTTGCGGTACGCCGTGTTGATGAACCCGAGTTCGACCCTCAGATCATCGAGTGGTTCAGGCTCGATGGCCCCTACGTACTGCCCCTCGGCGAGGATCGCGCGAAGATCGGCGAATCCTTCCAGCCGACCGTCAAGCTCGATGGTGTCGAGGTAGGGCGTATCGACGAGTTCTTCGTACTCCACGTGCAGGGCGACGCCCACAGCAGCGATGAACGCAGGGCTCGGGGGCTCGACCCCCTGCTCAACCTTGCGCACCAGCGAGAGTGAGTACGCCGTCTTACGGGCCAGAGCGGCCTGAGTGAGTCCCGCCAGTTTGCGAGATGCGGCGATCCGAGTACCGACGCCGAGTGTGTCAGTCACGTGGAGCCCTCTCGGTGGGGTCGGGTGCATACCTCCTCAAGACTACCCACGCGATCGTTACCCCGAACGGACTGTCACTTGACTGTCACTCCATGTTCTTGATCATCACTACCGTCTGTATAGCCAGCGCTCATAGCGGGCCGCTGGTCAGCCGCAGAGCGGGGCCGCTACCCCTCAGGTATCCGCCCCGAAACGGTCGCCTACGTGGTCCCCGCTCTGCATTGAACGGCTGTGACGGCGCGACATGTTGAGACCTGCCGTTGCATCCCGAACGCGGAGCAGGATCGCTACGACCTTCCGGTCCCCACCGGTGATCCCCCGGCGGCCCTGCTCCGCCACGGCCAACGGAGGACACGAGATGGCTGGATTTCTAGGAGCGCTCCTGGGTGGTGGCGTCGCCCTCTCGGTGATCTACGCCTGTCGCCTGATCCACGCTGCGCGTGGGTGTGACGCCTGCTTGGCCTTCGTGGAGTTACGTGGACTTCGCACGCGGATACGGCGCGCGTTCACTCGGCAGAGTGCAACATGACCACCCTGGCGCTGGACTCCCGCGACGTAGACGCGTGGATTGGGCTGCTGACGAACAAGGGATGGACGCACTACTACCTCCCCAATCGGGAAGCTCCAATCGCCGTGGCGTCAACGTTCTGGCACGCGGGCTACGTCGATGTGATCCAACTGTTCGACCGAGCCGACGCGTTCGCCTACCGGGCTCCAATGGAGCGATGGGCAGGACCGGGGTTGCACGAGTTCAGTCCGGCCGCCGTGGTCTGGACCTACGGCGGTGACCCGAATTGGACGATCAGGATGGCGATCACGCTCCCCCCGCCGGGAGACAGGCAAGCACCAACCACGCCCGAACCGCCCCCGCCAATGTGCAGGGTGTTTCCGGAGATGGCGGCGAAAGTTCGCGGCGTAGTGATCCGCCCGAACACACCTAGCGGCTTCAGCACGACCGTTGAGCCTCCGGTGCCGCGTAATCCGGTTTCGCGCTAGGACCACCATGCCCCCGACTGCGGCGGTCGGGGAATGCGGGTGGCGTGCGTCGAGCAGCACAGCTACTCCCACGTAGTGAGCGCCCCACGTCACCCGCCCTTAGCGGCGGTGGGATCGGGTCTTCCCGACAGAGACCGGTCTCACCGCCTTCCACTTTGAGCCCCACACCGACGAACGGAGACCACGTTGACCGGCATCAAGGCACCTTCCATGTCTGCGGTGGGAGTCGCGCCGAGTGATGCTGACCCGCTCCAAGTCTTGGCGTGGGTCTTCACCTTCTCTGACCGGACAATGGTTCTTGCCGATAACGGGGATTTCTTGGGCCGGTTCGACTCGGAGGACAGTGCGGTTCGGTTCATGTCCTTTGGGATCGACTCGGAGAGACTACGTCTCAGCGTCCGCGCACTCGACATCATCGAGGCGCACAAGTAGCGAGAGGGGGCATCTCGTGCGCGACGAGTTCACTTTAAAAGGATATCGAATTTGGCGCTCAAGCTCAGGTTTCGACGGTGACCGAGACCGTGAATTCAGAACCTGGAAAAGAGCCTTCGAGTGCCCATATGGTCACACATTCGACCTCACCTTCGACGCTGACGCTGAAATACCAGTCGCATGGGAGTGCCGCACTCACAGCATTATGGCCAAGCTGCCGTTCGGCGAGTCCCCACCGCCGCAACCAGTGAGGTATCCGACCAAGTCCCCTCTCGACCACCTGCACGAACGACGCACGGTCGCCGAGCTGGACACACTCCTAGAAGAACGTCTAGCGGAACTCAGGAATTCGCGAGTCTGAACAGACTGGGCAACCGAAGGAACGTCCGCAGTGTCAACGAGATCGGAAACCACGTTCAGCCATCCCCTCCCACTACGTCAGCCGGGGACTGACAAGACAACCCCCCGCGAGCGACAGGTTTTGATGTTGGTGGCTCTCGGGTACATCAACCGCGAGATCGGCAATCAACTGGGTATCACCGAGGACACTGTTAAATCCTACGTCCTTCGCTTGATGAGAAAGTTCTGCGCGCGAAATCGGGTTCATCTCGTCGTGACCGCCCAGCTCAACGGGATGCTCACGATCAAGCGCAGCGACGGTGTCCGGTGCGATACGGCGGCAGTAGTGATCTCCGTGGATGGCGGGTCAGCCGCTTGGGCGGACTCGGGTGGGATCTCAGTGACGCAGTAGCCATCCCAACAGAAAGCTCCACCGCGCCACGGCCGCTACTAGCCAAGCAGTCGGGATTACCAGTTCGGCAGGCAGAAAGGACCAGCGACACACGATCTACGCACCGAAAGCGGAGTGACCCGACCAGAATGAGCATTCCGCCACTTCGCCATGCGCGAATATATTTTTTCACGAGTGAGTCAATCGGCAAGTTTCACCCAATTGAACCTTTCGACGTGGGCATAAAATCAGCATGATAGTTCCTGCTCCGACAACATGCGCCGCTACCGCTCCAGCAAGGCGACGCGGAACAGAGGAGTGCGCTATATAGCCAGGTGAGCGGCAGAGGCTCAATGCCGCCCAAAAGCACGAACAGAGGATGGTCATGGATCTGTATTCGATCGGACTGGACGGGCTTGCCTCGCGGAAGATGTGCGGCGGCAACACTGGCGACAAGTCGGACGAGAACTCGGAGTCGTGCGTCATGGTGACCGGAATCCCCGGCTTGCCGGGAGCGGTCGAGTTGACCGACAGCAAGAACCCCGGCGCGGGTGCCCTGCGGTTCGACGCGGCCGAGATGCGTGAGTTCGTGCTCGGCTACGCGGCCGAGAACGACATCTCGCTGTAGCACTCGCCAGGCTGCGCGTGGTGCCCCAGTCCTCACCGCTACGGTGGGGACTGGGGCACTTGCGTTGGCGCGAAGGGTAGACGAGACGGATGACAGAACTTCACTGGCACGGGTACGTGTGGAACAACCTCGGCTCGGAGATCAGCGACTCCAAGGGCCGAGACGAACTGCCGGACTTTCGGACACTAGAACACCCAGCGAACCGACTCGCGGCGTGCCTGAAGAAGTCGCCATCGCTAGTGCGCGGCACGTTCACGGACGTCGACGCGGCTTTGATGTGGTTCGCGACCGAGTATCGCAAGTTGCCGCGCATGCTGCGAGACGACCAGGTGGGGCAGTTGGGCTCCCCTGACGACGAGGATCGGCTTGCCCGTCAACGCGAATCGCTGCTCAGGGGAACCGATGTGGCATGGTCATTTTGGATCGTGAACGTCCGACGAGTGGATATCAACCTGATCGCTTGTCCGAGCAAACAAGCCCCTGGTTTTCCGTGTCCTAAACCAGCCACGGCGGCCCGCTAGCTCGAACAGCAAGCGGCCCCACTCTGGTATCAACAGAGCGGGGCCGTTGCGTTGTCCGATATCTATGCCTCGGCGCAGGCGGTGTCACCACGTAGCCGGTTCCATGCCGCAATGGAACTGTCCTCGGCGGTGCGCACTGTAACACTCACGTAGTCGGTACCAAGGCGAGTGGCGGTTGCGCGCCCAGCCTCGCACATCGGTACCGCACTGGCCGCTTGGTCCTTGGTGAGCGTGGTCCGGATGATGACGGCTTTACCGTCCAGTGCCGCAGACGAGACCGAGGGATACCACGCGGCCGAACTGTGGTCCTCGCGGAATGCCGGGCCGATCAGGTCCGTCGAGCTGGTCGATACCGGGGTTGTGGTTGGCGCTGCGCTGGTCGATACCGCGTTCGTGGTACCGGAACCACACCCAGTGAGCACGAGGGCGGCAGCGGCGGCAGCGGGGCCGAACAGGACACGGGCACGCATTAGGTTGGTTCCCCTCTCAATGGTGAACAGTGAGGGTATCGCCGTGCCGCGTGTTGTTGTCGCATGTGGTGTGCACAACAAAAATGGCCCCCCGCCCGGAAAGGACGAGGGGCCGCGCCGTTCCTAACTCCCGTTCTCGGCCGCTATGCCGTCACGCCTCGCCACGAACCAACGCGCGGATGTACTCGGCTACGTCGGGGGCAAGTGTGGCGTCCTTCCCCTCTGCGAGGCCGTACACGACTACGGGACCTCGCGCCCGGTCGTGCGTGCCCCATCCGAACAGCGCGTCAGACAGGATGATGGTTGCCCAGTCGTTGAACTCGGCGTCAGCCGCGGGAACGTCGCCGAGGACGTAGAAGGCGCACGGGTACTCGAACACCTGCCCCTCGTAACGGCGGAGCACGTCCGTGCCGAGCACTCGGGCAACCGGGGTGGTGGTCGGGTCGTTCGTGGAGATCGGCGTAACGGTGCCATCCGGCGCGATACGGAGGCCCGTACGCGAAGCCGTGTCAGCGTTCGACGTCATTCCGTCATTGTCTCCCAGGTTCTCAGCCTCGTCGCCCGTGAGTGGGCGGGTGCTGCGTGCCATTGAGGTGCCTCTCTCGGTTGGTGCAACAGAAGGGGTCTTCGCGCAGCCCGGTCCCCCGCGATCAGAGGACCGGGCCGGGAGTCGTCTAGCGGGCCGACAGGCTGACAACCGCGCGGGCGCGGGCGACCTGGTCGTCAAGTTCCCCCTCGGCCGACACGATCACCTCGACAACGCGGTAGCTGTCGCGGTTGTAGGGGTGCGTGCTGCGCCAGTTCGAGACCGTTCGTGCCGCGTGCGCCCGCCATGCACGACAAGGGACGCCGGTCCGGTAGTGCGGGTCGTACGTGGGGTCGCAGTTGATGCAGTTCACGCCCTCGACGTAGACGTTGGACCCGTCCGGCGAGACAGCAAGCGCTACCTCGACGACGTTGATCTGTGTCTTGAAAAGCAGCAGCTCGGCAAGCGCTTCGCGCATGGCCTGATCGAGGGCCGTCCTGAACGCGCCGAACACAGTGGGCCGGTTGAGCATTGAGGACATTTCGCGGATTTCGCCGCGCAGCTCGACCACGCGGGCCGCGTTGCGCTGGTCGTTCTCGGCGTGCGCCGCTTCCTCTGCCGCCGTGCGCTCCGCGTCGGTGGGGTTGTGCATGTCGGTCTCCTTGAACGTTGTCACCAGAGTAAGTCCAGGCGGAACCATCTGTATGTAGCGGCCCCGAACTCGACGAGTCCGGGGCCGCCCCCGGCCTAGCCGCGCGAGCGCCCACAAGAGGGGTACAGGCACGCGCCGCAGTGCAGCGGCGTCAGGTCCCACTCGGGAACCCACCACGCGCACGCCTGCCCGCACTCGATGCACTCGACGTGCTCAAGAGCCGGGGCGGACTCGATGTTGATGAAGATGACCGCCATTTGGGGCCTCCTTGGTTGTTGGTGTGTTGTGATCATCGTAGGTACAGATGGTTCCTCCTGTATCTAGTTTGTGGTGCACACCACATACAGGCGGAACCATCTGTACCTTAATCACAGGTAGGCGCGGCTGTCGTCGGCCGTCGACTCGACCACCGAGTACGCGGCGCTGATCAGCTCAGTCGCCCGCACAGGGCCGACGTTGCACGCGGTCTGCACAGCTCGACGAGGAACGCGCTTCCCCTCCTCCTGCGCACGAATGAGACCGTGGACGATCGGCAACAGTTCCTCGTCGGGCCGGATGATCCGCTTGGACCTGGCGACCACCGGGCCGGTCTCGACTACCTCGACCACCTCGGCGACCGGTGCGGACTCCGCGGCGCCAACCGTGACCTCGTCCCGCGCGGCTACCAATTCGGTCTGTGCGTCCGCCTTTCGCTGCTCGGCGATGAGTGCCGCGAACGCCGAGGAGTAGTGCTCCTCGCACAGCGCGAGCACGAACACCATGACCGGGATGCCCGCATGGAAACCGGCCGCCGCGTAGTCACCGTTCATCACCGCGCCCGTGCAGTTGAGCGCCAGACAGAACGCGACCGAGAAGTACCTCAGCGTCCGAGCTGGTCCCGAAACGATGCCGTAGGCGGACAACTTGGCGGACGCCCGCAGGGAGGCGATGAGACCGACATCGGACGCGAGCGGGAACAGGATCGCGAGGTAGATCGGGCTACCGAGGTCGACCATGAGGATGGTCCCGCTACCGAGACTCGTGAGCATGGCGAGGATCGTCGCCGTCCACAGCCACGGCATGAGTGCACGCCGGTTGTCGTCGAGTTCGCGCAGCTTGTCAGTCATGATCGCTCGGCCCCTTGTCGGTGGTGGTCGGTCCAACGGGAACATAGAAACACACGGAACCATCCGTATGTCACAAGGTGTGGTGCACACCACAAACAGATGGAACCTTCTGCACTTGCTCGGCTGGTAGTCCTCGGTCGTGGTGTGCACAACAAAAATGCCCCGCCCCCGGAAATCCCAGGGACGGGGCACTCTGTCTAGCTACTCGGGACAAGCGTCGCCCGCCTACCCTCGCCGCACTGTGCGCGGGTACGTCTCGGCGGTCACCACGTGGAGACGCGGAATCCCCTTGGCCGTGGTGCACGCGAACGTCGTGAACGTGGCCCCGCGGATCAGTTCCTTGATCTCGTGCTCGATGTCGTGTTCGCACGGGCTCACGACGTGCAGGGTCACCAGCTCCCGGCCGGTCACGCGGACACCTCTCCGGTTGCGACCCAGTGGGCCGCTGCGACGAGATCGATCGGCGGGCCGCCGAGTGCCTTGTTCGTCATTTCGAGTGCGTACATGCGAACCGCCATCGCGTCGCGTGTGGCCTCGTCGACCGGTGCCGTTTCCTGTCGCGGAACCATCGCGTGCATCTCGGCGTAGGTGGCCGTGGCGTCGAGCACGTCGGCCAGGCGGCCCGCGTCCGGGTAGGACAGCAGCACGCCTCGCGCGTCGTCACGGGTGATGATTCCCGTGACAAGGACCGTGTCGTCCTCGTGGCCGTCGCCAACCCACAACAGCCCGACGTGTGCCCCTTCCTCGTTCGAACCGTCCACGATCCCCCGTAGGGCGGTTGCGGCCTTGCGGGCGCTGGTGCTCGACAACCGGGCCTCGGCGGGCGTGTCGGAAGCGACTTCCGTGATCACGACAAGGACCATGTCGCCGTACTGTGCGACGCCGAGGCGGTCTGACTTGTTCTCGGTGCAGTAGAAGAACTCCATGCGTCGACCCCCCGGTCTCAGTTGTCGGCGATTGCGGCGAGCTTGCCCAGGGCGACACGCTTGATTCGCCAGATGGCCTGTTGCGAGACGCCGAGGATCTTCCCGGCTTCCCCTTCAGACAGAGCTGGTCCGTCGAACCCCATCAATACGCCGAGAACTTCGCGTTCCCGTGGTGCGAGGACAGGTGAGGCCATGAGCGCCCGTGCGGTCTCGATGTTCTCGATGCGGTTGAGGGCGTCGGTCGCGTCGGTGTCGCCGAGGGTTTCCCCGAGGGTGTAGCCCCCGCCGTTGCGCGAGTACAAGTCATCAGCAACCGCGAACATGACGGCGTGCACATCCCAGAACGTTTCGAGCGTCCATGCGAAGTGCGTGCGCGCATAGGTCGCCGCGCCGATCAGGTCATAGTTGCCGTCCGCGTCCGATGTCGCCCGCAGTGCCTGCCTGAGTTTCTGCGTGAGCCTGCCCGGATCGTTGGGCTTGCCGGGGCTCTGTGTACTCGCGATGTTGCGCATGTGTCCCAGGACCGCACGCCCGAGGTACGGCCCGAGGTTGCCCGCGAAATCGTTGGTGATCTTGCCGGATCGCGCGTCCGTGATCAGCCGTAGAGCGCCCTCCTGATGGAGGTCTTCGCGGTCCAGCGCCGAGGAGCCAACCGCAGTTGCGGCCATGCGGTCCAACTCTGCCGCACAGCGGACGTACAAGGGAGCCTCGGCGTCCTTGTCCCCGAGGGTCACGGCGTTGAGCAGGTCCGGGGTCGAGCGCGGATCGGCGAACACGTGAGCGGCAAAGGTGTTGCGGCTCAAGGCTTGCAGCATCTGCGGAAGCGCTGCGCCTCGATAGGCGTGAGGCGTGCCGTGGTCGAGCCCGTTCCGGATGTCGGTGACGAGTTCGACCCTCGGCTGTTCGAGCGTGCTGATAGTGCTCACTTTCGGTGGTCTCCCTGTTTCGGGCAGACGAAACAAGCCCGCCGTTCACGTGCGGTTCACACACGGGCGGGCTTGAGTCGTCCAGGTCGGACCGCGCTGCGAGGTCGCCAGCGAAACGCCGCGCGCTCAGCGCAGCGTCGTGACAGTCACGGCTCGACGTTGGTCTACGTTCGATGGCTTGACAGCGCGCGGCTTATGGCTTGAGCACTGCCAGCCTGCATGTTCCTCAACGGGGTTCGACGCTCCGCGAGAAGTCCACAAAGGACGAATCCTGAGTTCAGCTCGGTATTACGCCGAGCTGATGCATTCGCCTTGCTAAAGATGATCTACATCGTTGCCCGCCGCAGACAGGCAAGCCGCGTCCGCAACCCCCCCGCCCGTCATTTCCACCCGATACTGCTCGCCTTACGGCGCTCACCCGTCCGTCCCCTCTTCAGTCCATATTGCCGGTCGGTACGCCCCCCTAGGCGAGCTTTCCACCGTAACCGCAATTCGGCGGAACGCAATGTGTCTCGAACATGCGTGCTTGACCTATGGCGAGCCGCGCCATCCTCGTGTAACAACGTTCCGGTTACACTCCGACAATGTTTCGCCCTGAATTTCGCAAGTTTCACCACGGTCAGTTACATAATTACCCTAACTAATTGATTTTTCGCGCGCACTACACAGAACTGAGTAGGCCAAATAGGTGAGAACTCCTCAGGTCCGCCAACCAGCGCGCAGACAGGTGACATACAACACATGAAGGTTTAGACGTCCGTCTCTAGCGGTACTGCGCGCGCTCGTGCCTCGGCTGCGAGTACGCCCGCTCTGCCGCCTCGGCGTGCACGATCGCGCGCTCGGCCTGCAACACAGCCTGAATCGCCGCTGCCCTGGTCAGGTACAGCTCGGCGGTGATGCCCTGGTCCAGTCGTGCCATCACCAGGGCTTCAACCGGCCGCTGAATGCCCTTGACCGACACGGACGGCACGTGGTCGGGGTTCTCGTCGGCAACCGCTTGTGCCACCAGCGCCCAGCGTTCGAACGTCGTGGCGGCCGTGCGCAGGCGTGCCGCGACGGTCGGGAAATCGGCGGTGCGCATGGACATGGACAGTCCCCTTTCAATGGGATTCATTTTCTGCAATGGCGCGTAGTTCGTCAGCCATTTGCAGATATTTGATTGCCGCCGACAACAGGACCGGGTCGTCGGCGAAATGACCGATGCCGGAATTGCAGGATTGGCAGAGCAGTCCGCGAACCAGCTCGGTGACGTGGTCGTGGTCGACGAACAAGCCGCGGGGTAGTTCGTCCTCGTGCCGTCCGCAGATCACGCACCGGTAGCCCTGCGCCGTGCGTAGGTCGTCGACCTCGGCGGCCGTGACGCCGTAGCGCGACTGGTAGCGCCGATCACGGTTGGCGTCGCGGTTGGCCAGGTTGTGCAGCACCATCCGCGCTAGAGCCTGCTCGCGGTTGGCCGTGTGGTAGCCCTTGCGGCACTGTTTGCAGTACGGGTGCAGCCCGTCCGCCCGTGAGCGGTCGCGGTCGAACTCGTCGAGTGCCTTCTCAGCGCGACACTTGGGGCACTGCCTCATCCGGCCGCCGTGAGCTGGTCCCAGAGATCGCCGACGCCGCGCCGATGGTCGACGTCGAGCGCGACCAGGTGCCCCGGCAACCACGCGCCGAGTGATCTCGGGCCTTTGGACAGGTTGCAGCTCGCACACGAGGGCGCGAGGTTCCACGGCGCGTCATCACCGCCGTCGACCAGCGGCCACAGGTGATCGATGTGTTCGGACCTGCTCCCGCAGTACACGCACCGGTCGCGGTAAGCCCTGCGCAACCACGCCACGTCTACCGGCACGGCGTGCGCGTTGCGTTCAGCCGCTCTCGTCTTGTGTCCGTGCGCCCGTGATCGGTCCCGCGTCGAGCCAAACGCCCGGAACGCCTGGTCGTCGAACTCGGCGAAGTAGCGGACCGAGGTTCGCGCGACGGCCGCAAGCAGACGGACGACATCAGGCCGTGCCGGATGGTCCGCGTCGATGCCGTCGAGTGTGATTGCGGCCAGCGCCACGTGATGTGCCTCGGTCTGCGCCAGGCGCTCGGTGAAGTCGCCGTAGAGGGTGCGGAGCCGAGCAAGATCCTCGCGACGCTTGGCCTTGAAATGCACCGCCGCGTGTGCCCTGCACAGAAACTCTTTTCGTGGCCAACGCGTCACGTACGGGCGAACGTTTGTCGTTGTGCTGCAACGAGAACAGCGCACATCTCCCCTTCCTAGGCGGCAGCTCCGTACAGGGAACCCCATGAGTTACCGCCGATCTCAAGATCGGTCGCGAGCGGGACGCCGTAGAAGTCGTCTACTTGCATGGTTTTTGCGATGTGGCGGCCGACTTCCTCGGCGATGTCGCGGGGTGCAGAGAACACCACCTCGTCATGGACCGGCAACCGCAGGTACTCGGTAAGGCCTTCCTCGTCGAGCCGTAGCAGCGCCTCGGCGAGCACGTCGCGCGCGGTCGACTGGACGACGTAGTTCGTTGCCGCGTACAGGCGTCGCCGATCGAGCGGGATCACGCGGCCCGAGGGGGTGACGACTTCCTTGCGGCCGTAGAGGGCGCGTTCCTCAAGCCGCCGCGAGTAGCGCTTGATGCCCCGGTACACGCGGTCGTACTGCCTGATCGCGTGCCGTACCTGTTCCAGCGGTGCCCCGGTCTGCCGAGAGAGCGTGTCCGCACCGCCCCCGAACAATTTGCCGAACCCCACCCCCTTCATCAGGTTGCGCTGTTTGACGGTGTAGTTGTCCCCGTAGACCAGGGCGGCCGTGTACCCGTGCAGGTCGCGGCCCGCGAGGATGGCATCGATCATGGTTCGGTCGCCCGAGAGTGCCGCGATGACGCGCATCTCTACCGCTTGGTAGTCCACGGAACCGATGACGTGACCAGGTGTGTCCGCGAGCATCGCCCGACGAATGAGCCAGTCTTTCGACGGCAGTTGTTGCAACGGCGGACGGCTGATCGACATGCGCGCGGTACGTGCCTTGAGCGAGGCGATACTTGGGTGAATGCGGTCCTCGGCATCGCGACCGTTCAGCATCGCGTCTACATAGGACGTTCCCCACTTGCTTGCCCGCTTGGCGCGCAACACCGCCTCGGCGAGCGGGTTCGGATCGCGAGTGCCACGCGGCTGCCAGTCACGGTCAAGGTCGGCGAGGTGTAGCAGAACCTCCTTATCGACCTTGAGCGCGCCAGTCTTGGTGACCTCGGTGAGTTCTTCCCCCATTCCCAGTAGAGCCGACGAGACCTGCGCGGGTGCGTTGACCGAGGTGACGCCGAACATGTGCGCCACACTTGACCACTGCTCGGCCTCGGCCCGCAGCGTCGCCCGCAACTCGGTCAGGTAATCGGGGTCGACGCGGAAGCCACGCGCCTCGATCTTGGCGCACACCAGCGCAACTGCGTGCTCGAACTCAGCCAGCCTGGCGAATCCTCGCGCCTCGACCTCGGCCGACAGCACCGCGTGCAGCCGTGCGCCGAGGATCACGTCAAGGCCCGCATACAGCGTGTAGAGCGGGTGATCGAGCGGTATCGCTGCCCAACCGGTCGCCTTGGTGTGGCCGATCTCCCGGAACGCCGAGTACAGCCCGGTTGCCGTGTCCGGCGCGTCCGGGTCGACGTAGCGCGCCGAGTTGCCCTTGAGCCCGAGTCCGGTCCCGCCGTCCTCGGGGCCGCGCGGGTCGAGTAGGTGGGTGAGGATCGCGGTATCGGTGGACCGTGACCACAAGTCGTCGAGCACGACATCGAGTTCCTGCGTCGAGACCAGCGCATCGAACGTCAGGTTGTGGACCGTCAGCCGCGGAAGGTGTCGCAGCGCCGACGACACGACCTCGCGCGCTGCGCCGCATTGATCGGACGGAACGCCGAGCCGATCGACCGGGATAACGAACGCCTCGGTCTCGTGGCCGAATTGAGCGGTCCTCAACCGGAACGAGGGCGAGAACATGTCGAGACCGGTCGTCTCGGTGTCGAACCCGATCGTGCGTTGTTCGTTGTGCTGCAACCATAGCGAGAACGTCGAAAGGTCGTCGCGGCTCTCGACGACGTTGACGCGGACCTCGTCGCCCGCCACACGGTGAAGCTGTCTACGCAAGGTGCCCCCCTCGGTGTTTCGGGCAGCACGAATGAGCCGGACCGAGGTGGTTCCCGGTCCGGCTGCTGTCGTTGCTGTTAAGCCAGTTCCTCCGCGCGGGCCTTGCGCACTCCGCGTAGCACCATGCCCCGCCGATCACGGATGATGCGGACCTTGCGACCTTCCATGTTCTTCCGGAACGTGATCTTTCCCCACGGGCGTGACGCCCCGCCCAGCTCGACATCCGCCCAGTCCTGATAGGCGTTGAACGCGTCGTCGAGCGTGATCCGGGCCTCGGGGTCGCGCACGAGCACGCCCGGTAGGAACCCGTCGAGAATGTCGCTCGACCGCCGGTACTCGCGGACGGCCGACAACACCGACTCGGGTTCGCGCAGCCCCTCGGCGTACCACTGCACCGCACCGCGCACGGCCCACGCGGCGATACCGACCGACTCGGCAAGCAGCGTCACGGGGAGTGCTGCGTCCTTGTCGGTACCCGCGAACTCTCGGGCGAACGGGATGAGTCTGGTTCGCCTCCAGAAACCGTCATCCTGCCCGCGCACGTCGGGCCGATAGTTCGTCGCCATGAGCATCAGCGCCGTCGGCGTGAACGTGAACTGTCCTTTGTAGAGTTCACGAGCGACCACAGGGTCACCGGCCGTGATCTGCTTGAGCAACGCCTCGTTGAGGCGCAACCCCTCGGACAGCTCGGAGAGCACCGCCAGGCGCACACCACGCAGCGCAGCGAGCGCGGGGTTGGCCGCACTCGGGTCGAATGCCCTGGTCTGGGCAATCGCGGCTTGCGACATGTGTCCAGTGATGCCTGCGAACACCGTCGCCAGTGCGTTGACGAACACGCTCTTGCCGTTGGAACCGTGGCCGTAGAGCAGCGCGAACACGTGCTCACGCGTCTCGCCTGTGATGCCGTAGCCGACGAGCCGTTGCATGAACCCCGGCATCTCGGGGTCCTCGGGGAAGACCTCGCCGAGGAACCGTGTCCACCTCGGGCAGGCTGCCTCGGGGTCGTAATCGAGATCGACGAACCGGGTCAACCGGTCCTCGCGTCGATGCTCGCGCAGCTCCCCCGTGGTGAGGTCGACGGTTCCGTTGCGGAAGGTCAGCAGATCGTGCCGCGCGTCGAACTCGGTCACCTCGGCGGCGGTGATCGTTCGGAGGTGTTCGAGTGCGGCCCGGATGCCCGAATCCATGTGCATCCGGCGCGTGCGCTTGACCGCTTGGACGTACTCCTCATGGTCGCGCTGCTCCGCTCGACTGCCGTCCTTGTCGCCCTTGGGCATCGCGGCCAGCTCACGCGCCATTGCGTCGGCGACTCGATGCCCGATCGCCCGCTCACGGGTCGTGCTCATGACCTGCCAGATACGCCCGGACCAGGTGAGGAAACCCACGCCGTCCACGTGCGCGGTGTCCTCGCCAACGATCGTGAGCGCCAACCGGGCGTTTTCGATATCGGTTCCGAGGGTGGCCTTGAGCTTGTCCCGCTTGGGCGGTGGCGGTGGCGGATCGCTCGGCGTGGCCTCCTCCCCCTGTGCCCATTCGACCGCCTCGGCAACCGCTCGATGCAGTGCCGCGCTGAACTGATCGGGTGCCGCAGCGCGCCAGTCCGCAAGGTCGCCGTACTCCTCGGGGATGCGCAGCACACGGGCGTGGATGCCGAGTGCCTTGAGCCCTGCGCCGAGCGCGTCGTTGAACTCACGTCCGGCCTGGTCGTTGTCCCCGGCAAGAATCACCTCTCCCCCCGCGGCGCCAACGGCGAGTTCCGTGATGGTCCGCTCGGCGCGTGCCACCCCGGCACCACGAACGGCCACGGCGGTGTATCCGGCCGCAACTGCGGTGAGGGCATCGCCCGGTCCCTCGGCGACCACAACCGTCGGGAAGCTGTCACCGGTCCGTAGAACGGCCGTCGCGTCCCATCTCATGCCCTCGGCGGGCGAGGCCAGGTTGAGCCACCTCGCCGGACAACCGTTGCCAACATCGCGACCTTGCAAGCCCCTCGGCATCCCGGACCAGTCGACGAACGGGACGACCAAGCGCGGATGCGCGAGGTACCCAGACGTCCGGTAGTCCTTGGCGCGGCCGACGCTCACCGTGCCGTCGTCGAACCCGAGGCGCAGTTGTCGCCCCATGTCCTCGGTCAACCCGAACCGGTCGCGGGCGTACTCGGCGGCCCGTGAGCCCGCGAATCGTCCGGCCGCCGCGTTGACGTAGGTGGCCAGCGCGGCGACGACGCCCGGAGCCAGCTCGACCGGCGCGACCGTCGAGAGCGTCGGTTCGCCGGTCACCTCGAACAAGTCCGACTCGGCGAGATCGGCTGCTTTGAGAACGTCGGCTGTCTTGCAGCCCGCGCGGCAGTAGACCAGTGCCCGCCGTTCGTCGGTGAGCGACACGAACAGACTCGGTCGTCCGTCGCCGTGCGCGGGACAGGTGACCAGCACGCCGCCGCGTTCGTCGAGCACAAGCCCGTTGCCGAGGCGGTCGAGCAATCGATCAATGTGCACCGGTCACCCCCTCCGTTGTGTTGGTGTGCACACCACAAATGGCAGCGCGGGTAAGCACCTCGACCAGCGCGCGGACGGCTGTTTCCCCTTGCAGCGGCACCACTCCGTTGCCGCACAGCCCGAGGGCCTGGTTGACCGAGACACCCGGCACTGCGGAGACCCAACCGTCCGGCAACCCCATTGCCCACTCGGTGAACCGTGGCGACAACTTCGGTCGGCCGTGTGGCCCCTCGATCGCCGGTCGCGGAGCTGGACGCCCTAGGACTCGCTCCCACCGGTCGATAGCGGCGCTGTACTCACCCCAGTCGAGTCGGTGCCCGTCCTCGGTGCGAGGACGTAGCGAACGATCGCGTCCAAGCTCGCGCCCGACTGACGTCCGTTCCCCGGTCGTCCTCCGCGACGCCCATGACCGTTCGGCGACAACCCGGTATCCGGGGTCGGCAACAGCCTGTTCACGCTGCCCGTCAACGTGTCCGGACGCTCGGAAGTCGAGCCCAGAACCGCCCGTCGCGAATCCGACGCGCGTGGGGTCGACAGCAACGACAAAGACCCGGTCTCGTCGATGAGGTGCCCCGACGTCGGAAGCTCGCAGGCTTCCCCATGCGACGAGATACCCCAGCGTGGCCAGATCCGCGAGAACGTCGCCGAACCCCTTGGATCGGTGGCCGGGGACGTTCTCCAGGACCACGACGCCTGGTCGAAGTACGCGAATGCCCTCGGCGATGTGCGGCCAGAGGTGACGCGGGTCATCGGCCCCCTTTCGTTGTCCGGCAAGGGAAAACGGCTGGCAGGGATACCCCGCCGTGAGGACGTCGACCCGAGGGACGCTTGTCCAGTCGACCGCCCGGATGTCGCCGAGGTTGGGCAGGTGCGGCCAGTGGTGCGCGTGCACCTTGATCGCCGCGTCGTCGATCTCGGAGAACCACACGGTCCGGGTGCCGAACACCGCGTTGGCGGCGATGTCCAAACCCCCGTATCCCGAGCACAGAGAACCGCTCGTGAGGGTCATGGGAGAAACCAGCCGACGACCGTGACCAGACCCGTGACCAGAAGAAACAACGCCGCGAGGTCGACCAGGGCGATGACCAGGAACCCGAACCAGCGCGGTCGCCCGCCGTTGTCGCCGAGATCGGGGGGTTCGATCGTGTCCACTGTCTGACACCCCTTTCGGTTGTGGGGCAACGCGAAAGCGCCCCCGCGCCATCCACTCGGGACAGCGCGGGGGCACCTGGTTCGCGGTTAGGCCGCGCCCTTGATCACGATTTCCGGCCGCGTGTACGACACGTCGCGGCCCTTCTTGGTCGTGTACTCGACGAGGGTGAGGCGCAGTTCGGCGATAACCGGGCCGTCCGCGTCGGCGAGCTGCCGTTCGATCTCCGGGAGGTCGTTGACCAGCGACCAGGAACCGGACCCGAACACGAAGTAGCCGAGTTCGGGGTCATCCTTGAGACGGAAGCGCAGCGAGATGTCCGGCTTGGGACCGGTGCCGCTCTTGGCCTTGTCCTTGCGGTCCTGCAAACCGCGGGGGCACTCGCAGGGCTGGCCGATGCGGTCCTCCTCGGGGTGTCCCGCGATGAGGTACGCGCCGTCGCACACGTGCAGCGGCCCCTGAAGCCCGTACAGCGCCATCCGTGAGCGCAGCGCCTCGGCCGACTCGACGACCACGAGGACCGATTCGGCCTCGCTCATGACCTCGTAGCGGTCGCGGGCCTCCTCGTCCCCGGAGTCCACGGCCTCACCGCCGAACAACTCGGCGATACGGTCGGCGACGTCCGGGTCATCGGAGATCACGCGCCACTCGGACAGCGCCATCGGGCGACGGCCGACCAGTTTGCCGCCCTTGAACTTCCCGACCACGTCGTCCATGAACGGGTTCCGGGCCTTGGGCTTCGCGTCGGGGTCGGTCTCGAAGATCCTGAGAGCCACATGCTCCCCTTTCAGTCGTCGACAGAAGATTCAGTGCGAAAGGTTCCGCCCGTATCTCTGGTATGGGTGAAGGGCTGGTCAGGCACGCCGCCAGGTCGGCCGCGGGTAGGTGGCGGTGAACGCGTTGCGGACGTGCGCGGCGATGCGCTGCGCCTCGGCCTTGAGGGCCGCCTGTTCGGCCGCCCGCTCGGCGAGGTGGGCCTTGCGGTCGTCGGCGAGCTTGAGCAGCGCCTCGGCGACCTCGCGGGCCTGGTCCTCGTCGAGCGCGATCGGCCGACCGTTGACCTTGAGCGAGGCCACGAGGTTGTCCTTGAGCGCGCCGACCGTGGCCGGGATGCGGTGCACGTCCAGGCGGGCCGCGCCGCTCGCGAAGGTGACGGGGTACTCGCTGATCCGCGCGACGCTCGCACCGGTCGGCAGGTTCTTTGGTTCGGTCTCGGTGCGGTAGCTGACTTCCCACTTGGGCATGACTGTCCCCTCTCGTGAACTGCTCAGCGTTTGGCGGCGCGGCGCTCGGACCCGGTCGAGATCGTCGAGTCGTACACCGGGTCGCCGATGACGGTCTTGCTCTCCTCGGTGACCCAGTCGAAGACATCGCGCATGGTGAGGAAGCGCTCGAACACCGCCGCGTCAGCGCGGACGGGAACCAACTTCCCGCCCTCGGGCCGCACGTGGAACACCGCGTGCGCGGCGATGGCGGGAATCTCGACGTCCTCGCCGGTCGCCGTGATGATCTTGTCGGCGTTGCGGTACGCGGAGAGCTGCAAGGCCACCGCGTCATGCACCCCGGAACGGGTCGTCTTGGTGTCACCGAGGACGATCTCTCCCTCGATCTCGGCAATCCAGTCGAACGAACCGGCGAACCGGTGAGTGTCAGACCACACCGTGTCCTCGATGTGGAGGAACCGTGGTTGGTACCGGTCAAGGAACGCGTCGATGTGACGCAGGTAGTCGACCATCTCGGGATGCTGACGACCGACAGCCTGCCCGCGCGCCCGCTTCTCGAAAAGCGAGTGAACCTCGGTGCCCGTGTCGGCCGCCTCATGGACGAACCGCCGAGAGGCATTCTTGATGACGTCGATCGCGGCTTGCCGCTGGCCGTTGACAAGCAACTGCACAACCGCGCCGATGTTGTCCGACGCCCATTCTGCCGCGAGCTTGGACGCCCAGAACGTCAGGAACGGTTTCGGCAACATGTCAATGATGCTGGTGACGCCCGGATACTTGACTCGCGTTTCCGGGTGGACGTAGAAGCGGGAACCGCCGCGCTTGATCGTCGTAAGTCCGGCCATGGAACCTCCGGTGCCATTTGCGTTTCGCTTGACACCGAGGACACCCCCCGTAGAGGGGCCGTTAACAACCGGATGAGACCGGAGTCACAGAAGGAACCTTCTGTATGTATTTTGTGGTGTGCACACCATCCACATGGCGGCGACGTTCACATGAAGGGTCGCGCCTGGACACCTGCGGCTCTAGCCCGCCTGCTTACGCATCTTCTCGCGGGCGATCTCACAGGCCTGTTGCGCCGTCTGGCAGACGCGCCCAAGGTGGCCGATCAGCGCCTCGGTTTGCTCAGCGGAGAGTCCGGCAAGCTGTTCGACGCCTGCGCCCTCGGGGTCCGCGACCATGACGTCAAGACGATCTCGGACTACCTGCACGAGTTCGACAAGCCGTTCCGGAGTGACGGATTCGGTAGCCAATACTCGATGTTCGCGGATGTCTCGTGAACGTTTCTCGTTCGGGCCTTCCGGTTTCAATCCGTGCACGCGGCACAATTCGTGATATTTGGCGAGATCATCGCCCGCAAGTTTCATCAGGCGTTCACGGACGCCGTATTGCATGTGATAGCGAACAGCCTCGACAAGGTGCCGATGAGGGGAGGTACTACCAAGGCCCGCCTCGTCAAGAAGTCTCGTGAATGCTGTTCGGTAGTCCCAGCTCTTGCCCTTGTAGTCGGTGATTCCCTGCTTGTTCGCGAAGGTCTCACGCAGGTCGATAGCCGCCTCTGCGAACGCTCTGCGGTTCTCCGTAGTGTCGTGCGCGACGAGTTGGCGACCAGCGTCAACGACTGCTATCTGACGCTGTTCGCGTTTATTCTGATTTGCGTCTTGCGTTCGCGACACGACGTGCGCCCTTCCCGTAAACCCAGCAAGGCTCCGTGCGGAGACTAACACACGGAGCCTTCTGCATCTCGGGCGGAAATCAGGCGGCTTGGCTGCTCACCTCGGGGTGATAGAACTTCTCGCCGCACTCGCCGCACAGGATCGCGCGCTTGGCCAATCGACCAGGACTGACGGGGAAGGGCTCGGGTTCTTCGCATCCACACACGGCGTTCGGTCGCTTGTTCACCTTGCGACCGCCCGTACCGGTGCCTGCGCCGCCTTCGTCGCCTCCCCCGCTGCCGCCCTCGTCACCTCCCCCGGTACCGGTCACCGTGACGACCTCGGACAAGTACGCCTTGACCGCCGACTCAAGCGCGGTGATCGTGTCGGCGTACTTCTCCGCCGCCGCATCGGTGATGACCACGGCCGAGTATCCGTGCGTCTTGTGCGCCTCACCGCCCTCGGGCCACTCGTCGCCCAACTCTTTTGCCGCTGCGACGAACCGCAGGTTGTGACGGCCGTTCACGTTGGTGTCCTTGATGCCACGCACGTGACACAGACCGTGCGCCGCTTCGTGCAACAGGGTCTGCATGATGCGACGCCCGGACAGACCGAGAAGTTGACCGGCAACGAACAGTTCGGGCTTACGCGGAGCGTCGGCCGTGTCTTCCCCCTCGTCACCGAGGTCTACCCAGCGGTTGGCCCAGAAATGCGCCCAGCGGTCGCCGCCCTTCTGATGCCAGCCCGACCCGGTCACGACCACGACGTCCGGCACCTCAGGGTTGACGGTGCGGATGTCGGCCCATGCCGCCTCGATGGCCTTGACGATCCTTGCGCCCGTGCCGGTCATGTCGATCTCCCTTACAGATGGTTCCGCCTGCACCTCCCAATCTAGGTACAGATGGTTCCGCCTGCAATGGTGGTGCGCTGTGGTGCGCACCACAACATGGCCGCCCCTTCCAGTCCACATAGGACAGGCGAGGGGCGGCCCGTTCGACTACTCGCGGTCGAGCGGTGGGAAACCGCGGTTCTCGCGGGCGACCGGGGTGACGCGCCGCTGAATGGCCGCGCCCGTCACGATGGCAATTGCCGCCGCGATCCAGTCGGCGATGTCGCCGACGTCGAAACCGGCAAGACCGGGGACGTACTTGACGGCGAGACCCGCGAGTGCACCGATGAGAGCGAGCGAGAGAGCCGGATAGCGCTCGATCAGAGACTTGATCTTGTTCACTATGTTGTCCTTTCCATGCCGCCGATGACGTTGCGACTCGGCGCACAGGTTGCGGAAGTTCGTGTGTCAGTAGCCGAAATCGCGTGGGGGCATCGGCCAGATTCCGTCTTCGTCCGGCCACAGGGCCGCAGGTCCCTCGGCGGAAGATCGCGCGGTCGACGCCAGAGCCTCGGTTCTGATCGGGTATCCGGGGACGTCCGAACCGGTGATCAACGACCCCTCGATACTCGCCATCGGGAACGCTGCCAGGGGCGCGAGGAAGACGTATTCGGGCTCCCTGAACAGGACCGGATAACGCACCTCCGACTGTGTGACCCACGCCGCCAAGAACTCGGTCTGTGACGCGGTGAAGCCCTTGCCCAATGCGTCGGCCGAGAAGTCGGCGTTACGGGGGCGCGTGAAGCGGTTGCCGGTCACGTTGGCGTGGATCTCCACGTTTCCGCGTCGGAGGAGGGTTTGAGCCTCGATCTCGTCCCACTGGTCTACCGGCATCCCGTGCAGCCAAGCGATTTCGAACGTGTTGCTCCGATAGTTGCCGTCGGCGCTTCCGGTGATCGACCAACGGCGCGTCGAGCGGCTGGAAGTGCCCATGTTCGCGCGTAGGTAGACCTCGCAGGCTCCGCCGTTCCCGATGACGAACACGTGGAAGCGTGCGACCAGGACCGGGTATCTCGGGTTGACCAGGGCCGCCGAGTACGCCTCGGAGTCCTTCGCCGCGTACTGGCCGTTGCCGAGTGGCGTGGTGTACATCTCGCGGGCGTTTGACGCGTCGTTGGTGGACAGCGGTTGCCGGTAGGCAAGGCTCCTGTCGCCGCGTTCGAGCGCGTCGAGTCGCTCTCTGTCCTCGCGGAACTCGGCTGCGAGGGACGGCGGTAGGGACGGGTTAGGCATCCTCGAACACCTCCAAAGGGGCGACGGTTGCAGTGATGTTCTCCGCGCCGTTGGCGTCCACGGCCACGGCGAGATCGGTCACCATCCACTCGCCCGAGATCGGCATCAGCCCGTAGCCACCCGCCACGGCCACGATGTCGCCGACGCCCAGCGCAGAAACTCCGAGTGCGATGTCGGGGTAGATGTCGATGGTGGGGAGGAGAATCGGTGTGGCGCGAACGCGCGTGAGGAAGTCGGCTTTTGCTTGAAGCGTCGCGACTTCCTTGACATCCGGTGTGGACACCACGGATTCGAGTCGCGGGTACACGGTGGACGGGCGTGACGAGGTGGCCCACACCTGTTCGGGTCCGTCGCCTGCGCCGGTCGCGATGGCCCACGTGCGAACGCTGGTACCGCTGAGTCGTGCTCCGAGGATGGCGCAGTTCACCCCGTCTTCAAGAACGAGGTCACGCTTGCGGCCGGTCACCGGGTAGCGGATGCGGAACCACACGGCAAGTTCGTCCTCAAAGGACCCGGACCAGTCCGCCTCAAACGCGAAATCGAATCCGTTCGTCACGGCCGCAAGTTGCTCGACGGCCTCGCCGATGCTCTTGCGGTCGGTCTCTTTGTACATGCGGTCCCGGATGACTCCGGTCTTCTCGTTCCCATACTTGACCATGCCGAGCCGAGAGCCTGGCCCGTAGGTTCCCGCGTGCCGTACGAGGTCGCGCGCGATGTCTGCTTGATCCCAACGGGTGTACTGCTTTGTGGTGTGCACACCACGCAACCGGAAGTAGGACAACCAACCTTCGCAGCGGAGTTTCATCGTGCCCGCTGCGTAGTCGGCCTCGGCGTCCCAGTACAGGCCCGACCACACGAACTGTCCATTGCGTTCGATGTGTATTGCCGTTGCCGCTCCTGCGACGAGGCTTGTCCGAGTAACGCGGGACACCCCCGGCACGAGGTCGAGCGTGATCGTGGCCGAGCCGGGGGTGTTGCGGGTGGTGGTGTAGTCGATTGACTCGGCGGGAAGCTCACCGTGGATGTAGCCGGTCAGCACGTCTTGAAACAACACGCGGTAGGTGGTGGTCAACGCACCTCCTTAGCGTCCCAGGTATTCGAGTACGACCGATGCCGTGTAGGTGGTGGAAGCCGTTCCGGTCGAGGGAAGCCAAAAGGCGATGATGTCCATCGGCTTGGCCGCTTGGGCGGCACTCACGTTCCCGGTCCACGTGATGTTCTGGTGCATCTGTCCGGCACCGGCAAAACCCGTGGCGCGAAACGCGGTATTGTTGATGTCGACCGGGAAAATCGCCCCGTCTGTCCACAAGAGACGTACGGTCGACCGGCCGCTTACGGTGCTGTCCGAGAACGCAACGATGCCGATGTGCCACCGGCCCGCGCGGTTGAGGGTGATCCGGTTCCCCGCAACAGTGGCAATGCCGTCGTCGTGACCGGCTGCCATACCGGATATCGCGAGGGTTGTCGCAATGCTCGGGGGAACCGACGCCGTCGCCACCAACGCGTGATGCCCAGGGTCGATGTCGCCGATCGGCACCCACCCCCGCGACGTTCCGCCCCAGCACCACAAGACGACGAGAGGTCCCGTGGTTATCGCGAGTTGACCCTCCGCGATGGTGCGGGGAAACGCGGTGTCACGCCGAGCGGTCGTCGAGAATCGCGGAACGCCTGCCGGGTACCAAACCGAGCCTTCCCAAGCCCAGACGTTCCCGTTGATCCAGTCAACCCAAATCGTGCCTGCCCGGACATCGGTCGGCCGCACAGTACTGGTCAGCACTAGCCCGCCGATGTACCTCTGCCCGTTGGCCTCGTATCGGCTGATGAACGTGGGAAACGTGTGCTTCGCCTCGGCAGGGACGGTGACGTAACACAACTGGAGCGCACCGGCCACCGTAGGGGGACCTGGGTTCGCGGCCGGTTGTCCCGCGCGAAGCTCCAGGCACCACGTCGCAGCGTCCCCAGGGTTCGCGGGCGGGACGACGTAGGCAACCAGTACGTCTTGCCGGTCGAGCGTGGGGTGTGGAGGGTCAATCGTCAGAGTGACCGGTTCCGGATTCTCGACGAGAAAACTTCCTTGGTAGCTGGAATTGGGAGACGGAAGCGCCGCCATCCCTGGACTCACGGTCACAGTGAGTCCGTTCGTGCCGCCAACGGAGATTTGAAAAACCTTGTCGCCAAAGAACCCAACAGTGCCGTCCAGCAGCGCCGAGAGGATGCGGCGGACAGGGTCCGCCTGATACTCGGTGTTGTTGACGAAAACAGGGGGAAGTTCCATCGTACGAACGGCCAAGTTGGCACCTCCAGGAAGATCACACCCAGGCTGACCGCCACTGCGCGATCAGCTCAGGTTCGAAACCGGGGTCGGGAAGACGGGCACCGCGCAGGGCGATTTCGTTGACACCAGGTGGCGCGGTCAGCCAGGTTGTGCGACGGCCCGGAGTGAGGAACTGCGGGGTGGTCCCGTTGAGAAGCACCTCGCGCGTGTCGGTGTTGATCACAAGCCATTGATCGCGTAGCAGCACATAGGAAATGGCGATCAGTTCACCGGTCGTCAGGTTCACGATCTGTGGGTTCGCGATCGGCCCACGCACCTCGAACGTGAACGGTGTGGGGAAGTTGCCGAGGTTGTCGACGCGGATGAACTCGGTGGGCTTGGACGCTCCGAACCGGAGTGGGAACCGCGCTGGAAATCGGAGCCCGTTGCCGAAGTTGGACACCTTCGTTCGACCTGTGCTCAATGACGGGTCGGTGATCATCGGGTTCGGGCAGTACAACTCGACCAGGACCGTCGCGTACCGGTGCGTGTACGCCCAGTCGATGACGGTCGAGCGCTTGCGGACCTTCCCCCACACCACACGCGGCCCGCCTCCGGCCACACCGGGGAATCGGAACGTGAACGGTGCGAGGTCCCGTGTGGGGGCGAACGCGGTGACCACGGCGGACATCGCGGCATCGAACTCGGTGGCCGAGTCGCCGTTGACCTCGATGGTGAGGGTCACCGTTCGCGCGCCGAGCCAGTCTTGTCCGGACACCTCGCCGTGCCGGTTGAGCGTGGCGCGGTCGGAGGTACGGACCGGGGGCGCGTCGAGCAGTCCGGCAATCTCGGTGAACGTGAGAGCGGACTCCGGGGTCCCGATCACGAGACCCCGGTATTCCGCCGTCCACTCGTGCAGTGCGATTCCGGGGGCGTCGTCGATACCAACGGCCATTCGGCTACCTCCCCGTGGTTCGCAGCGCCCATGCCACCTCGCGACCAATTCGGTCCGGGTCGGCATTGCTGGTGACGTTGACGTTGATTTCCTGGTGGGTGGTCCCCGCGGCGCCAACGCCGTTGCCGTTCGTGGAACCGCGTTGGTCGCCACGGGATGCCGTCCCGGTACCAGCCGCGATACCAACGGCACCGGCCGCACCCAGCGCGAACGCCAAGGGCGAACCGAAGTCGGTACCGGCCACGGCCCCGGCGATGTCGGTTGCGAGACCGCTCGCGGCGGACAGGGCAACGTGTGCTGTCTGGTCGATACCAGCCGCGATACCGGGCGGAATCCAGCGTGCGATACCGGCCATCACGCGTGAGGGCGAGTGGATGCCAAGCGCGTCACGGACCCAGTTCGGCATGATGCTGGAGAAGAACCCAAGGACGCGGTCGCGGAGCCACCCGGCCGCACCTTGGATGCCGGACCACAAGCCGCTCAGCAGGTCGCGACCGGCACCGGTGAGCAGGCTTCCGAGATTGCCGATCGCGCCGAGCACCTGGCCGCCCAGACCGCCGAGCCACGAGACCAGCTCGCGCAGCTTGCCGACGGCCGCGTTGTACACCCCGGCGAACCAGTCGGCCGCCATGCCGGGTAGCCGCCCCAGGAAGCTCACGGCGTCGAGCACCCACGCCACGGCGGCACGGACACCGGCAACGATGTCGTCCCAGTAGGTGATGATCAGCCCGACCAGGGACCATTTGAGGAAGTAGTCCCAGATGAACCGGGCCGCAGCAACGATCGCGTCGACCAGCCACGCCCACGCCTTTTTCGTCCAGTCCACGACGGTGTCCCAGTTGGCGATGATCAACGCGACCAGGGCGACGACGGCCGCGATGATCCAGCCGACCGGCCCCATCGCGAGCACCCACGCCGCTGCCATCTGCGCCGCCCGGATGAGGGACTGCACACCCATGAGCGCCCAGCCGCCGACGACTGATGCGGCCGTGACCGCCATGCTCGCGACCATCGCGACGCCCGAGGCGACAGCGCCCGTTTGCGCCAGCAGCCACGCGCCGACCGTGCGAGCCGCGCCCGCCACCGCCGCACCTGCCATCAGTCCCCAGCGAGCAACGATCATCACCGCTGCGCCGGATTGCGCGAGTGCGGAACCGACGGCCGCGACCCGCCCCATCACCCACCCGGCCGCCGACTTCGCACCGCTGATCAGTGACTCGATACCGAGCTTGATGAGCGCGGGCAGGAACAGAGCGGTGATGACGCCTGCGACGACGCGCAACCATGACTCGTTCTCGCCTACCCACTGCGCGAGCGCTTGCAGAGCGGGAACCACGGTGCCCGTGACGAACGCGCCGATGACGGCGAGGGCCGGACCGAGGTTGGTGTTGAGGAACGTCGCCAGTTGATTGACCAAGGGGATGACATAGCCGCCGACCAGGTCGACGAACGCGGTCGTGACGCTGCGCGTGAACACGTCGAGATTGGCCGATGCGTTGTCGTGCAACGACTTCCCGAGCGCGTCGGTAGCGCCCGCGACACCCGTGAGCGCGTTCGTCATCGGCCGCAACGCTGCGAGCGCGTCGAGATTGCCCAGGTCCTCGAACTGAGTACCGAACAGCCCGACGGCCGCAGCCTCTTTCTTGACCGGGTCGTCGATGCTCAGGATGCCGTCAAGGATCTGCTGGAACGCGGCCTTGGCTCCCTCGCCGCCGCCGAGGATCTTCTTGGCCATGTCCTCGGCGTTGAGACCGATCGCCGTGTAGGCGTCAACGGACGTCTTGGACATGTCGACCGAACGGACGCGGAATTCCTTGATCGCGTCGCCCGCCTTGTCGAGCTGGATCTTGCCGCCCTTGGCCGCCGCGCCGAGCACGCCGAACGCCTCGGCACCGCTGAACCCGAGCCCCTGGAAAAACACGCTGTACTCGTCGGACGCCTCAAGCAGGTCATCGCGCACCGCAGCGGGCACACCCTGAAGACCCTTGGTCATCAGGTCGAACGCTTCGCCCGCGTTCTTGGCGAGCCCGGTCTTGAGCAGGATTCCGACACTGCCGACCGCGCGGTTGATGTCGACGTTGAACGCGTTGGCGACGTCCAGTGCCTGTTTGGTGACGGCTTCCAACTCACCTTGCGAGCCGAACTTGCCGAGGGTCGACACGACCGCGCCGATGGACTCGGACACCTGGCCGAAACTGTCGCCGTAGCCCTTGGCGTACAACGCGCCCGCAGCGTCGCCGTAGCGCTTGGCCTCGTCGACGGTCGCGCCGAGTTGCGCGCCGAGCTTGGCGTTGATCTGCGCGCGGTCCAGCGATTCCAGAATCGCGCCGCCGATGCCACCAGCAGCAAGACCAGCCGCCGCGAACTTCGCCGCGCTCGCCGCCACATCCGTTGCCGCGCCGCCGACCTTGGACGCGAACGCGCCGATGCCGTTCTCTCCCTGGCCGAGCTTGTCGACCAAGTCCTTGATGTCGCCGAGGATCGTGACCTTGATCGGCTTAGCCACTCACGTCCCCCTTACGACATCACGGGCTCTCGTCGAGTCCTCTGGTCCTCACCGCCGCGCGGACCGCTTCGCTTGTTCTGTGCCTTGATGTCGGCGTTCATCGCGGACACCAGTGCGCGGAATTCGTCGAGTCGCAGGCCTTGCACGTCGGACCAGGTGAGTCCGCGAAAGTGGTTGATCAGGCGGGCTTTGGCGACCGCGCGCGACGCTCGCGGCGATTCGGGACGACGCGGTCCGCGGCGTCCGGTCCGGTAGGGTTTTCGTCCGACTCCCCCGCGCGTGACTCGGGCATGGCCATCCGGACGTGTGCCGCGTCCTCCCACGTGAACTCGGGGTTGTCGCGGCGCTTGACGACGTAGGCGACGGCCCGCAGGAACCGGCCCTTGCGTGCACCGGGGAGGCCGATGCTGTCGATCGAGGCGTCGATCAGGTCCTCGATGGTCTCGATCTCGCCGACCGTGAGGTCATTGACGTCGATGCTCAAACTTTCGGACACGGGCTCTCTCCTAGTCGGTGTCGACGTGTCGCCGCACGAGTGCGGACATGAGTTCTTGGAACAGCGCCGCGTATTCCTCGCGTCGCGCGTAGGCAGCGCGGAAGAGGAACGGTTGCGGCTTGATCCCGCGTTTGGGCCATCCGAAGTGGATCGGCCCCGCGTAGTTCGCCGAGTTCCCCGAACCGGCGCGGACGACAGCGCCCTTGACCGATGAACTCGGCTTGATGCTCGCGGACAACTTGCCGGACAAGTGCGGGGCAAGCGAGCGGGCAGGGGGAACCACGACGTTCGCCGTTTGCTTGTGTGCCTCGCGTAGTTCCTTGGCCAATCCCTTGTTCTTGGCCTGGTTGATCGAGCGCCGCAGTTCCTTGTGCCCCTCAACTCGGACTTGAAATTTCACCGCCGAGCACCCCCCGAGGACGAGGGCTCTCCTGGTTGTGGTGTGCACACCAAGAGAGCCCTCGACTGGCCTTAGGCGTGGGGTTCCTTGTAGACGACCGTGACCGCGTCGCCGGTCGAGCCGTGCAGGATGGCGAACGGCAGGGTCATCACGGTGAGGTCGTCAAGGGACGCCTCGGGAGACTCGCCCGTGAACTGGATGCTCGGTGCCCGGATCTCCAGTGACGCCGCCGTGCCGTTCGTCGACTCGGTGACGCCCGTGTACGCGATGCGCAGGCCGAGCACTTCGCCCGCAACGAACGCCTCGTACAGGCCGAGGGTCGAGCTGGTGAACTCGACCTCGAACTCACCTTCGTAGGCGGGCAGCTCGGCGCGCTCGGGCTTCTGCTTGAGTTCGTTCCCGCGGATTGCTCGCCGGTCGGTCTTCAGCCCGCGCACGCCCTTCGCCGTCCACTTGGTGACGGCAACCAGCGTCTCGACACCAGCGCGGGTGAGGTAGACCGCGCCACGGGTCCAGTCATAGGCGTAGGACTCGGTCGGGTAGTCGATCGGCAGCGCCGCGCCACCGTGCTGCACATCCTGGAAGTCGAACGAGACCTTGGCCTTGAGTGGCGCGTCGAGTTCCTGCGTGAACTCCCACTCGGTAGCCACGCACCCGAGGTGCCGGTACACGACCGTGCCGCCGTCGACCTTGGGGCGGATCATCTGCGCGGTGAAGCTCGGCGACAGGGACACGGTCGACGTCTTGAACGTCAGCGTGCGCGGTGCGCCGTCGGTTCCGGGTGCGTCGGCCGCGAGGTCGAACGCCGAACTCAGCAGCGCTTTCGCGCCCGAGTCGAGCAAGTCCACCTCAAGTTCGCCCTCGCCACCCATGTTCACGATGCGGCGACGGTCGGCCCGCACGGTCTGCATCCCCGCGCGGAAACCCTTGCTCTCCATGAATTCCCGCGAGGTCTTCCACGAGTCGGCTTGTCCCTCGTATCCCTCGGCCGTGGTTGCGGCGACGCCGTACGCGGACTCAGCGCCGATCGAAATAGCAGCGTCGAGCGCCACTCGCGTACCTCCTAGGATTGGATTCGAGCCCGAACCCGAATCGTGAAATCGCATTGCGCCGCCGTGCCGAGCGTCGCGTGTTCGCCGTTGGTGACGAGTGCGCGAATCGGTCGCGCGTCGATCAATCCGGGGACCGTTGCCGGGTCGAACCCGTCCAACACGGCGGATTCGATGCGCGCGCGCATTCCGTACACGCCGCGTTCGGCGTGGATCGGATCACCGCTTTCGGCGCACAGCGCGCGAACGGTGATCTCGGCAACCAGGTTGCTCGGCTTGCGGCGACCGGCGACCATCGCCGCCGGTTCGATCTCGGGCTCGACACTGTCGCCGAACCACACGGACCGGCGCGTTGCGTCGGCCCCCGGATCGGCCCACGCGACAAGGGTTCTGGTCCCTGTGAACGCGAGCTTGAGCGCTGCGAAAATGGCCAACTTGGTGTCAAGGACTACCTCGGACACAGGCCCCCTCAACCGAACGGCGGACGGGCGCGGTAGCTGTTCAGAACGGCGTTGACCTCGGGGAGACTGGTCGGCCGCCACGGGCCGCCCGCTTGCGCGAGGTTCTGCGTTCCGAACTCGGAGACGATCGAGGTCGCCCGGTCCGGCAACCGCGCATCGAGATCGGTCACCCACTGGCGGGCGACGGTGCGGACCGCCCAACGGATCGACACCGGGGGCGGCCGTTCCTGCGACCAGGCAACGCCCGTGTACAGCTCGACCCGCTCGACCGCGACCGCTCGCGCCTCGATCAGCGTCGCGTCGTCGAACCGGTCGGTGTTGTCGAGCCCGTCCAACCGGCGGAGTTCGGCAAGCGTGGCGTAGACGTCGAGCACGACGGCTGTCCTTCTTTCGACACGGCGAACCACACCCGAGTCACAGTTAGAACCTTCTGTTTCTCGGGTGTGGTTTCACCAGCTCGGTTACGGGAGGGTCAGCAGCGCCGAACCCGTGGTGTCGATCAGCGCGCCGCCGAATCGCTGGACGAACTTGTACGACACCAGGTCTTCCACGAACTTGACCTCGGTCGAGCGCGCGACGCGCAGCGCTCCGGCGAACCGGACCGTGAAGCCGCTCAGGTCGGTGAACGCGATCTTGCCTTCGTTCGTGTCGGCGAAACCGGGGTCCACGATGACCAGGGAGTCGAGCAGCGTGAGCGCGCCGCCGTCGGCAACGGAGCGGAGCAGGTACCGACCGTCGGTGTCCTTGAGCTTGCGCACGCGGGCGACGGTCTTGCGGCCCATGATCCACCGGGCGCGCTGCGCCGCGTAGGTCGCCAGCGAGTAATAGGTGTCGATCACCGCATCGGTGACGACCGTGTCCTTGGCAATCGGACCGGTCAGGGCCGTCCGCAGCTCGGGCGCGATCCCCTTCGCGGGGTCCAACAGCGCGGCGACCCACTCGCGGCCCATCTGATCGGTCAGGTTCGGCCCCGCGTCGGCGACGAGGAAACCGACCAGGTCGACAATGTCATCGGACACCAGCTCGGCGGACACGTGCGCGACGTGACCGGTCTTCTCCACGCCCAGCGGGACCGTGTCCGTGGTCGGGTAGACCTCCGGGAGCGCCTGGCCCTCGGTGGTCTTGCGGGTCACGCGGGTCGGCCGGACACGGGGGAAGTCGATGACTTCACCGCTGGTGGTGCGGATGACTCGGGCACCGGCCGCGATGACGAACGAGCGTTCCTCGATCAGCGCGAGCAACTGCGTGTAGAGGGACGGCTTGGCCGTGGCCTTGCCGTTCTGCTTGTTCGTCGCGTCGATGTCGACGCCCAGGACCGCACGGAACTCCGCGGCGCCACCCTCGGGCAGCCCGCGCAGCGTCGCGTTGTCGTCGACCGTGGTCGTGTTGCGTGGCGTGACGTTGTGGGACTCCAGTGCGGACAGGACCGCGTCACGGGTCTCGTTCGCACGGGCCTCGGCCGCCTCGGTCTCGAACCGCGCATCGATGGCGTCGAGCCGCGCGAGGATGAGCCGTTCCAGGTCCGAGCGGCCCTCGTCGGCCGCGTTCTGCAACGCGTGTTCGGCGTGCGCCCTCTGCTCGGCGGTCGTGGTGTCGGTGGCGGTAACGGTCACGGGTGCTCCCTTCTCGGGCTCGGCAAGCGCGGCGGGAATGGAGCGCTTTGCAACGGTGGTGTCGGGGTAGGCGGGCCTGGTCACAGGACCGAGTTCGTGAACCCGAAAGTCCTTGAGGGACCGGATGAGGACGCCGCTGTCCTGATCGCGGGTCCATTCCTGGTCCGCGTCGAAGTCCTTGAGGCTGAACATGAACGAGGACCCGCGAACGATCTTCTTGTCGACCAGCTCGGCGACGTCGCGCCCGGCAGTGGTGTTCGGGAGGTCGATCTCGTACCAGCCGCCGAGGTCGTCGACCCCGGTACGGAGCCCGTAACCGGTGCGCGCCAACGGCTTGCCGAAATCGTGGTTGAACGTCGAGACCAGGTCGCCGCGTTCCATGTCCTCACGGCCCGCGCCGCGTTCGACGCGCTCACGGAAACCGCCGAGGTCACCGCTGAGTTTGTCGAACACGTAGGCGTAGCCACGGATGGTGAGCACGTCGCCGTTGGTCCGAGTTTCAACCGGGAGGGTGACGTCCCTCCGCTCGGTTGTCATTCGGTCCCCTTGTCTCCCCCGTTGTCGTCAAGGGGGTTGCTGTCATCGCCGGAATCGGTCGGCTGGTCGTCGCCTTGGGCCTGGTCCTCGGCGGGCTGTGGTTCGGTGCCCTTGCTCAGCACGAGCGGCCCATCGGGCGTGAGGATCGCGAGGTTCATCGGCACCATCAGGTAGCCGCCGAGCCCGGACGGATCGGGCGGAAGGTCTTCCCACGCGCGGACTTCGTCGCGGGTGTAGATGCCCGTTTGCAGCGCCACCCGGTAGGCGTCGAGCCGTTCCCGGAGCGAGCCGCGCAACAGTGCGCCGAGGTTGAACTTGATGAACGCGCCAGCGCGCACACCACGCGGACCAAGCAGCGTCGAAAACGCCTCCTCGATCCGCGCAACCCAGGTAGTCAGCGTGTGTTGCACGAACGCGGTGTTCTGCTCCGCAAGACCCGAACCCCATGAGGTCGAGTTCGTCGCGTCCGCGACCAGGTGCGGAGGGACACCGAAAATCCGGACGACCTCGGGCACCTGGAATTGCCGTGTCTGGAGGAACTGCGCCTCGTCGGGAGTGACGCTGATCTTCTGAAACTTCGCGTCCTCGGTCAGGATGGCGAGCCCGTGCCGGTTGCCCTTGCCTCCGTGGATCGTGCGCCAGGTGCGCCGCGCCGCCGTGAGCCCGTCCGGGGTCATCGGTCCGGGAACCGAGATGACCGCGCCCGGCATGGCCCCGTTCTCGAAGAACTCCGCGCCGTATTCCTGTGCTGCCAACGAAAGACCGAACGTGCGCCGAGCCGCGTGCAGCGGCGAGACGCCCTTGATGCTTCCGGCCAGCGAGATACCCGAGATGTGCAAGACGTCCGACGCGGGAAGCGCGCCGACCACCTCGACCGACCCGTCTTCGCCGACGGCGGTGATCTGGTAGACCAGTTCACGCCGCCCGTTGCGGTGCCGGACGTAGCGCGGGTCAACGGCGGTCGCGGGGATGACGTCGAGTGCGATGATCTCGCCACGCGCCCGCGTGATGAGGATGTACGCGTTGCCCTCAAGCAACAGCGAAGTCATGATCTCGGTCAGGAACTTGATGCGGCGGACGTCCGTACTCGGCTGGTCCATCCACAACGGGCGGTCGAACGGTCGACGAGTGCCACCGCGACCGCGCTGGAACGTGTCCCACGGCGTGGTAGCGATCGAATCGGCGATCAGTCGCACACTCGCGTAGACCGCCGAGATCGCAAGCGCGCCCTCGGGAGTGATCGCGGGAGCGTCCTCGTCACCGGTCGTCCATCCCATGAGACCACCGGTATCGGTTGCCTCATACGGGTTGACGGTCTCGGCCCGCGACTCGGAGCGCGCGAATACGTCCATGAACCCCACGCGCTACCTCCCCCGCACCACAGCGATAGCGCCAACGATCAGCAGGACACCGCGCGTGATCTGTCCGGCCGCCGCGTTGAACTCGGCGACGCCATCGGCGACCGCGAACGCGCCACCGGTCGCAAGCAACTCGGCGAGGTTGCGCGCAACGAACTCACGTCCACGCCCCAGCAAGTCACCCGCACCAGACATCAAGGCGGACAGCCGCTCTCGCCTGCTTGGCTTGTCTTCCACGGCCGCCCCCTTTCACCACTCGTCCTCGTCGAAGTCGTCCCACGCGCGGGCGTCCACGAGGAACCCGTCACTGGTCTTGTTGGCGTCGCGGTAGAGCTGCGCGCGGTGCAGCGACATGACGAACGCAACCGCCAAGTCGATATGCCGCTTGCTACTCGGGCTTTCCTTGGTGATGCGCTCCCCGCGGTTGTCGGACTTGACCACCGCGTTGCCGATGTGGCGGGCGAGTTCGGGTTGTCCCGAGTGCGTGATCAGCCCGTCGACCACGGCCGCATACGCGCCCTGCGTGGCGGGAACCATGCGCGCGACCGAGTTCGGGAACTCGACCAAGGGCAATCCCTCGTCGGCGAGCATCTGCGCTTGAACCGAGAACCACGCGGGGTCGAACCCGACCTCGACCACGGCGAACATCGCGCAGATTTCGCGCACCCGTTCCATGACCTCGTAAATCGGCGTGCGCCAATGCGGGTCATCGGGGTCGGCTTCCCAGTGCGCCAGCACCTCGACGTGAAGGTCACGCAGACGGACACCGACCACGGCGGTCGAGTCGTTGCGCCATGCCGCGTCGAGACCGACGAGGATGACGTCATTGGGCTGGAAAGCCTTGTCCTGTCGGGCGAGCTTGTCCCAAGCGCCGTGCGGAAGCCACGCCGCGCCGCCACGGACGAACTGATTCAACCTGTACATCCGGAAATTCGCCTCGGGCGTGCGCTTGACCGAGGCCGCGAAATCCGCGTGATTCATGATCTGCCACGAGGGGTTACAGCGCTGCCACACCTCGGGATCGGTGTGGTCGACCTCTTCGCCTGGTGCGACGCCGAACCACATGGACCAGAACGAAGGGTCGTCCTCTTCGCCGGACTGGACCCGGTTGCCGTGATCGACCAGCTTCGCGAACGGGCCGTCTGGATACGGTCCCGCAGTCGAGATGACCAGGAACATCGGTTCATTGCGCTGCGCAGAACCGAGGGTGAGCGCGTCGAACAAGTCGCTGTTCTTGGCCTGCGCGTACTCGTCCATCACGACGAACGTGGGGTTCAACCCCTGCTGTAGACCCGCGTCGGCGGACACGGTCGTGAACACGCCGCCCGTGGCATGGCACGTGATCCGGTCACGGTGGACGGTGCACATGTCCTTGAGAACCGGGCTCATGAGCACCATGCGCCGCGCCTCGCGGAACAACAGCCTTGCCTGTTCGCGGGTGTTCGCCGCGCACACGACCTCGGGCGCAGAGTCGCGGGTGTCCGCGCACAGGTGGTAGAGCGCGAGGGCCGCCGCCAATTGGGTTTTGCCGTTCTTGCGGGCGATCCCGAGTACGGCGGTCCTGTGCTTTCGAGTGCCGTCGGGGTTCAGCCGGTACAGGTCGTCGATGACCCGCTTTTGCCACGCCAGCAACAGAAACCGGCGACCGAGGTAGGAGCCGCCGAGGGTGAGGTGTTGGACGAAACGACGAACGCGGCGACCCTCAGTACGAATACGCAAGGGATCACCCGCCGCTCATTCGTCGTCGTCGTCATCCCTTCCGCCGAGGATGTCCGCGAGGGTGGTCTTGGTGACCGAGCTGGCCGCGATGCCGAGGCGCAACCGCGCCTCAAGGCTCAAACCGAGGACCGCCTCAATCGCCCGCATCTCCCGCTCAGTCGTCTCGACGTGACGCAACGCGGGGTGCATGACCGTCTGGCCGGTACTGCCGACCGTGGTGAGCCCGTCCTCGTCGATGAGGCCCAGCAGCTCGGCCCGCCGATCGTGCAGCGCGCAGTAGCGCTCGATGACGTACCGGTCGGTGTGCGGGTTGTACGCGCCCTGTCCGGCCGCCCACACCTGCCGCCACACCTCACGCCCCTCGGTGCCGAGCGATGCGGGAACGCGGGGTGCGCGTCCGGTGTGGACGGTCGGTGCCGCTGTCACGTCCATAGGGCCGCGCGGGTTGCCAGTTGGGTTCGCACCGACGCGCGACATCGCTTTCACCTCAACAGGAGATCCATTGACCGCGTGTCAATTTTCGACAAAGATGTCTTAATCGCCGACCAGACCACAAGGCGCAAGGTTGGTAACGTTGGTACGGTTGGTAACGTTGGTACCGTTAATAGGTGCGGTAAGGCGATAGTGCGATAATGCGATTAGGCATTCTGCCACCGCATGTGCCATTTTGAGGGCGTGTCATCTACCGCCGTCGCTGCCAGCGTCATTGCAGCCGTACCAGTCGCAATGCTCGTGGTCGCGCTGCGCGGTGCCGAGCCGGGCGAACGTGCCGAGATCATCAAGGCGTTAGCCGTACTCGTGCGCGCCTTGCGATCTAGTACCCCACGTACCCGCGCCCAGCGCGAACCCCGAGCACTCCCGGAACGGAACTCTCCGAGCCGTAGCGCCCGCGCGCGTAGCGAACTCCCGCAACGATCGAGTCGACCGGGTGGAACGGGTCGCCGTAACCAGGCAACGACCACCGATCAAACGTCGGCTGAATCGCCTGAATGAGTCCCTTGGACGGCGTGCCCGCCGCAGCGTTTGAGTCCCAATCGTTTACGACACAAGGGTTTCCCGACGACTCATACCGGATGATCAGCAGCACCGCCGCGCGGTCGATGATCGGGCTCTCACCGACGAACACCAACGCGGCCGACGCCTGATCAACCCACCGCTCAAGATCCTCGGGCGGCGCGACGCCACACGAGGGCTTGCCGTCCTTCGCGCTCGACGGCGGCGAGGGTTCAGGGGGTGGCGGTGCAGGTGCCACCGTGGACGGGCTCTGCGTCGGCTCGATGTCGGTCAACCCTGGGATCGGCGGGTACGGCTGGACGACCTCGGGGACATGCTCGGTGCGCCGAGGCGCGGCCGAGTTCAGTGCGGGAATCAACGCGGCCAGCAGGACAACAACACCCGCGAGAGCGAGCAGCCGAGGAAGCACTTGCGTACCTCCTCGGGTGTGCTCCCCCGCCTGGACTCGAACCAGGAACCCGCCCCTTAACAGGGGGCCGCTCTGCCACTTGAGCTACGGGGGAAGGTGCGACCGGCACGCGGTCGCGGTCGCGGTCGCGGGATGGTGGATGTCAGCGGAAGAGGGCCGCCCAGTCGTCGAACCACACCTCGCCGAACCGGGTGGTTCGGGGCATGGCCGCGCGCTGCCAGGTGGTGACTGCGTCCGCAGTTTCCTGCTCGTACAGGCCATCGGCCCACTCGGCGTAGCCGGGAGCGAATCCCTTGTGCTGCAACGCCTTCTGAATTCGGACGATGTGCGGACGCTCGGCCGGGTAGTAGCCGCCGTGGCTCTGGTCCGGGCCGCTGATCAGACCAAAGTAGTGGTGAATCGGCAGCGGGAACGGAGGCGGGCCAGGCGTCGCGACGCCGAGCATCGGAACGTTCCACGGCCGCGTGTCGTCGTACGAGTTGTCGGCCATGATCGACAGGTGCACGTGCGAGGTGTGCGGGTTCGCGCCGTAGTACCGAACCCACTGCCACGGGTTGAACTGCGGTCGGCTGTCGAGAATCCAGCCGTTCGCGATGATGTACTTGATGCGCGGATCGCGGCTTGCGGCCAACTGGTCCGTGAACTTGTCGATGTCGAACCCGACACTCGGGTCATGGGTCCAGTCGGCCGCCGTGACCACGCCGGGGCCGAACCACGGGTTGTGGTCCGAGTCGCTGCTCTGGTGGTTCGCGTCGCCGATGTAGCCGTCACTCGCGCGGTTGCGGTTGGGGAACGCCGCGTCGATCTGGTCGCGCAGGGTCAGCAGGGATTGAGCAACACGCCAACTCATGAGGCACCTCTGTTCTGTCTCGGGGGTAGGCCGGATCGGGCAGGCAGCCGAACCGGCCGACCCGCGAAACATCCGCACGCGCTACGCCTCGCCGCCGAATGCGGGGACGGGGACTCCTACGCGGTGAGCACGTGCCGGAAGAGGACCGGTCCGACCGGGGAGCGCGAGCGCGTCACGCGGAGAGAGGAGCGCGCGACACGAGAGGGCTCGACCCGGTCGGACCGGCCGAATACCCCGGCTTCAGCGCGGTTAGCGCCTACTAACGGGGTGTTTGAGGGGCGTTCAGCGACCACTAAACGAGGCGTTTAGCGAGGATCTGCTCAACCCTGTAGCCCGCTTCCCGCTGGTCAGCGGGCGCGGCAAGATCATCAAAAATTAGGATCGCACTCAGGGCGCGTGAGAAAAGGGGCCGGGGTGTCCGTCCACCCCAAAATGCAGGAACTTTGACCCCACCCTCCAGGGGGATTTCAAAGTTTGTGATCTTTGTGTGAAGTCCGTTGGTGACCCGATCCGCATCGGGGTCCGGACATAAAGAGTGGCCCCTCACCTGCGATGATGTTGGTTCCTACGCCATAATCATCACA
>JBDSAJ010000991.1:0-4229 GCA_039922235.1 Umezawaea sp.
ACCCGCGGGTGCCGTGGCGTGGGGCGACGTCGAGCACGAGCCGCTCGTCCTGCGCTGCGGCCTGGAACGGCCGGGCGAGCTGACGCCGACCGCCCAGCTGCGGGTCATCTCGGACGTGCTGTGGCTGGAGGTGCAGGGGCCCGACAGCTCGACGTGGTTCGCCGTCGACCGCCCGGTGTTCATCGCGCTGACCGTTCCCTCGGACGCGGGAACGGGGCCCTTGCAGGACGTGTCCACGACGATCCGCGACTCGCTCCCGAAGGGCCCCGTCCAGACGCAGGGCTGAGGGTGGATCAGCGCAACCCGGTGCCGCGCGCGATGGCCGTCTCGATCAGGGTGGTCAGCAGGGTCTGGTAGTCGACCCCGGTGACGGCCCACATCCGCGGGTACATCGAGATGGGCGTGAAGCCGGGCATGGTGTTGATCTCGTTGATCACCAGCTCGTCGTACTCGGTGACGAAGAAGTCCACCCGCGACAGCCCCTGGCAGTCGAGCGCGCGGAACGCGGTGATCGCCATCGCGCGCAGCCGCTCGGTGAGGTCGTCCTCCAGCTTCGCCGGGATGTCGAACTCGCACACGTCGTCGAGGTACTTCGAGTCGAAGTCGTACCAGTCGACGGACCCGCCCACGACGCGCAGCTCGGCGGGCAGCGACGCCTCGACCCGGCCGTCGGGGAACTCCAGCACGCCGCACTCGATCTCGCGGCCGACCACGGCGGCCTCGATGATCACCTTCGGGTCGGTCTGGCGGGCGAACGCGATGGCGTCGTCCAGGTGCGCCCAGTCCACGACCTTGGAGATGCCGACGGACGACCCGGCGCGGCACGGCTTCACGAACACCGGCAGGCCCAAACGGTCGCGCTGCTCCTGCGTGAGCGTGGCCTGGCCGCGCTTGAGCACCTCGAACGTGCCGACCGGCAGGCCTTCGGCCTGGAGCAGCTTCTTCGTGTACTCCTTGTCCATCGAGACCGCGCTGGCCAGCACGCCCGGCCCGACGTAGGGCACGTCCGCCAGTTCCAGCAGGCCCTGGATGGTGCCGTCCTCGCCCCACGCGCCGTGCAGCAGCGGGAAGACCACGTCGACGCCCTCGACGACCACACCGGGCTCGGTCGGCACCAGCTCGCCGCCGCCAACGGGCACGAGCGAGGCCAGCGTCGGCATCTCGCGGTCCTTGATCGTCAGCGCGAGCTGGTCGTCGGCGCCGATCACCCAGGAGCCCTCGGCGGTGATGCCCACCGGGACGACCTCGAAGCGGTCGCGGTCCAGGTTCGGCAGGACGCTCCCGGCGGACACGCAGGAGACGGTGTGTTCGGTGCTCCGGCCGCCGAACACCACGGCGACCCTGGTCTTGCGCTGTGTCATGAGGCCCGAGACTACCCGGATGGGTTAACGCGGCGGAGCAGCGGCGATGAGCAGCTCGACCAGCGCGGGGAGCACCGAGGTCAGCTGCTCGCGCGAGCACGCCGCGTAGCCGATGGCGACCCCGTGGACCCTCGGCCGCCCCGCGTGGTGGCGCGCCAGCCCGTCGAGCCGGAAGCCCCGCCGTTCCGCGGCGGCCAGCAGCTCCTGCTCGGCCTCGTCGGTCGGCACCTGCACCACGACGTGCGCGCCCGCGTCGTCGCCGAGCACCGGCACGCCCGCCGCGGCCAGCGCCTCCACCAGCAGCGCCCGTCGTTCGGACAGCTCGCGGCGCAGCTTGCGCAGGTGCCTGCCGAGGTCGCCGTGCCTGGCCAGCTCCACGACCACGCGCTGGCCCGCGGGCGCGGGGCTGGTGCCGGTGTGCTCGCGGTGGGCGAGCACGGCGTTGGCGATCGACTCGGGCGCGACCATCCAGCCGGTGCCCAGCGTCGGCGTGAGGATCTTGCTCGTGGTGCCGAGGTGCACGACCACGTCCGGGGCGAGCGCGGCCAGGAGCGGGAGCGGGGCCACGTCGTAGCGCAGCTCGCCGTCGTAGTCGTCCTCGATGATCAACCAGCCGTCGCGGCGGGCCCGTTCCACCAGTGCGACCCGGCGGCCGGCGGACATCCGCCCGCCCATCGGGTACTGGTGCGCCGGCGAGCAGTACACCGCCCGCACGCCCTTCGGCACGCCCTCCACCAGCAGGCCCTCGGCGTCGACCGGCGCGGGCACGACCCGCAGGCCCGCCGCCCGCATCGCGCCCACCGCGCGCTGGTAGCCGGGCTCCTCGACGGCCACGGCGTCGCCGGGCTTCAGCACGGCCGCCGCCAGCTCCGTCAGCGCCGCCGTGGTGCCGCCCGTGGCCAGCACCAGCTCCTCGCGGAGCCCGCCGCGCACGGCGAGGCCGCGGTGGCGCAGCAGGTGCTCCGCGACGACCTCGCGGTACTCCGGCAGCCCGCCGCGCTGCGGGCGCAGCAGCGGCATCGTGCCCGCCGCGGCCCGCCACGCCCGGCGCCAGGCCGCCTTGTCCAGGCCACCGGCCCACGGGGCGCCGGGAGCGAGGTCGACGACCTCCTTCGGCGCGGGTGTCGGTGCGGCGCGTTTGGTGCGACCCTTGAGCGCGCCGGGCGGGGTCGTGGTGATGTAGGTGCCGCTGCCGTGCCGACCGGCGATCCACCCCTCCGCGTGCAGCTGCTCGTAGGCCGCCGCCGTGACGGTGCGGCTGACGCCGAGCCGTTCGGCCAGCGCCCTGGTGGAGGGCAGCCGGTCGCCGCTGCGCAGCTGCCCGTCGGCAGCGGCGGTGCGCATGGCGTCCGCGAGCTGCACGGCGAGCGGTTCGGGTGACGAGCGGTCGAGCGTGACGGGGAACGCGGCATCCGACAAGTGGCACTTCCAAATACGACGGAATTGGTCCTTCTAGGATGCCACTTTTTCGCTGACGATGGGGGCATGACCTTGTCGACCACTCCGCGCAGCACCGTCAAGCGCGGCAAGAAGCGCGCTGTGACCGAGCGCTCAGCCCTGTACTCCGTGCTCGACGCGGGTCTCGTGTGCCACCTCGCGGTCGTCGTCGACGGCGCCCCGATCGTGCTGCCCACCGGGTACGGGCGCGACGGCGACACCCTCTACCTGCACGGTTCCACCGGCGCGCGGACGCTGCGCGAAGCCGGGGCGGGCGTGCCGGTGAGCGTGGCCGTGACGCTGCTCGACGGCGTCGTCTACGCCCGCTCGGTCTTCGACCACTCGATGAACTACCGGTGCGCCGTCGTGCACGGCGTGGCGGTGCCGGTGCTCGACCCGGAGGCCAAGGCGAACGCCCTGCGGGTGCTGGTCGAACACCTGACGCCGGGGTCGTGGGACTACGCCCGGCAGCCGTCGCCGCGCGAACTCGCGGCCACGGCCGTGCTCGCGCTCGACCTGGCGGAGGCGTCGGTGAAGATCCGCACCGGGCCGCCGATCGACGAGGAGTCCGACCTCGGCTCCCCCGCGTGGGCAGGTGTGCTGCCGGTCGTGACGTCGTACGGCAAGCCCGAGCCGTGCCCCCTGCTGGTCGAGGGCACGGCCGTGCCGGAGCACGTCAGCGGACGGCGGTAGGCCCGTCGAGCGGGTCGAAGCGGAACGGCGTCATGGCCCGGCCGCCATCGCGGTACACGTGGATGGTCACGGCCGGGTCCGGGCCGTCGTTGCGCACGCGGTGCACGTAGTTCGGCCCGAACACCCGTGACTGGCCCGCCGTGAGGCTGTGCAGCACCTGCGCGTGGGACGTGGCCACGGTTTCCGTGAGCGAGCCGCTGACCAGCGTGAACGCGCCGGTCGATCCGCCGTGGTCGTGCAGGTCCGTCTCCTGGCCGGGGAGCCAGCTCATCAGCCAGACCTCCTGGTCGGCCGTGCGCTCCACGAGCGCGGCGAACCGCTGGTCCGGGTCGTAGCGGAGGAGGTGGCGCCAGCTGTCGCGGTCGGCGGCGAAGCCCAGTGCGATGCGCACGGGGTGCACGGCGGTGCGGGACTCGGGCAGGGCGATGGTGTTGTCCGGAACGGCGAACATGGGCGTGAGGTCCTTCGGGATCAAAGCGGCACCGGTCGTGTCACCGACCGGCAGGACGCGAGACGATCACCGAGAAGGACAGAGCGCGCTGGCGACCAGGCTGAGGTCGATGTGACCCCGCCCGTCGATCATCGCGCGCAACAACATGCCGCCAATGGTGACACCCTCCGCCACCCCCCTCAACCACATCCCACCCCCTGAGACCTCTTGCACCCGATCGAGTGCTCCCCATGAGTCGAGCCCCGGACACCCGAACGAGGAGTTCGGGCGTCCGGGGCTCGGGGTCA
>JBDSAJ010000992.1:0-17366 GCA_039922235.1 Umezawaea sp.
ACCGGCACATCGCCCGGATCAGCGGCCCGCAGGCGCTGCTGCACACCAGGGCCCGGTCCGCGGCGCTGCTGGCGGGCTGCCACGCGGCGGGCGTCGAGCCGGTGGTCCTGGAGGGCGACTACTCGGAGGAGTCCGGCGCGAAGCTCACGACCGCGCTGCTGACCCGCGAGCAGCGGCCCACCGCGATCCTCTACGACAACGACGTGATGGCCGTGGCCGGGCTGCACGTGGCCAAGGAACTCGGCATCGCCGTGCCCGCGGAGTTGAGCCTGGTCGCCTGGGACGACTCGACGCTGTGCAGGCTGGCGTCACCCGCGCTGACCACGATGAGCGTGGACGTGCACCAGATCGGCACCTCGGTCGCCGAGTCGGTGCTGGAGCTGATCGACGGCGCACCCGTCGCCGAACGGTGGTCGCCCACCGCCACGCTGGTCCAGCGGGGCAGCAGTGCTCCCGCCCCCACTTCCTGAGGAGAACCGTGACGCACGTCGCCGCAGGCACCCGATATGACGACATGCCCTACCGCCGAGTCGGCCGCAGCGGGCTGAAGCTGCCCGCCGTGTCGCTGGGCCTGTGGCACAACTTCGGCGACGGCGACCGGACCACGGAGGTGCAGCGGGCGGTGCTGCGCCGGGCGTTCGACCTCGGCGTGACGCACTTCGACCTGGCGAACAACTACGGTCCGCCGCCCGGTTCGGCCGAGGAGAACTTCGGCAGGCACTTCCGCCGCGACCTGCTGCCGTACCGCGACGAGCTGATCATCTCGACCAAGGCGGGCTACGCGATGTGGGCGGGCCCGTACGGCGAGTGGGGCTCGCGCAAGTCCGTGCTGTCCTCCTTGGACCAGTCGCTCGGCCGCATGGGCCTGGACTACGTGGACATCTTCTACTCCCACCGGCCGGACCCGGAGACGCCGATCGAGGAGACGATGGGCGCGCTGGACTCCGCCGTGCGGTCGGGGAAGGCGCTCTACGCGGGCATCTCCAACTACTCGCCGGAGCAGACGGTCCAGGCCGCGCGGGTGCTGCGCGAGCTGGGCACGCCGCTGCTGATCCACCAGCCGTCGTACTCGATGGTGAACCGGTGGATCGAGGACGGCCTCCAGGACGTGCTGGACGAGGTCGGCGCCGGGTCGATCGTGTTCTCGCCGCTGGCGCAGGGGCTGCTGACCGACCGGTACCTCGACGGCGTCCCCGCGGACTCGCGCGCGGCGTCCGACAGCCCGTTCCTCAACTCCGACCGGCTGACCGAGGAGACGCTGGGCAAGGTCCGGGCGCTGAACGACATCGCGAAGCGCCGTGGGCAGAGCCTGGCGCAGATGGCGATCGCGTGGGTGCTGCGCGGTGGCCGGGTGACCTCGGCGCTCGTCGGCGCGAGCAGCGTCGCGCAGCTGGAGGACACCGTCGCGGCGACCCGGAACCTGGAGTTCGACGCCGACGAGCTGGCCGAGGTCGAGCGGCTGCTCTGAATTACCCCGAACGCCGGGTTCGGAGTCGTTGACGGGCCTGAGCTTAACCGGTTAATTTCCCTGGGTGCTGTCGATTCGGACGAGGTGACCTGCAATGGCGTGGACGTCCGGACTCGCACTCGCCGTGGACGTGGGCGGCACGAAGCTGGCCGCGGCACTGGTCGCGCCCGACGGCACGGTGGTGGACAGCCGGTTCGCCGCCACCCCGTCGGGTGACGGTGAGGCGGTCTGGCAGGTGCTGGCGTCCCGGCTGCGGGTGCTGGCGAACGGTCGTGACCTCGTCGGCGTCGGCATCGCCTGCGCCGCCCCGATGGACTTGCGCACCGGCACGGTCAGCCCGGTCAACATCCCCGGCTGGCGCGGGTTCCCGCTCGTCGACCGGGTCGCCGCGCTGGTCCCCGGCGTGCCGGTGCGGCTGGCGGGCGACGCGGTCTGCATGGCGCTGGCCGAGTACCACCACGGCGCGGGCCGGGGGAGCGACGCCCTGCTGGGCATGGTCGTGTCGACCGGCATCGGCGGCGGGTTCGTGTTCGGCGGGCGGGCGCACCTCGGCGCGCTGGGCAACGCGGGGCACGTCGGCCACTTCGTCATCGAGCCCGGTGGACCCCTGTGCGCGTGCGGGGCCCGCGGCTGTTCCGAGGCCATCGCCAGCGGGCCGTCGATCGTCCGCTGGGCGGAGGAGCGCGGCTGGCTCGCCGCGGGCACCGGGGACGGGCGGTCGCTGGCCGCGTCGGCACGGGCGGGCGACCCGATCGCGCTGGCCGCGTTCGACCGGTCCGGGGCAGCGGTGGCCCAGGTGATCACCGTGGCCGCGGCGCTGTGCGAGGTCGACCGGGTGGTCGTGGGCGGTGGCGTGGCGCAGGCGTGGGACCTGCTCGGCCCGGCCATCACCGGATCGCTCGAGGGATGGCCGGGCCTGGACTTCATGCGCCGCGTCGACGTGCACCCGGCGCAGCTCGGCGTGGACGCCGGGCTGGTCGGGGCCGCCGCACTGGTCAGGGAGCCAGCACTGCCCGCAGGTGGCGCAGTTGCCGTTCCACGTGAGCCCGCGGCAGGGAGTGCCCGGTGAACGGGAACACCGCGATGTCCTTGGGCGCGGTGATCTCGTTGTAGGCCGCGTACACCGTGGACGGCGGGCAGATGTCGTCCATCAGCCCGGCTGAGAGCAGGCACTCCGCGGTGATCCGGCGGGCCAGCAGCGCGCAGTCGACGTACCGCAGGGTGTCCAGCGCGGCGGGCACCAGGTGGATGTTCTGCGACAGGAAGTCGGCGACCTCGCTGTACGGCGTCGTGCCCGCGATCGTGACCGCGCGTTGGAAGTCGCACAGGAACGGCACGTCCGCGTGGCACAGCTTGACCAGGTCGCCGCTCAGCGCGGCCGCCGCGAGCGCCAGGCCGCCGCCCTGGCTGACACCGCTGACCGCGATCCGGTCGCGGTCGACCCCGTCCAGCTCGGCCGCCACCTCCACGGCCCTGGCCGCGTCCACCATCAGCCGCGTGTAGTAATAGTGCTCCGGCTTCTCGATGCCCCTGGTCATCACGCCGGGGTGCGCCGGACCGGCCAGCCCCGCGCCGGGGTCGCCCGTCGCGCCGACCGACCAGCGGCCGCCCTGGCCGCGGGTGTCCATCACGAAGACCGCGAAACCCGTGCTGGGCAGCAGGGTGTGCTCGACCGGCAGGCCACGGCCGCCGCCGTACCCGATGAACGTGACCACCGTCGGCAACGGCTCGTCGCCGCTGCCCGGCGGACGGATGTACCAGGCGCGGATCGGGTCGCCGTCCGCGCCGGAGAACTCGACGTCCCAGACCGGCAGCGAACCGTAGGCCTCTGGCTCGTGCCGCCGCAGGTCCGTCGGCTTCGCCGCCGCCCGCGCCTCGTCCAGTCGCGCCCGCCACCACTCGTCAAGGCCCGCAGGCTCCTCGGTCGGCGTGCGGTAGGCGACCAGCTGGTCGGCGGGCATGTCGAACCACGGCACGGGTACCCCCAAGGCGCTTAACCGATAAACCGTCCGCAGACTACCCGTGTGCGCTGACGGGTGGACCACCAGCAGATCTCGTCCTCCCCGTGCGCAGATCATGATCAGGTGCACTGGTTCGGTGAACGGCGTGTGATGTGGTGCTAGGGGGGCCGTGTGGAGGTGGGTGAGCAAGGGCCTGTGCCGGTTGCCCGAACACCGCAAACTGCACCGCCGGATCGTCAACGGCACTGCGAAGGTCACGTCCGCGACGGTGAAACGGGAGGCCGGCCGCTGGTATGTCTCGTTCTGCGTCCAGGTGGAGAAGCAGGACCGGGTACCGGTGCGGCCGGACGCGGTCATCGGCGTGGACCTGGGGGTCAGGACGTTGGCGGTGTTCTCCGACGGCCGACCGGCGGTGGAGAATCCTCGGCACTACGACACCGCTTGCCGGAAGCTGGGGCGGTTGTCGCGCACCGTGTCCCGCCGAATCGATCCCGACCGGCTGCCCTGGCCCGCGAGTACGGCACCATCGTGGTCGAAGACCTCAACGTGTCCGGGATGCTCAAGAACCGGGCCCTGGCTCGTGTCGTCTCCGAAGGTCGCCGGGAGTGGCCCGGAGACCAGAAACGGACGTGGAGCCGACCATAAGACCGGGCCCGGCAGGTGGCTGTGAAGCGTCTACCTCGCACCGAACCTCCTGGAGTTCGGGTCAGGCGAGGACTTTCGTCCAGTGATGGGCGGATCGCTGAGATTCATCGGATCTCAGCGCAACGGCTAGACTCCCGTGATCAACAAGCAGTAAGGGGAGTGGGTGCGGGACAAGCGTCCGACCATCTCGGACATCGCGAAGGCCGCCGGTGTGTCGACCGGCGCGGTGTCGTACGCGCTGAACGGGCGGCCGGGTGTGTCCGAGGCGACCCGGCGGCGGGTCGTGGAGATCGCCGACCGGCTCGGCTGGGTGCCCAGCAGTGCGGCCCGCTCACTGTCGGACGGGCGCGCCAACGCCATCGGGCTGGTGGTCGACCGGCCCGCGCGCGAGCTCGGCGTCGAGCCCTTCTTCGTGCAGCTCATCGCCGGGGTGCAGGACGCGCTGGCCGACGGTCCTACCGCGCTGCTGCTCCAGGTCACCGACAACGCCGCGGCCGAACTGGAGGCCTACCGGCGCTGGTGGGCGGGCAGGCGCGTGGACGGGGTGCTGCTCGCTGACCTGCGCTCGGACGACCCGCGCATCGACCTCGTGCGCGAATTGGGCCTGCCCACCGTGGTCCTCGCCGAACCCGTGCTGCCCGACCTGCCGTGCGTGTGGACCGACGACGAGTCCGCCGTCGTCGAGGTCGTGGAGTACCTGGTCGCGCTCGGTCACCGCCGGATCGTCCGGGTGGCCGGGCCGGACACGTTCGTGCACACCAGGATCAGGTCCAAGGCCTTCACCGAGGTGGCGAGCAGGCTCGGCCTGCGCGACGCCCGCGCCGTGCACGCGGACTACTCCGACGAGGCCGCGGCCCGTGTCACCCGCCGCGTGCTGACCGGCGCCGAACCGCCGACCGCGATGGTGTTCGACAACGACGTCATGGCGGTCTCCGCGCTGGGCGTCGCCCACGAACTCGGCATCCCCGTCCCCGACAGGCTGTCCATCGTCGCGTGGGACGACTCGGCGCTGTGCCGCCTCGTGCGCCCCGCGCTCACGGCCGTGCGCCGCCCGATAGCCGAACGCGGCGCGACGGCCGTGCGCCTGCTGCTCGACGTCATCGGCGGCGGCGAGGCCCGGCACGTGAAGACCTCCGACCCGGAACTCGTGCCGAGGTCGAGCACCGGCCCCGTGTCCGACCAGGTCCTGTTGCCCCGTCGCTGACCGCTGAGTCGGCCTGCCTGCAACGGGCTCAGGTGCCTTCGACGCTCACCGCGGAGACCACCTCGTGCGCCATCGACACGAAGCGTCTGCCGAACGGCAGCAGTTCGTCGGCGGCGAGCGCCTGGCTGATTCCGTGCAGGACCTCGGACCGGCGGCGGGTGGTGGCCAGTGCCAGGACGCGCGCGTCGGGTGTGCCGGTGCCGAAGTGGTCGGCAGGCAGGCGGTCGTCGGCGACGGCGGTCCACGCGGCGTGCAGGAAGGTGGTGACGAGGGTGAACGCGGCGATTCCCTGGACGAGGCCGCTGACGGGGCGGGGCTCGCGGCACCACAGGGCTTCGTGGAGCGGGCCGTCCTCGCCGTGCATCGGGCGTTCCCAGAGCAGCGCCCGCAGGCGGGTGTGGCCGTGTTCGTGGACCAGTGCCTCCGCGATCCGCACCGGGTCCTCGGCGCCGAGGCTGATGCCGAACGCGCCGACGGTGCCGTCCGAGGTGGAGCTGATCAACTCGCGCTGCGGCAGGCCGAACTTGCGGCCGTCGAGCTGGTGGTAGGGGATCAGCACCCGCAGGGTCCGGTCGACCTGGCGCCCCGCGGCGGGATCGAGGGACGCCAACAGGCACGACCCGGAATCCACGACGTCCACCCACCTGCGGGCTCGGGGCAGTCCGACGGCCGGCCGCTCGGTCGGCAAGCCGCCGTCGGTGAGGCGGGTGTCGAACCCGTCGAGCACGAAACCGCCGTGCCGCGTCTTCGGGAGGGTGAACGAGAGGGTGGTGCCGGAGATCATCGGTCGCGCTGTTCCGCTCGACAGCGAGGACGGGTCGAACTCCACCGTCCCACCCGCGGTCGTGATCCGCGCGGTGCCGTCCTCGTTCACCGCCACGGTTCCGCGGTGGCCCGCCACCACGAGCCTGCCCAGGTGCAGCGGCGCCACCAGGGCGGACCACGGGATGGCCGGACCCGTCCGCTCGCACTGCGCCGCGGCGAGCAGACCACCGAGCCCGGCGGCCGAGATGGCGTCCGGTGTGCCGCGGAGCCACGGTTCCAGGCTGGGCCGGGCCAGCACGTCCTCGATCAGCGAGCCGGGCGCGTCGGCGAGCAGGTCCAGCAGTGCGAGGCAGTCGCGGCGCACGGTCGGGTCGGCGGCGACGAGGTGGGCGGGGAGCAGTTCCGCCAGCAGGCCGAGCCTCCTGCGGAACACCGCCTCCCGCAGGAGCCGGTCCACTTCGGGGTTGTCCTCGTAGCGCAGGAAGGCGCTCAGGCAGTCGTCCGGCCACGACCCGGACTCCGCCAGGTCCAGCCGGGTGCGCAGGCGGTCGACGGCGTGACGGGTGTTCACCGTGGTCGCTCCCGTGGTGGTCGGGGTCGGTTCGACCGCTGCCCGCCGTTGTCAGGATCGTTGTCCGCCAAGGGTTTTGACTGAGGTGCGACGCACCGCCGGTCGGCTCGGCTTCCGCGCGCACCCCTCGTGACGCGGGGAAGCCGGCCGTCCGGCTGTCGCGCGGCATCCCGCCGGTCGGTGGCGGGAGCCGCGCTTCGGGGCGCTCCTCGACGGGTTCGGCGGAACCGGTCGCGGGTGCGCCCACCCGGTCGCTCGGATCCCTTCCGCCGGTGCGGACGTCGATCGAACGAGTGCGGCCAGAATCGCACGGCGATCCGCCCGCGACGCCGGATGTCCGGCCTTTGGCGTGTTTTTGGCCTGGACTTCCGACCTGTTCCACCGCGCACCGCACGGCAGGCGGGCGGTGGCCTGGGGAGCCCCGAGAGGTGCGCGCCCGGAGCCGTCGCCGGACGGCCGTACCGCTGAATGGTGAGCGTCGCTACCCACTGGGAAATCCGTCGCGATGTCCAGCAATTGGCCGTTTTCCGCGACTTTTCCGCCGAGTGGGCGGTGGTTCGATCGATCACATGACTGCGGAACTACCGAGAGAACCAATGGACGCCTTGGCGGTGTGGCAGCGCTTGTCGTCCGTCGTGGTGCATTCTTCGCCCGTGTTCGAAGTCCGGCAGGACGCGGTCGTTCGGCCGGATGGCGGGCACGAGACGCGCACCCACGTCGTGGTGCCCGCCTCCGTGACCGTGCTGGCCGTGGACGAGCACGACCGCGTCGTGCTCACCCGCCAGTGGGTGTACACCCACGGGGGCACCGAGTGGCGCCTGCCCGGCGGCCTGGTCGTCCCGGCGGACGTCGACCCCGCCGCCGCGGCCCGTCGGGAACTCGCCGACAGCACCGGGCTGTGCGCCTCGCTGTGGACGCGGATCGGTCGCGTGCACGGGGCCGACGTGGTGTGCGACCACGTCGAGCACCTGTTCCGCGCGGACGGGGTGACCGCGGGCGTCGGGCTGCGCGGGCGGGCCGCGCGGGTGCGCAGGGTGCCGTTCGACCATGCGGTCGAGCTGGTGCGCCAGGGGCGGCTCCCGCACGCGGGCAGCGCGCACGCCGTCCTCGCGGAGGCGCTGCGCCGCACGGGCGCCTGAGTCCACGGGCGTCGCACCGGGGTCACCCCTGGTCGGCGCCCGTTTCCTGTTTCCCGTTCCAACGGGGAAACAGGAAACCTATTTCAACGTCTCCGCGCCCGGCCCATTGTTGTCCCATCGGCGAGAACAACGGCCGGGCCGGCAGATCCCCGAAAACGGGTTTTGCCAGCGGAGGACGAAATCAGTGGGCCACGAGGAATTCATTGCATTCCCGCGTCGGTTCGCGATGCCTTCTTCCGCTGTGACGACTGTCGGTTCGTGCGGTTCTCCCCACTGGGAAAGGAGGTGTCGTCATGGAGCCGCACTTCACCGCTACCGCTTCCACCTTCGTCGCCTAGTCCCGCGACGTGGTTCCCCGCGCCGCTCCCGTCCGGAGCCGTGCGGGGAGCCGGGGCGCCGGGCCAGTCCGGCGTCCGGGGCAGCCACTGCACGCCGTAGCCCCGGTCGGGGCGGGGGCTCGGGAACGAGACCTCGACCTCGCCGATCGCGTTGACGGCCAGCAGGTCGCTGCCCACGGCCAGGTCGTCGATGTCGCGGTGGAACGCGCCGTTGACGCGCCACACCGCGGCGGGCGGCTCGTCGGTGGCGAACCGCGCCACGAGCCGGAAGCGGTCGCACTGCCGTTCCGGCCAGAACACGTAGGTGGGGCGCATCGGCTGGCCCCTCGGCACCCGCACCTCCAGTGAGAACTGGTGCGTCTGCCCCGTCCGGAGGGGTCGGGGCAGGCGCAGGTGCAGCAGGAAGCGGCGGGGCGCGGGCCGCGCGGAGGAGATCAGTTCCACGCCGTGCAGCACCTCGACGTCCAGGTCACCGGGCACGCCGTCCTCCGAGGCGGGGGGCAGGGTGATAGACCAGTCGATCTCTTCGACGCCGTCGCGGTCGGCGTGGATCGTGCGCCGCTCGGTGCACGTCGGCGTCGGGCCATCCAGGCGCAGCAGGGCGTCGAAGTCGCTGACGTGCCAGCCGCTCTCGGGATCGGGCGGCGGGAGAGGGAGCGGCAGGACTGCCGGTTCCAGCGCCGCCTCCACGAGGCGGGTCAGGCCGACTTCGATGCGACGGCGGACCGTCCTCGAACCCCGGTCCAACAGCCCTGAGAGCCAGGCGACGCGTTCGGCCAGGAACCGCGACCGCGCCTCCGGGTGCAGCCCGAGCGGCGCGAGCACGGCCAGCCTCAGGTCGGCCGGGAACTCCTCCACGATGTCCGCGACCCAGCGGCCGACCTTCGTCCGGACCGCCTCCGGGCCGTCGGACGGGCTGATTCCGCACACCTCGCGCAGCGCGGGGCCGACCTGTTTGTCGATTCCGGGCGCCTGCACGCCCTGGCCCCGGCACAGTGCTCGCAACTCGTTCATCAGCGACGTGGATGAGACGGTCATCGGCCCTCCGGGCAAAGAGCGTGCGAAATCATGGCTCACCTGCGGCCTGCGGTGAGGACGCTATCCTCGGCTGGTTCCTGATCGTGCTGTCCGATGGTGCCATCGAATCGCTGATCGCCATTGTTACGACTCGCACTTCGACCACCTCCAATCGTTACCCGGTTACGATTCCAGGTCACCTGTACTCCCTGTCGAATGGGCGCTCGTGCGAAGAGGTCAACGCACGCGACGGGAAGAAGGTTCGAATGTGACAGGCGGTCGGGTCCTTATCCGCAGTTCAGCGGTCGATCGGTGCCCTGTCAGGGCTGCGTCCCGGTACTAGCCTGCCAGCAGCGGTGGGCCCGCGACGACGCGGACGGTGAACCCCTCGTCGTCGCGGGCCAGCGTGACGTAGCTGCACGTCTGGTAGGTCAGCCACAGCCCGAGGCCCGCGGTGGCGGTCCGCGTGGTCGGCAGCAGGCCGACCGACGGGTCGGCGGGGCCGGAGCCCTGGTCGGTGACGGTCAGCACGACGTGGCTCCGGTCGGCCCACAGCCGGAACCGGACCGGCGGACGGCCGTGGCTCAGCCCGTTCGTCACGGCCTCGCTCGCGGCGAAGACCAGGTCTTCGGCCTCGTCCTCGGACAGCGTGGTGCCCGCGACGGCCTCGCGGACCACGCGGCGCACGTCGACGGGCTCCGGGTTCAGCAGTTCCACCGACGGCGACCGCGCCTCCAGCACGTCCGGCACCGGGCCCGGCCGGGTGGTCAGGAAGCCCGACGGCTCCTGGAACCGGGTGTTGACCAGGTGGTGGCCGTCCGCGGTCGTGATGCGCGGGTGGGTGCGCGCCACGTCGGCGAGCACCGCGGCGGGCGTGGTGCGGGTGTCGTACGGGCACAGGCCCCACAGCGGGAACTCGTCGAACGCGTGGTTGACGACCGCCTCGTAGCGGGCCCACGAGTCCCACGGGACGCCGACACCGGGGTGCGGGACGTCGCCGATCACCCGGATCTGCCGCGCGCCCGACGCGGTGAGGTCGGCGAACACCTCGCGGTAGCGCTTGATCGCGCTGGTCGGCCGGGCGTACTGGTCGTCGGCGGGCACGTAGGTGATCCCGGTGCCGGCGTGCGCCAGCGCACCCCGGAGGAGCTTCTCGTTGGTGTCGCCGCACGCGATCAGGGTCGGTTCCCCGGCCGCGACGCCCTCCAGCACGAAGGGCGCCACCAGCGACACGAACTCCTCGTCGGAGCCGTAGAACGCCGTCTCGTGGAAGTAGCCCTCGTGCCCGCGCGCCGCTCCTGACCTCATCAGCGCGCCTCCACTCCACAGCCGTCGACGTCCAGGGAACAGCACCCGGCCCAAGCCCGGCTCGACGCGGACGGCTACGGGGGGCCCACGGCGGTACGAACGGCCGCCATGCGCACCGGCGCAGTTTACCCGGACCGGCCCTAGGCGGGTCCCGGTGTCGGGGGAAGTCCCTCTACCGCCTCGGTCATCGACAGCACGACCGCGTCGCCGAGCATCTCGAATTCCGACTTCAGGAACGGGTCGGCGACCTTCGCGAGGCCGTGGAACACGATGTGCGCGTGGTAGGTGATCTCGGTGCCGGAGCCCGCGGGAGCGAGGGTGAGGTCGTCGGTGGAGGTCGCGGTCTTGTTCTCGCCGACGAACGTCAGCCGGTTCGGCTCCAGCCGCTCCAGCCGGTAGTCCAGTTCCGTCTCCTTGCCCTTGAACTCCGACACGTTGTGCCACGTCGACCCGACCCGCACGGGTCCGTCGTCGATCCGGGTGCACGTCACCGTGCCGGGGTCCCACTGCTCGGCGTTGGCGAAGTCCTTGAGGTACTCGGCGACGACCTCGACGGGCCTGCCGACGGTGAAGGTGCGTTCCACGTTGACCACTGGTTCTCCTCGGTGTTGGCGGATCAGTCGGACGGTTCGAGCCGCTGGCCCGGTGCGCCCGCCGTGGTGTTGCGCTCTTTCAGCTCCGCCTCGAAGACGTGCCGCACGCCGCCGAGCAGCTCGTCGCGGACGCGCCGCTCCCAGTCGCGGAAAGCGCGGTGATAGCCGTCGTCGTAGTCCTCGACTAGCTGGAACGTCCACCGGCCCGGCACCACGTTGCGCCCGATCAGGTCCCGCTCCAGCTCCTCGGCGAGCGCGGTGTGGCCCGCGTCGCGCAGCATCGCCGCCGCCCGGCAGGCCTTCGCGTCGGCGCTGCCGGAGAGCTGGTGGAAGTCGAACAGCCTGCCGCGGGCCCGTTCCGCCGTCTCCAGCGCCTCGGTCAGCGCGCCGACGGCCTCGACCGTGGCGTCGTCCACCCCGGCAGGCCGCCTGCCGCGCACCCGTTCACCCATGGCCGCCAGTTACCCACGTTCCGACGGCGCCAACCACTCGAGACCGTCACCTGTTCGGGGCGACCTCGCGCTGCCAGAACTCGAAGAACTCCTCCTGGCGCGGTCCGATCTGCTGCACGTACACCTCGTCGTAGCCCGCCTCGTCGTACTGGCGCAGGCTTTCCAGGTACTTCTTCGGGTCCGGGCCGGTGGGCAGCACGTCGGCCACCATTTCCGCGGTCACCAGCGTGGACGCCTGCTCGAAGTGCTTCGGCGTCGGCAGCACCTGCGCCAGCTCGCCGGGCAGGTGCTCGTTGGGCCACAGCCGCAGCGCCGTCTCCACGCCTTGCTGCTCGCTCGGCGCGTGGCAGACCTTGAACCCGCCCTGCGCGGGGCCTTCGCCGCCCGCCTCGCGGTAGGTCCCGATCAGCTCGGCGTCGGGTTTGGTGCTGCAGAAGCCGTCGCCGATGCGGGCGGCGAGCTTGGCCGACTTCGGGCCGAACGCGGACACGTAGATGGGCACGGGCTGCTCGGGCAGCGTGTACACGCGGGCGTTCTCCACCGTGTAGAACTCGCCGTGGTGGTCGACCTCCTCGCCCGTGTGCAGTGCCCGGATGACCTCGACGGCCTCCTCCAGCATCTCCTGCCGCACCGGCGCGGGCGGCCAGGCGTCGCCGAAGATGTGCTCGTTGAGCGCCTCGCCGGAGCCGACGCCGAGCGCGAACCGGCCCTCGCACTGGACCGCGGCCGTCGCGGCGGCCTGCGCGATCACAGCGGGGTGGATGCGCACGGTAGGGCAGGTGACGGCCGTGGTGATCGGCAGGGTCGTGGCCTCCGACAGCGCGCCGATGACGGACCACACGAACGGGCTCTGGCCCTGCTCGCCGTTCCACGGGTGGTAGTGGTCGGAGATCCACAGCCGCTCGAAGCCCGCCGCCTCGGCCCACTTCGCCTGGCGGACCAGCTCACGTGGCCCGAACTCCTCGCACGACAGGAAGTACCCGATGCTGACCATGGCACCGGGATACCCGCCGCGCACGGGACGAACCACTCGCTACTTGACCGCGCAGAGGTGCGGCTCCTCGCGCAGGGCGAGCAGCAGCGCGTCGAAGCCCTCGCTGTTCTGGCCCATCAGGCGCAGCGCCAGCAGCACGTCTCGCGCTCGGCGTTCTTCCACGGAAATCGGTGTGGTCATCGCGGCGGGGTACCCAGTGCGACACCGGTTCTCGCTGTGCTTCCGGTCACTACCTGGCCTCGCGGCGCGGCAGCGGCTGGGTGGCGGGGCCCTCCAGCACCCCACCGTCCACGTCGAACCGCGACCCGTGGCACGGGCAGTCCCAACTGGTCTCGGCCGCGTTGAACGCGACCAGGCAGCCCAGGTGCGTGCAGCGCAGGGACACGCCGTGCAGCGCGCCCGACCGGTCGCGGTAGACGCCCATCTTGCCCAGCCCGTCGCGCACGACGTGGGCCTGCCCCGGAGGCAGGTGCTCGCTGGACGTGGCGTCCGCGGGGGTGATCCGCGCGCTCACCAGGTCGAGCCCGGTGGAGGCGTTGAGCTTCAGCAGGTCCGGCAGCGACTTCAGCGACACCCGGTGCGGGCTGAACACGGCCGCCCACGGGTTGGGGGTGCCGGCGACGGTGTCCGCGAGGATCGTGGCGGCGAACGTGGCCGTGGCCAGGCCCCACTTCATGAACCCGGTCGCCACCAGCAGCCGGTCCGAGCCGGGCAGGTACGGGCCGATCATCGGGAGCTGGTCGTAGGAGGTGGGGTCCTGCGCCGACCACCGGTGGGTGATCCGCCCGACGTCCCAGTGCTCGCGGGCGAACGCCTCCAGCCGCTCGTACGGCGCGCCCGCCGGGTCGCCCGTCGGGTGCCCCTGGCCGCACACGATCAGCAGGTCCCCGTAGGAGCTGAGCGACCACGACGGGGAGCCGGCGCTGATCGCGAGCCCGCGCGTAGGTTCGCCAGAGGCCAGTTCCACCGCGACGCAGTACGAGCGGGTCGTCTCCAGACGGGCGAAGTACAGGCCGCGGTCGAAGACCGGGTAGTGCGTCGCGACCACGACCCGCCCGGCCGACACCACGCCCTCCGCGGTGTGCACCCGGCACGGGGCGCCGTCGTGCAGCCGTTCGACGCGGCTGTGCTCGAACACCGCGGAACCGTCGCCGTCCACGGCGTCGGCGAGGCCCTGCACGTAGCGCAGCGGTTGGAGCGCGACCTGGTCGTCGAGCCGCACGGCGGCGTGCACGGGGAACGGTACGTCCAGGTCGGCGTCGGTCGAGACGGGCAGGCCGACGGCGCGTGCCGCCGCGAGCTCGTCCTCGATGGCGTCGACCTCGTCCGGGCCGAACGCGAAGGTGTACGCGGGGGCGTGCCGCAGCCCGCAGTCGATGCCCTCCTCCCGGACCAGCCTGGCGAGCAGCGCCACGCCGGACTGGCTCGCGTCGGCGTAGGCCTTCGCCGTCCCCTCGCCGTGCCGGGCGACGATCTTCGAGTACACGGTGGACTGCAGCGCCGTCACCTTGGCGGTGTTGTTGCCCGACGCCCCACCGCCGATCCGGTCGGCCTCCACCACGGCCACCGCGAGCCCCTGCCGCTTGAGCAGCAGCGCCGTCGTCAGCCCCGTTATGCCACCGCCGACCACGGCGACGTCGAAGATGTGCTCGCCGCGCAAGACCGGGCGCTCGCGCTCGGGCATCGCTTCCAGCCAAAGGGATTGCTGAGCCGCTGTCGTGTCCACGTCGGGCCGGGTACCCGAAAATCCGCGGGTGATTCCCCGGTTTGGCGGTAGCGGGGGTCGGGCACCCACCGGACATGGGTACTGACGACAAGATCGACGCGAAGGCCGACGAACTCAAGGGCAAGGCCAAGGAGACCGTTGGCCGCGCCACCGACGACGAAGAGCTGGAAGCCGAAGGACACGGCGACCAGGCCAAGGGCAACCTCAAGCAGGCGGGCGAGAAGATCAAGGACGTCTTCAAGGACTGACGCACGCCCACCACCGCGGAAGGCCCGCGTCCCACCGGGGACGCGGGCCTTCGCCCTGCCTGCAACAGAATTCCCACCCGCGCGTCCCTCACCGGGACACCGGGGCCTCCTCACAGGTCGACGGTGCCGTGCTCGCCGCCGTCGTACCGCTCGCCGCTGATCTTCGACTTGGCGAAGCTCAGCACCGACGCGATGCGTCCGCCGGGAGTGTCCCAGTACTCGGCCGACAACGCGGTCACCTTCACCAGCACGACGTTGGGGTCGTCCGGTCCCTGCGGCAGCCATGCCTCGACCCAGCTGTTCCACAGCTCGTGGGCCTTGGCCGGGTCGTCCACCAGCTCCGCCGTGCCGTAGATCGAGATCCAGGTGTCCTTCGACGTCAGCGTCACCGACACCTCCGGCCGGGCGACGACGTGCGCGACCTTGCGCGAGTCCCGCTCGGCGAAGAACCACAGGTCGCCGTCGAACTCGACCTCCTGCTGCGCCATCGGTCGACTGATGAGCCTGCCGAGGTCGTCGACCGTGGTCAGCATCCCGATGCGGATGTCCGATGCCAGTCCGGCGACCTTGCGAACCTCGTCGGCGTGGGACTGGGCGGTTGGCTCGCTCATGCGCACTCCTCGTCATCGCGAACAGTTCCGCCCCGGAGTTCCCCGTCCGCGAGTCCCTCACTCGGACACCGCGAACTCCTCACCCGGACGAAGGTCGAGGTGCGGCTGCCGGGTCACGGGGTGTTGAACTGTTGCGCTTGGGTGTCGGTTGAGTGGGTGTGGGGTCGATGTGGTGAGTGTTCCGACCCTGCTGACGGGTTCGCTCAGGTGTTCGATAGGGTCACCTGCATGGCGGTGGGGCGGGCGTTGGAGGTGCGCCTGCCGTCGCCGACGAGGACGCGCTGGGATTGGTGCACGATGTCCCTCCCGTTCGGGCGGGTGGTCACTTCCTCAGCGAGCGCAACGAAATCGTGCTCGCGAGGATCCTGTCCACAGTGGATGGACGATCAGGCGGGCCGACCGGACGCCGCACAGATCGCGCTCGCCTGTCGACGGAGGTCGACGTGACGGCGCGTGCTCAGCGCGGCTGCCTGGGACATGGCACCGATGCTGGCACCCCGCCGCCGCCCGGCCAAGGGCTGACGGGATCCGCTCAGGATGTGGGAGCACCGGGAGCGGTGTTGACGTTTCGATTCCACGGCTGGACGACTTGTGTCGAATGCCGCATTCATCGACCCGATCATCGAGTTCGCCGGCACGCTGGAGGAGATCATCCAGACAGGGGGAACCGATGACCTTCGATCACACGCGGTGGCAGACCAGGCTCGACGAACAGGCACGTGCCCACCACGTTCCGGGCGCCGTGCTCGCGGTGCTGGCGGACGGGGAGATCCACGAGCTGGCGACCGGCGTGCTCCACCGGGGAACAGGGGTGACGACGACGGTCGACTCCGTGTTCCAGATCGGGTCGATCAGCAAGGTCTACACCGCCATGATGGTGGTGCGCCTGGCCGAAGAGGGTGAGCTGGACCTGGACGCGCCGGTCGTGACGGTGCTGCCGGAGTTCGCGGTGGCCGACGCGGAGGCCACGAAGTCGGTGACGGTGCGGCAGCTGCTGAACCACACCAGCGGGATCGACGGCGACTTCTTCCACGACACCGGCCGCGGCGACGACTGCGTGGCCAAGTACGTGGAAGCGTGCGCCGGCCTGCGGCAGAACCACGCGCCGGGCGCGACGATGTCGTACTGCAACAGCGGGTACAAGATCCTCGGCCGGGTCGTGGAGGTGGTGACCGGGCAGGTGTGGGACACCGCGCTGCGCGAGCGGATCATCGAGCCGCTGGGGTTGACGCACACCATGACGCTGCCCGAGGAGGTGCTGCGGTTCCGGGCGGCCATGGGCCACCTCGGTGAGCCGGGGGAGGAGCGGGTCCCGGCTCAGGTGTGGAACCTGTCGCGCTCGGCCGGGCCCGCGGGCGGCATCTGCGCGACCGCCGCGGACGTGGTCCGGTTCGGCAGGCTGCACCTCGACGGCGGCCTCGCGCCGGACGGCACGCGGCTGCTGTCGGCGCAGGGCGTCGAGGCGATGACGAACCCCGAGGTCGAGGTGCCGAACCGCTGGCGCGGACCGAGCCACTGGGGGCTCGGCTGGGAGCTGTTCGACTGGCCGGGCGGCGCGGTGTTCGGCCACGCAGGGGCCACGTTCGGGCAGTACGCCTACCTCCTCGTGGTGCCGGGGGTGCGGGTCGCGGTCGCGCTGCTCACCAACGGCGGCGACGCGGACGAGCTGTACGGGACGGTGGTCGGGGAACTCCTGGCCGACCTGGCGGACGTCGAGATGCAGCGGTTCGCGCCATCCGAGACACCCGCGGAGGTCGACTTCACCCAGTACCTCGGCACCTATCGCAGCGAGGGACTCGACTTCGAGCTGACCGACCGGGACGGCGTGCTGCACATGAGCTACCGGTGGCTCGGCGAGACGGCCGACATCCTGCCACCGGTGGAACTCGACTTCGTGCCGGTGTCGGAGACCCTGTTCGGTGGCCGTTCGCACGAGGACGACGTGTGGCTGCCGCTGGTGTTCTACCCGGTCGGCGACACCACCTACCTGCACTTCGCGCTGCGGGCGGTGCCGAAGGTCGGCTGATCGCGGTCGGCCCTCACCACGAACTCTTCCTGTTTCTTCTCCTCCCACCTCCCCCGACTCTACGGTTGGCGGAGGTGGGAGTACGCAACTGCTGGGTGGGACGTGAGCGAATACCCGCACCCGTGAGCGTCCATGCGTGGCGGTGGGAAGCGGTGTCGGTGCCGGACGCTACGGTGACGGCGTCATGGCCATGGTGATCCAGGCGTACCGGTACGCGCTCGACCCGACCGCGGGGCAGGAAGCCGCGCTGCGGTCCCATTGTGGTGCGCAGCGGTTCGCGTTCAACTGGGGCCTGGCGGT
>JBDSAJ010000993.1:0-4037 GCA_039922235.1 Umezawaea sp.
ACGCCTCGAACGGCCTTGCGGAGTTCTGCGCCGCTGCGCGCGGCCAACTCCTCCGCGTCCCCGTGCACCAGCACCAGGTCGGCTTTCTTGCCCGGTTCGAGGGTGCCCAGGTCGCCGTCCACGCGGAGCAGTTCGGCCGCGGACCGCGTCGCGGCGTGCAGCGCCGCGGCGGGGGTCATCCCGCTCGCGACCATCAGCGGCAGTTCTTCGAGGTTGTAGCCGTGCGGGCCGACGCCGGAGTCCGAGCCCATCGCGATCTTCACGCCCGCCGCGACGGCCATCCGCACCGACTCGTCGTGCCGCGCGGCCACGCTGATGGCCTTGTCCCGGATCTGGTCGGACACCGTCATCCCGTCGGCGATCTGCTTGAGCACCGCTCGCGGCGCGGTCAGCGTCGGCACCAGCCACGTGCCGTGCTCCAGCATCAGCTCGACCGCCTCCTCGTCGAGGAACACGCCGTGCTCGACCGAGCGGACGCCGTTGCGCGCGGCGACCTTGATGCCGTCGGTGGCCTGGGCGTGCGACATGACGGAGATGCCCGCCGCGGTGGCTTCGGCGACGACCATCGCGACCTCCTCGTCGCGGAACTGGCCGAGCCGCGGGTTCGAGCGCGGTGACAGCACCCCGCCGCTGGTCGCGATCTTGATGACGTCGGCCCCCGCGCGCACGAGTTCGCGCACGATCCGCCGCAGGTCCTCCGGACCGTCGCCGACCGCGTTGGGCATGCCGGGGTGCAGCACCGACCCGTGGACGCCGCACGGCATCCAGTCGTCGCCGTGGCCGCCGGTCTGCGACACCATGTTGATGGCGATCTGCATCCGCGGCCCGGCGACCAGCCCGGTGCGCACGGCTGTCGCCACGCCGAGGTCCGCGCCCATCGCGTCGCGCACGGACGTGATGCCGCACTCCAGCGTCGCGCGCATGTTGCCGATCGCCTGGTAGAACGGCAGCGAGAACGGGGTGTTCAGCGCCTTCACCGTGTCGATGTCGCCGAACATGAAGTGCGTGTGGCAGTCGAACAGGCCGGGCAGGACGGTGTGGCCGGTCGCGTCCACGACCTGGTCGCCGTCCAGCCCCGTGCCGACCTCCACGATCCGGTCGTCCTCGACCACCACGTCACCGGCCTGCGCTGGCGCGCCGGAGCCGTCGAACACCTTGCCACCTGCGAACACGATCCGAGTCATGGCACCGCAATCCTGTGTGATCGTCAATAAAGCTCGTGAGCCTTGCTAAGAATAGTGGGGTAACGTGCTCGATCGTGCGCCCCGATGACCTGAACTTGCTGTCCGTGCCCGGCCCGCTCGCGCTGCACGGCGACCTCCTCCTGGTCACCGTGACGAGCCCCGACCTGGCCGCCAACGCCTACCGGGGTGGCCTGCACCGCGTCCCGCTGGACGGTGGCGACCCCGTGCGCTGGACGTGGGGGGACCTCGACCTCGCGCCCCGCGTGTCGCCCGACGGCCGCTGGGTGGCGTTCCTGCGCAGCTCCGGGACCGGCAAGGCCGCTGTGCCGCAGGTCCACGTGCTGCCCGTCGACGGCGGCGAGCCGCGCCGCGTCACCGACCTGCCGCTCGGCGCGGGCGTCCCAGTGTGGGCGCCCGACTCGCGGCGGATCGCGTTCACCGCGCGGATTCCCGAAGCCGGTCGCTACGGCACGTCGGCCGTCGAGGGCGAGGACGCGCCGACCCCGGACGCCGAGGCCCCGCGCCGCATCACCCGGCTCGACTACCGCGTGGACGACGTCGGCTTCCTCGGCGACCGCGAACTGCGACTGCACGTCGTGGACGCGCTGGACCCCGAAGCGAAGCCGGTCGAGCTGACCGACGGCACGTTCACCGTCGCCGAGCCCGCCTGGACGCCGGACGGCACGGCGCTGGTGTTCGTGGCCGACCGCGACCTGGGCGCCTCCGAATCGCTGCACAGCGACCTGTACGCGGTGTCCGTCGAAGGCGGTGCGCCCACGCTGCTGGTGCGCACGGAGGGCAGCGCCGCGCTCCCGGTGCACGCGGCCGACGGCACGCTCTACTTCTACGGCGGCGAGTTCACCGGTATCCACTCCGTCGCCCGCAACCTGGGGCTCTGGGCGTTCACCGACGGGGTTGCGCGCAGGCTCACCGACGTGGAGACCGTCGACTGCGAGCGGGCGGCGGGCCAGGCCGTGCCCACGGAGTCCGGTGTGGTCGTCGCGGTGCGCAACCGGGGCGCGGTCGAGCTGCGGCGGGTGCCGCTGGACGCGTCCGGTGCGGTGCTCGCGGACCTGGAAGTCCTTGCGGGGCAAGAATCCGAGGTCAAGTCGTTCGGCGTGTCCGGGGACCGGATCGCGGCCGTGGTGTCCACTTCGGACAACCCTGGCGAGGTCGAACTCGTCGGGACCGGGGTGCTGACGGACTTCGGCGCACCGCTGCGCGCGGCGGGCGTGCACCGGTCGGTGGAGCTGACCGGGACCGCTCCCGACGGGCATCCCGCGCACGGGTTCCTGTTGCTGCCGGAGGGCGAGGGACCGCACCCGGTCCTGCTCGTCGTGCACGGCGGGCCGTTCATGTACCACGCTCGCGGGTTCTTCGACGAGGCCCAGGTGTACGCCAGCGCCGGCTACGCCGTCGTGCTGCCCAACCCGCGCGGTTCGGCGGGTTACGGGCAGGCGCACGGGCAGGCCGTCGTCGGGGGGTTCGGCACGATCGACGTGGACGACGTCCTCGTGGTGCTCGACGCCGCGTTGGCCCGGCCAGAGCTGGACGGCGACCGGGTCGGGGTCATGGGCGGCTCCTACGGCGGGTTCATGGCCAGTTGGCTGGCCGCGCACCACGGCGAGCGGTTCCGCGCGGCGTGGAGCGAGCGGGCGGTCAACGCGTGGGACTCGTTCGGCGGGTCCTCTGACATCGGCTGGTTCTTCGCCGACGCGTACTGCGGGGTCGACCCGGCGCGGCAGCAGGCCATGAGCCCGCTGACGTACGCCGAGAAGATCACGATGCCGTTCGCGGTGGTGCACTCCGAGCACGACTGGCGGTGCCCGTTGGAGCAGGCACAGCGGATGTTCGTCGCCCTGCGCCGCAACGGCGTCGAGGCGGAGATGCTGATCTTCCCTGGTGAGGGGCACGAGCTGACGCGATCCGGCAAGCCGAGGCACCGCCACCAGCGGTTCGACGCGGTGCTGGAGTGGTGGTCCAGGCACCTCGGGTGAGCGTGCGACTTTCGGGGGGTTTCCCGCCTGGGTGGTGGGCGGGACATCCGAATGGCTAGCGGTGACGGCTCCCGTGCGGCACGCTGCCTGCTATGCAGTGGACCGTCCGGACGGCGCGCCCGGAGGACGCCACGGAGATCGCCAGGATCAACGTGGCCGCGTGGCAGCACGCGTACCGGGGAATCGTCTCCGACCCCGTGCTTGATCGGATGCTGCCTGAGAGCAGGTTGCCAGGGTGGACACGGGTGCTGGCCCTGCCTTCTCCGTCGGCCGTGTTCGTGGCTGTGGGGGAGGATGGGGTTCTTGGGGCCTATTGCGCCGTGGACGGGGTGCGGGAGGTCGGGGATGCACACCCTGACCTGCACACGGGCGAGATGACGGCTATTTATGCCGATCCTCGTTTTTTGGGGACGGGGGCTGGGCATTCGGTGCACGAGGCTGCTGTGCGGCATTTGTTGGAGCACGGGTTTCGGTATGCGGTGCTGTGGGTGTTTCAGGAGAATACGCCTAGTCGGGAGTTTTATGAGGCCCATGGGTGGAGGCATGACGGGGTGGTGCATCGGTATGAGTTGGGGGAGCAGGAGTTGCCTGAGGTGAGGTATGGGCGGTTCTTGTCGGCGCCTCGGCGGCGGTCTCCGGCGGCTGCTCGGCGGTTTTGATCTTTTGTTTTTGGGTTCTGTTTTCGGTGGTTCGCTTTCGTTTCGGGTGGCTCGATAGGCGGCGCTGGTCTCAGCGTGCTGTGGCCGATTTGACTCAATGCCAGTAAGTTAAGCATCCAAGTTGATCTTCCGATGCCGCGCACGTGCAGGTCGCCTGGCTACGTGTTGATCTTGAGCGGCCTTAACTTACTGGCATT
>JBDSAJ010000994.1:0-5669 GCA_039922235.1 Umezawaea sp.
GCGGCCTTGGACGCGGCGTCGAAGCCGTCCACGTCCGCGGTCGGGTCCGCCTCGGCGTACCCGAGCCGGGCCGCCTCCTCGAGGGTCTCCGAGTAGCCGGCGCCGGTCGCGTCCATGCCGGAGAGGATGAAGTTGGTGGTGCCGTTGACGATGCCCATCACACGGGTGATCCGGTCACCGGCCAGCGACTCGCGCAGCGGGCGCAGCAACGGGATCGCGCCCGCGACCGCGGCCTCGAAGTACAGGTCGGCGCCCGAGGCGTCGGCTGCCTCGAACAGCTCGGCGGAGTGCTCGGCCAGCAGCGCCTTGTTCGCCGTGACGACGGACTTGCCCGAGCGCAGCGCCTGCAGCAGGAGCGTGCGGGCGGGCTCGATGCCGCCGATCACCTCCACGACGAGGTCGACGTCCGACGCGACGAGCGCGGCGGCGTCGGTCGTGAGCAGGTGCTCCGGCACCTCGCGGTGCTTGTTGGGCTTGCGCACGGCGATCCCGGTCAGCTCGACCGGTGCGCCGATCCGCGCGGTGAGGTCCACGGCCTGGTCGGTCAGCAGCCGGACGACCTCAGTGCCGACCGTGCCGCAGCCCAGCAGGGCCACCCGAATAGGTCGGACACTGATCGGTTTACCTTCCGGCACCTTCAACCTCCAAGCGGAACAGGTCGTCCTCGGTCTCCCGGCGCAGCAACAAGCGCGCCTCGCCGTCGGTCACCGCGGCGAGCGCGGGCCGCGGCAGCCGGTTGTAGCCGCTGGCCATGGAGTAGCAGTAGGCGCCGGTGGCGGCGACCGCGAGCAGGTCGCCCGGCGCGAGGTCGTCGGGCAGCCAGCAGTCGCGGACGACGACGTCGCCGGACTCGCAGTGCTTGCCGACGACGCGGCACAGCACGGCCTTCGTGTCCGGGTCCGCGGTGCGCGACACCAGGCGGCAGTCGTAGACCGCGTCGTAGAGGGCGGTGCGGATGTTGTCGCTCATCCCGCCGTCCACGCTGACGTAGCGGCGGCTGTGGCCACCGTCCAGCTCGACGTCCTTGATGGTGCCGACCTCGTACACGGTGACCGTGCCCGGCCCGACGATCGCCCGGCCCGGCTCGACCGCGATCAGCGGCATCGGCAGACCGGCGTGCTCGCTCTCCTTCTGCACGATGTTGTGCAGCTGGCGGGCCAGCTCGGCGGGTGGCGGCGGGTCGTCGTCCGGCGTGTACGCGATGCCGAGACCGCCACCGAGGTCCACCGTGGTCAGGGCTTCGAGCGCCTCGGCGCCGTGCTCGACGTGCAGGTCGGCCAGCAGGCCGATCACCCGGCGCGCGGCGATCTCGAAGCCGCTGGCGTCGAAGATCTGCGACCCGATGTGGCTGTGCAGGCCGGTCAGCCGCAGGCCGTCGGCCTTGAGCACGCGGCGCGCCGCCTCGGCGGCATCGCCGGAGGACAGCGAGAACCCGAACTTCTGGTCCTCGTGCGCGGTGGCGATGAACTCGTGCGTGTGCGCCTCGACGCCGACCGTCGCCCGGATCATCACCGCCTGCACGACCCCGCGCTCGCGTGCGATCTGGTCGAGCCTGGCGATCTCGAAGAACGAGTCGACCACGACCGCGCCGACCCCCGCCTCCACCGCGGCGACCAGTTCGGCGACGGACTTGTTGTTGCCGTGCAGCGCGATCCGCTCGGCCGGGAAGTCCGCGCGCAGCGCGATGGCGAGTTCACCGCCGCTGCACACGTCGATGCTCAGGCCCTCTTCGGCGACCCAGCGGGCCACCGTGACGCTGAGGAACGCCTTGGACGCGTAGTGCACCAGCGTCGGGTCGCCGAACGCGCGGGCGTGCTCGGCGCAGCGGGCCCGGAAGTCCGCCTCGTCCATGACGAACAGCGGCGTGCCGTACCGCTCCGCGAGGTCGCGGACGTCGACGCCGGCGAAGCGGACGACGCCGTCCTCACCGCGTTCGGCGTTGCGCGGCCACACGGCCGGGTGCAGGTTGGCGATGTCGACCGAAGTGGACGGGCGGTTCCCGGCGGTGCTGCCGGTGGTCATCACGTCGGCGTGCCGGGGACCGGCGGGGTGCGCGCGCATCACATGCGCTCCAGCGGTGCGACGCCGAGCAGGCGCAGGCCGTTGGTGAACACCTGGCGGGCGGCCAGCACGAGCTGGAGCCGCGCCTGGTGCGCAGGGGTGACCTCCTCGTCACCGCGGGGCAGCACCCGCAGTTCGGGGGTGTCGTAGAACCGGTGGGTCACGCCAGCCAACTCCTCCAGGTAGCGCGCCACGCGGTGCGGCTCGCGCAGTTCGGCCGCCGCGGCCACGACGCGGGGGAACTCACCGAGTGTGCGGATCAGGTCGCCCTCGCGGTCGTGCACGAGGAGTTCGAACCGGTCGTTCGGCTCGAGGCCGAGGTCCGCGGCGTTGCGGCGCACCGACGCGATCCGCGCGTAGGCGTACCGGACGTAGTGCACGGGGTTGTCGTTGCTGTTCTTGCGCAGCAGGTCGAGGTCGATGTCGAGCACCGAGTCGACGGAGGACCGGACCATCGCGTACCGGGCCGCGTCCACGCCGACCGCGTCGACCAGGTCCTCCATGGTGATCACGGTGCCCGCGCGCTTGCTCATCCGCACCGGCTTGCCGTCGCTGACCAGGTTCACCATCTGGCCGATCAGCACCTCGACCACGGCCGGGTCGTCGCCGAGCGCCGCCGCGGCCGCCTTCAGCCTGCCGATGTAGCCGTGGTGGTCCGCGCCGAGCATGTAGATGCACAGGTCGAACCCGCGCGACCGCTTGTCCTGCAGGTACGCGATGTCACCGGCGATGTAGGCGGGGTCGCCGTCGCTCTTGATGACCACCCGGTCCTTGTCGTCGCCGAACTCGCTGGACCGCAGCCACCAGGCGCCGTCCTCGAAGTAGAGCGCCTCGGACTCCTTGAGCGCCTCGACGGCCTTCCCGACGGCGCCGGAGCGGTGCAGCGAGTCCTCGTGGAAGAACACGTCGAAGTCGGTGCCGAAGTCGTGCAGTGCCTGCTTGATCTCGGTGAACATCAGGCCGACGCCGATCCGGCGGAACACCTCGGCGCTGTCATCGGCGGACAGCGCGCTGGGCTCCTGCTTGATCACCTCGGCGGCGATGTCGGTGATGTAGCCGCCCGCGTACCCGTCCTCCGGGGCGGGCTCGCCCTTGGCGGCGGCGATCAGCGACTTCACGAACCGGTCGATCTGCGCGCCCGCGTCGTTGAAGTAGTACTCGCGGGTGACGTCACCGCCCCGCGCGGACAGCACCCGGCCGAGCGCGTCGCCGACGGCGGCCCAGCGGGCGCCACCGAGGTGGATCGGGCCGGTCGGGTTCGCCGAGACGAACTCCAGGTTGATCTTGATCTTGGCCAGCTCGTCGCCGGTGCCGAACGCGTCGCCCGCGGCCAGCACCTCGCGCAGCATCGCGCCCTGCGCGTCGGCGGCCAGGCGGAGGTTCAGGAAGCCGGGTCCGGCGACCTCGACGGACGCGATGGCGTCCGTGCCGGTCAGCGCTTCGGCGAGCCAGCCCGCGAGGTCGCGCGACCCGACCCCGAGCTTCTTGCCGATCTGGAGGGCCAGGTTCGTCGCGTAGTCGCCGTGGTCGGGGTTGCGGGGTCGCTCGATGGTCACCGCGGACGGCAGGGTGCCGGCGTCCAGGCCACGGCCGGACAGCACGTCCACGGCCGTCGCGCGGACCAGTTCAGCGAGCGCAGCGGGAGTCACCCGGAGAAGTCTAGGGAAGCGTTCGCGCTGGTCTCGACCGGGTTACGCGTCCCGGAGGGTGGGATGAGCAGGGTCACTGCCGACAGGTGGCAACTGTTGATGAACCACCTCTGCCACCGACGGTTGACGGTGATCAGACACCGTATCCCTACACTGGCCGGCGGCAGTCGTCCGGCGTCGTGCACGGATGACACGAGATCTGAGGCGGACATGGTCAGCGGCAAGAAGACTAAGGCCAACCGCGGAAGCGTGCAGGCAGCACGCGCGTCCGTGGTGGCGAGCAAGCCCAAGCCCTGGGGCACCATCGCGGCAGTCATCGCCGTGGTCGCCCTCGCGGTCGGCGTGTTCGGGTACGCGTACTCGAAGATCGACGCGCAGAACGCCAAGGCCGAGGCACTCGCGCAGTGGACTCCCTCCGACACGAACAAGGACCCGTCGGACAAGATCGCGGGCGTCGTGAAGAAGGAGTACGAGGCGAGCAAGCACGTCACGGCCACCCAGCGGGTCGCCTACGACCAGAGCCCGCCCTTCGGCGGGCCCCACGACGGCGTGTGGGCCGACTGCATGGGCACCGTCTACCCGACGGCCGTCCGCACCGAGAACATGGTCCACGGCCTCGAGCACGGCGCCGTGTGGGTCGCCTACAACCCGGACAAGGTCACCGGCGACGCCCTCGACAAGCTGAAGAACCGCGTCTCGGGCCAGCCGTACACCCAGATGTCGCCGTACCCCGGCTTGGACAAGCCAATCTCCCTCCAGTCCTGGGGCCACCAGCTCAAGCTGGACAGCGCCGACGACGAGCGCATCGACCAGTTCATCCAGTCACTGCGCCGCAACCCCAACACCTACCCCGAGGTCGGCGCGGCCTGCGACTCGTCCGGCTTCCCGGTCGACAGCCCCCCGCCGTTCGTCGCCGAGGCCCCCGGCCCCGACGCGATCCCGATGACCGGCGGCACCACGGTGACCTCGGAGGCCAACCAGCCCCCGGCCACCGCGCCCGTCGACCCGTCGGCCGTCGACCCGTCGGCCCAGACGTCCACCCCCAGCACCCCGCCGAGCAGCTGATCACGTGATGACCGACACCGAGCAGGACACGGGCGCGACCGAGCACGTCCAGGACGACCGTCCGAGCAGCGGTCCAACCCTGGCGAGGACAGTGGTCATCACCGCTGCCGTGCTCGCCGTGCTCCTGCTCGGTGCGGCCATCGGCCTGCTGATCAAGCTCCCTGGCTCCGACGCCGCCTCCGTCCCCGAGCGGGACTCGGTGGACGTCGGCTTCTCGCAGGACATGGCCGCGCACCACCTCCAGGGCGTGCAGATGGCGAACATCGCCCGCGACCGCACCACCACGCTGGAAATCCGCCAGCTGGCGTTCGACATCGAGAGCACCCAGCTGGAGCAGATCGGCCGCATGAAGGGCTGGCTGTTCCTCTGGGGTTACCCGGAGCAGTCGCCCGACGGCAACCACATGCAGTGGATGGGGTCCTCCGAGCACGCCCACTCCGGCACTGCGGCAGGCGGCACGGCGGCAAGCGGCACGGTGACCAGCGGCGCGACCGCGATGCCAGGCATGGCCACGTCGGAGGAACTGGCGAAGCTGCGCTCGTTGAGCGGAACCGAACTGGACACCTACTTCCTGCAGCTGATGCTGCGGCACCACATCGGCGGAGCGCCGATGGCGGAATACGCCGCCGACCACGCGGGGCAGAGCGTGGTGCGACTTCTCGCGGACAACATGCTGAAGTCGCAGAACAGCGAAGTCGACTACATGAAACAACTGCTGGCACAACGCGGAGCCCAACCACTGCCGCCGAACTGAGCATTCCGCACTGGCTACTTCCGGACTGGGCTTTTCCGGGCCGGGCTTTTCCGGGCCGAGCACTGAGGCTTTCCGCGTAACGGTTCGCGACGCTGCGTGATCTTGGGGCGCGCTGGACTCGGGCACATGCGAAGGCACGC